>JBEKDH010000005.1:0-45932 GCA_050014455.1 Occallatibacter sp.
CGGCAGCCGGCATCCTTCATGGCTTTGAGGGTCTCGCGGTCTGTCGTGACGCGCGAGGTGCAGCTCCAGGTAAGGCCCAGCGGCTTGAGCTTCTCGCACAGCTCGATGGTCCGCACCTTCTGAATGTTGAAGGTATCGTCGTCGAAGAAGAACTCCTTCACATCGGGGAAGTTCTGCTTCGCCCAGGCCAGTTCGGCGGCCACGTCATCCGTAGACCGCTTGCGCCATGCATGACCGCTCAGGGTCTGCGGCCACAGGCAGAAGGTACACTGCGATGGGCAGCCGCGCGTGGAGTAGAGCGCGATAAAGGGATGGAGCAGGAAGGGCACGTTGTAGCGCGTCACGTCCATGTCGCGCTTGTAAATCTTTGTAGCCCAGGGCATTGCATCCAGGTCTTCGATCTGGGGCCGGTCGGGGTTGTGCACGATCTTGCCGTCCAGCTTGTAGCTGATGCCGAGAATCTCGTTGAGCGGTTTGCCCTGGGCAAACTCGACCACGGAATAATCGAACTCGCGGCGGCAGATGAAGTCCAGCGCCGGGCACTCGTTCAGGGCACGGTCCGGGTCAGTGGTCACCGGAGGGCCAACAAACGCGATGCGAATGGCTGGGTTGGCGGCCTTGATGGCTTCGGCCAGGCGCTGATCGCCTTCCCACCCGACCGTCGAGGTAAAGAGCACAAGGAACTCGTATTCCTTGCAGATGTTGATGGTCTCCTGGGCGGAAACGTGGTGCGGAGGAGCATCGAGGAGGCGGGAACCTTCGAGCAGGCCGGCCGGGTAGGTCAGCCACACGGGGTACCAGTAGGACTCAATCTCGCGCGTCGCCGGCCAGCGCGAGCTCGCGCCACCGTCAAAGTTCTCAAACGAGGGCGGATTCAGCAAAAGCGTTTTCAGGGGCATAGGCATCCCCTCCATTCTAACATTCCGGCAGTTTTTCAGGCTCCGGCAGTCTCTTAGACTCTTTTGTCTTGGGCAGGTTGGCAAAGCGCGTCGAGTTCTTCGCAGAGGATGTCGAGCGGTCAGGCGGGACTGGTCGATCGCAACTCAGCCAGAATCCGCTCGACGGCCTCTTCGGCGGCCTTTGCGCCTTCGGCGGAGAGGCTCATCCGGATCGGCTGTTGCGGGTCGATAGTGATGGCGTAGAGCACGACCTCGCGTTCTCCGCCCTGGATGTAAAAGACGTCCAGCAGATCCTTGACGCCGATGTCGTGGGCGGTGAGCGTGGGCGGATAGTCGCGCGAGAACCGCGGCGTGGTGCGCGTTACGGTCCCGATCGGGTTGCCGTCCGCCGCGGCGTCCACCAGCACAATGCGGTCGGCGCTCTGGAGCGGCTCCAGCAGGACGAACCCGCCGGTGCCGCCGTCCAGGCACTCCGTCCCCTCCGGCAGAGTGTGCAACTCCAGAGCCCTTACGACGTACACGCCTATGCCTTCATCGCCCATGAGGACGTTGCCCAGCCCCAGCACCAGCGTCTTTACCCGGTTATTCGTTTCCTGGCTATTTGTCACCCTTCTCCACCCTATCGAACTTCCATCCGCCTATGATCGAGGATACCGTGCCCCGGCCCTCGATGTAGTCGTGATAGAAGGCAAGATAGACGTGGACGATGACAAAGGTGACAAAGAACCACAGGAAGGTGTGGTGCCAGAAGCGCACGCCGAACTCGCCGCCCATCAGCGGCACCACCCAGGTAAACATCCGCGGCAGCCACGAGTTGCTCATGCTGGAGTAAAGCGCAAAGCCGGTAATCGTCTGGAAGACAAACGCCAGGAAGGTGCCGAAGTAGATCACGCCGGCCAGCGCGTTGTGCCCTGTCGAGATGGGCCCGTGCAGCTTGGTCTCGAGCACGTCGGCCTTGATGACGTCCACGATCTCCTGCTGCTGAGATTTCTTGAGCGGGAAGAAGGCGTTCCAGTGGGAGTACTTGTTGCCGACAAAACCCCAGTAGAGCCGCGCCAGAAAGTTGAAAACGTAGACGAACGCGCAAACGAAGTGGATAAACCGCACCCAGCCGAACCAGTACTGCTGATAGGCCTCGGCAGCGTAGAACGCCCGGATGGGAGCCCCGATCAGGTAGCCGGTGACGCAGAGAAGCACCAAGGCCACCGCGTTGATCCAGTGGTAGACGCGCACCGGCAGTTCCCACACGTACACGCGCCGGTACTCGACTGGCTGATCGCCGTTCGTGCGAAACGCGTCCCTTACGCCAATGCCATGGGTACTCATAGCCCTCACTCGAATGAAACCTGGTGAAGGTGCCGTCCCTGCGGATCGTACAAATGCACGGCGCAGGCCAGGCACGGGTCAAAGGAATGGATGGTGCGGATAATCTCCACCGGCTGATCGAGCTTGGCCACCGGCGTGCCGATCAGCGCCTGTTCAAAGGACGAGCGCTGCTGCTTGGCGTCGCGCGGCGAACCGTTCCAGGTGGTGGGCACAACCAACTGATAGTTCGCGATGGCTCCGTTGTGAATCTTGATCCAGTGCGCCAGCGCGCCGCGAGGAGCCTCGGTCAAGCCAACTCCCTCGGCATCCGCCGGCCAGCTCTTGGGTTCCCACAGCTCGCCGTTGAAGGTGGAGACTTCGTTGATCTTTACCCGCTCCATCAACTGGCCGTAGAACTCCTTGAGCCAGATCATGGCCAGCGCCGCATCCAGGCCGCGAGCCGCAGTGCGGCCCAGCGTGGAGAAGAGCGCGGCAACGGGCACGTTGAGCTTGCCCAGCGTGTCTTTTACCAGCTCCTGCACGTCGGTGCGGCCGGAGGCGAAGGCCACCAGCAACCGCGCCAGCGGGCCCACTTCCATCGCATTTTCCTTCCAGCGCGGAGTCTTCAGGAATGAATACTTCTGATGCCCTTCCAGCGTCTCAAAGGGCGGCTTGGGTCCGGTGTAATTCAGCCTGGTTTCGCCGGCCCAGGGATGAATGCCGACGCCGTCTCCGCCTTCGTAGCTGTACCAGGAGCTGGCGATGTACTCCTTGATCTCCTGGGAATCGGTGGCGTTGACCGGATACACCTTGCTTAGGTCGCGATTGAGCACCACACCGCGAGGATACTTGAATGCCTCCGGCTTGCCGTATCCCTGGGTGGGGAACTCGCCATAGCTGAGGTAGTTCGTCAACCCGCCGCCCCAGCTTGCCCAGTCCTTGTAGAAGGAAGCCACGGCCAGCAGATCGGGGATGTAGACCTGGTTCAGGAACTCATCCGCCTGGCTGATGAGCCGCGCAACCAGGTTGAGCCGCTCGCCATTGATAGCGGCCACTTCGTTCACATTGATGGAGCAGGGAACGCCGCCCACCAGGTAATTCGGATGCGGATTCTTGCCTCCGAAGACGGCGTGGATCTTGACGATCTCCTTCTGCCACTGGAGAGCATCCAGATAGTGCGCCACGGCGATGAGGTTCACCTCCGGCGGCAGCTTGTAGGCCGGATGGCCCCAATAGCCGTTGGCGAAGATACCCAGGCCGCTGGCCGCGAAGGCTTTGATCTTGTCCTGCACCTCGGAGAAATATGCGGGGGTGTTCTTGTCCCACTTGGAGAACGATTGCGCCAGTTCCGCGGCCTTCTTCGGATCGGCCTTCAGCGCGTTGACGATGTCCACCCAGTCCAGCGCATGCAGGTGATAGAAGTGAATCACGTGATCCTGCACGTACTGCGTGGTCATCATGATGTTGCGGATGAGCTCGGCGGTGGGGGGAATCGCGATGCCCAGCGCATTTTCAACCGCGCGCACGCTGGTGAGAGCATGAACGGTGGTGCAGACGCCGCACACGCGCTCGGTAATGGCCCAGGCGTCGCGAGGATCGCGGCCCATCAGAATCTTCTCCAGGCCGCGCACCATGGTGCCTGCGCTGAATGCGTCGGTGATGACGCCATTTTCCACCACTGCCTCAATGCGCAGATGGCCTTCAATGCGAGTTACGGGATCGACGATTACGCGTGTCATTGGACCTCACGACTCCTTTTGATCTTCGGCGTGCACTTCCGCGATCACTTTCCGTTTGCGAACGTTGGTGACCACCGCGTGCGCTGCGACGCCGGCCAGCGTGGCCACTCCGACCACCGCGCCCACCGTGTCCGCCGTGCTCTCGATGCCGAAGCCGGGGAAGGACGCCAGATGCTGGTAGAACGGGCCGTTGTCCCAGAAGCCGGCTTCGCTGCAACCGATGCAGCCGTGGCCCGACTGGATGGGATAGCTGGTGCCTTCGTTCCACTTGGTCACCGAGCAGGCGTTGTAGGTGACCGGGCCGCGGCAGCCCATCTTGTAGAGGCAATAGCCCTTGCGCGCATTCTCGTCGTCAAAGGACTCGACGAAGAGGCCGGCGTCGTAGTTGGGGCGGCGGTAGCAGGTGTCGTGGACGCGCCGCCCGTAGAACTCCTTGGGACGGTTCTGGCTGTCGAGGGCCGGAAGTTGGCCCAGCACCAGCAGGTGGGTGACCACGCTCATCATCACGTCGGCGATGGGCGGGCAGCCGGGCACATTGATCACAGGCTTGTTCACCAGCTTGTAGATGGGCGTGGCGCCGGTGGGATTCGGCTTGGCCGCCTGGACGCACCCGTTGGAGGCGCAACTGCCCCAGGCCACGATCGCCGCGGCATCCTTGGCAACGGTCTGCAAGATCGACTCCGCGGTCTTGCCGCCGATCATGCAGTAAACGCCGTCGTCGCCCGTAGGCACAGCGCCCTCCACCAGCACGATGTACTTGCCCTTGTTCTTCTCGATGGTGTCGGACAGGCACTTCTCGGCCTGGAAGCCGGAGGCAGCCATCAGGGTTTCTGTATAGTTCAGGTCCAGCACATCCAGCAGCGCGTCCACCACAATGGGGTGCGAGGCGCGAATGAAAGACTCGCTGCAACAGGTACACTCTTGGAAGTGCATCCACACGACGGCCGGCTTTTCCTTCTTCTCAAAGGCCGAGACGACCTGGGCGACGCCGGTTTGCCCGAACCCGGCCGCGGTTGCGGCCGCGGCGCAGAATTGCAGAAAATCTCTGCGGCTGTAACCCTTTTTCTCCATTGAATTCCAAATTGACTGACCCATGCCTACCTCGCTCTGTGCTCTCTGCGTGCTGAAACCGGTAAGAACGACTGGCAGCGGCGGAGCGCAAAGGGGAAGCCGCCGATGGTTCGCCGATCAATGAGGGTCAAGGTACGCAGCAGAGACAACGATGCGCTGTGAGCTACATCACACTTGTATGGTTGACATAATCAGGTCCGATGACTCCTCCTTATAGGTGATTTACTCCCAGCGCCGGCCATATCGGGCAGCCCAGCCCTCCTGCCCATGCGGATCGAGTCCAAACCGGCCGGAATGCCCGGTTTGGCTAGAAGACGCCATGCTATGCTGGCGATTATCCATGGAAATCCTGGTCATTCTCGCGCATCCCGAGCGGCGCAGCTTCAACCACGCCATCGCCCATGCCGCCTGCCGCACGCTTGAGCGCGGAGGGCACACCGTTCTGTTCCATGATCTATGCGCGGAGGGCTTCGATCCGCTGCTGCCCGCCTCCGAGCTGGACATGAAGGCTCCGCCGTCCGCGGATATTGTTCGCTACTGCGACGAGCTGCGGCGCGCGGATGGATTGGTTATCGTTCATCCCAACTGGTGGGGCCAGCCCCCGGCGGCCATGAAGGGATGGATCGACCGCGTCTTCCGGCCCGGCGTCGCCTACGAATTCCAGGCGGGCGATGGCGGCGAGGGAGTGCCGATGGGCCTGCTGCGGGCGCGGACGGCGGTTGTCTTCAATACCTCCAACACTCCGCCAGAGCGCGAGATGGAACTCTTCGGCGACCCGCTCGACCGACTCTGGAAGACGTGCATTCTCGATTTCTGCGGGGTGAAGAACGTCGTCCGGGAGACCTTCAGCGTGGTGATCGCCAGCACGCCCAAGCAGCGCGCCGAGTGGCTGGGCCGGGCGGAGGAGATTGTGGCTGCCAGTTTCCCGCGTTGAAAGAAATACAACTACAGCACTAGCAGCCGGTTGGATTCGCCGCTTCACTCTCCTCGGGAAGGGGCGTGACCGGAATCTGCAAGGCTGACGTGACGCGGGGGAAAAACTCGAAGGCCGCGGCCACGGCGGTCAGCTCGACGATCTCCTGCAGGCTGAAATGCTCGCTAAGCTCGGCGAAGGCCGCTTCGTCGACGGCGTGGCCCGAGCCGTGGAGCAGACTGGCGTAACGGAAGCCCGCCTTTTCCTTTTCAGTGAAGGAGCCAGTCTCGAACTCATTCAGGCTGGCTATCTGCTCGGGGGTGGCGCCGCGCCTGCCGGCCAGAAAGCGGTGGGCGCTGACGCAGTATTCGCACTCGTTCAGCGCCGCCACGCGGGTGGCGATCAGCTCCTTGTACCAGCCCCTCAGCGCGCCTTCGGCCATCAGCGGCTTGAGCAGCGCGGCAATGCCCAGCACCAGCTCTGGAGCGTTGGCCAGCGCCTTGAACATATTGGGCACCACGCCGCGGTCGGCATAGAGCCTGTCGTACAGAACGGCCACCTCGGCGGGGACCCCGTCGCGCTCCAACAGCGGAACGCGTGCTTCAAGAGAGGATTCATCGTTCATAAGTACTCCGAAAAATGCCTTCACCAGTGTAAATCCGGAGGCTTGCCGGGCATTCCCGAAAGTGAACGGGAAAGAGAAGCGGGAAACCTCACTCGGCAAAACAGATGCCGCCAGGAAATTCCGATTGAAAACCGGCGAGAAAGACTCTAGCCTCCAGCTTATCGACTTGGAAGGCTCCGGCCGGTGGTGCGAAGAGCAGCCGAGTGCCCTCCTTCCATTGCACCCAGGCAGCCTTTCGACGGTGCCCCCGGGCCTACCTTCGGCGTCGCTCACGACGAAGGTCTCCTTGGAGAGGCATTCGCAATGGTACAGCGCAATGACGATTCAGCGGGAGGATTGGCCGGCCGGCTGGCCGAGGCGGCACAGGGCTATCAGCGAATCCTGAATGAGAACCCGCGCCAGCCCAAAGCGCTGGTGGGCATCAGCCTGGTAGCGCTGGCCAGCCGCCAGTTCGAGGCCGCGGTGAAAACGGCTGAGAGGGCCGTTGACGTGGCGCCGGAGATGATCGCCGCATGGATCGCTCTGGGCCAGGCGCTGAAGGCCGCCGGTCGAAACCACCAAGCGGAGCGCGCCTACGGCCAGGCCATTCTACGAGACGGAAGGAATGCGCTGGCCCGGATGGGGCTGGGCGAGCTCAAAATCGCCACCGGACGCGCCGAGGAAGCGGCAATGGAGTTTGAGCTGGCGCTCAATCGGCAGCCGGCGCTGGTGGCTGCGCACCTGGGCCTGGGCAATGCGCTGGCCGCCATGGGCCGGTATGAGCAGGCGCTGGAGCGCTACGAGCAGGCGATTGCTGTGCGGCCCCGTCTGCCCGAGGGCGAGTTTGCCGCGGGGTTTGCGCTGGCGCGGCTGGGGCGGCCGAAGCAGGCCGAAGCGCGCTACCGGCGGGCGCTGGTCCTGCGTCCGGACTTTGCCGCTGCCTGGCTAAACCTGGGTAGCCTGCTGCGCGAGCAGGGTCGCGAAATCTTTGCCGAAGCGGCCTTGCTGCGGGCCGTCGAGCTGCGCCCGGACCTGATTGCGGGCTGGGTCAACCTGGCCATGCTGGAGCGGGAACGCCGACGCCCGCGGGAGGCGGAGGCGCACCTGCGCAAGGCCTTCGCGATCGATCCCGAGCAGGCGGAGACGCTGGTGGCCTGGTGCCAGTTCCGCGCGGCGGAACGCGACCTCGCCGGCGCCTGGGGCTGGCTGCGCTGGGCTCTGGTGCGCGATCCAGACCACGCCGAGGCCGTGAACATGCACGGTATTCTGCTTCACAGCGAAGGCCGCTTTGTTGAAGCAATCGAGGTCTTTGAACGGGCCGAGGCGCTGGGTAACCGCGCCGCCGCATCCAACCGAGGAAACTCCCTGCTGGATATGGGCTGGATGGATGAGGCGTTGCGGGCCCACCAAACGGCGGTCGAGCGCGATCCGACCCACCCCGGCGCGCAATACAACCTCGCCTTGACGCAGCTCAGGCTGGGCGACTGGCTGCACGGCTGGCCGGCTTATGAGGCGCGCTGGCGCTTCCGCGAAGTTTATCGCAGTCCGCGCGTCTTTTCCCAGCCCCGCTGGCAGGGCGAACCGCTCGAAGGCCGCCGCGTGCTGCTCCACGCAGAACAGGGATTGGGCGATACCATCCAGTTCTGCCGCTATGCAAACCTGGTTGCCGCGCGCGGCGGGACGGCGATTCTCGAAGTGCAGGCGCCGGTCGAGCGCCTGATGCGCTCGCTGCCTACGGTGCGCGCCGGGCAGGCGGAGATCGCGCTGCTGGGCGTTCGCCGCGGCGGGCCGCCGCAATTCGACCTGGAGTGCCCGCTGCTGAGCCTGCCGGCCGTGTTTGGCACAAAGTTGGAGACGGTTCCCTGGCCGGGCGCCTACCTGGGAACCGATCCGCTGCTTGCATTTGAGAAGCGCGCGAGAACTCCATATGTTCGGCCCGATCCGCAGTCCTATTCCGGCCTTGCCCATCGGCCTCTGCGCGTGGGCTTTGCCTGGGCGGGCAATCCCCGCTACAAGGCGGACCGCCAGCGCTCCATGGAGGTTAGGACGCTGCTCCCCCTGGTGCTCACGCCGGGCATCAACTGGATATCCCTGCAAAAGGGCGAGGCGGCGGAGCAGTTGTCCGGTCTGGCCGGCAGCGTCTTTGTCTGGGACGGGTCGAGCACGGACAAGGATCTGGCCGAAACGGCCGCCATGCTGGCCACGCTCGATCTGGTCATCACCACCGACACCTGCATCGCCCACCTGGCCGGCGCCATGGCCAGGCCGGTCTGGATTCTGCTGCCCCATCTGAGCGATTGGCGCTGGATGCAGGCGATCGAGACCACTCCCTGGTACCCCACGGCAAGGCTATTCCGCCAGCGAAGCCCCGGCGATTGGGCGGGCTTGCTTGAGCGCGTGGCGGGGGAGCTGAGGGAACTCAGCGAGGCGCGGTCGAGGCTATCGCAACTAAAGCCGAAGGGAAAGTTCTCGAAGCAGGACTCCCAGCCCTCCTGGTTCATCCCGGCGTAAATCTCCAAAGCGAGGGTCAAAAGAAAGTTGAAAAAAGTTCTTGACATTCGATACTCTATAACATAGAGTACTCCTTATAGAGGAACACTCTGGAGACAAACAGAGCCCTCATAGGAGAATTGGCATGACAGCAAGCAATGAAGAGTTGGAACTGAAAGACAGGTTGAGCCTGATCGAAACCATGATCGCCGAGGGACGGCGGAGCACCGAAAGCTACGCCTGGACCTTCATTCTGTGGGGGGTGGCGTACTATGTGGCGATCGCCTGGTCCACCTGGGGCTTCGGTTCGGCCATCTGGGCGCGCGCCTACCTGGCTTGGCCGATAACCATGACGGCGGCCTTTCTGCTGACCTGGTTTCTTGCGGTTCGGAAGCGTAGAGGCAACGATAGCAAGCAGCCGGCGACGACCGCAGGCCGCGCCATCGCATCCATCTGGATCGCGATGGGAATTTCGATGTTCATCCTCCTGTTCTCGATGGGTGTGAGCGGCAGGGGCGACCAGCAGGTCTATGTTGCGGTGATTGCGGCCATGCTGGGTACATCGAATGCGGCTTCCGCCATGCTTCTCAGGTGGAAGCAGCAGTTTGCCTGCGCGGCGGTGTGGTGGGCGGCGGCGGTGGCCTCCTGCTTTGGCACGGTTACACAGAGTTCGATCGCGCTGCTGGTTGCCATCTTCTTCTGCCAGATCGTCTTCGGCATCTACGGAATGGTTTGCGAGGCTCGCCTGCGCAAGCAGCGGGGTGCGATCCATGCCTGAGCTGCCGGAGCTGAATCCTGTAGTCCACGGGAAGCTGCGCCTGGCCTTGCTCTCGCTGCTGATTGGGGTCGAAGAGGCGGAGTTTACCTGGCTGCGCGCGAAGACCGGCTCGACCGACGGCAACCTGGGCGCTCAACTTTTCAAACTCGAAGAGGCCGGCTACGTGACGGTCGAAAAGAAGTTCGTTCAGCGCAAGCCGCAAACCATCTACCGCATGACCGACGCCGGCCGCGAGGCACTGACCGAGTACGTCCAGGCGCTGAAGCAACTGCTGGGCGGGAGTATCGGCGGCCAGGAGTGAGCCTTCAGCCCTCCGGTTGAAGGCTCGTTCGCACTCGCTCCATGACTCCCATATAGTAGGCGAGATTGTGGATGAAGCTGAGTGTTCCCGATACCCCATTGAAATCGGTTCGGAGTTTTCTGGTACGATGGTGCACACATGCCAATCCATACCATTGGAGAACGGATCAATGCGCCAAGTATTGTCTACTCTGGTTCTATTTGCCTGCAGCATTCCACTCTTCGCGCAAAGCACACCGAAAGCGGAGGTGTTTGGCGGATTCTCGTACCTGAACTACGAAGTGCTCTCGGTCAATTTACCGAATGGATCGATTACTGAAAATTGCACCTCAAGTTCGAGTTCCACCACCTCCACTTGTCAGACGACTCCGGCATCGACACCGACCCTAAACTTCAATCCGCGCATGGGGCTTTACGGCTGGAACGGATCGGTAACAGCCGATCTGACACCATGGTTCGGCTTTACAACGGACTTCAGCGGTAACTACGGCAAGGCGACCGACTCGATCACAACCACGCTGACAACAACAACCATACCTTGCACGCTGAGCTGCACGTTCACCGATGCCTATCAGCTCACAGTCTCAGATCCCACGGTTTACACTTTCCTCTTTGGTCCGCAGTTCTATTTCCCGGCGGGCAAGGCGAAAGCGTATGGTCGTTTTCTGGCCGGAGGAGAACATAAAAGCGTGAATGAATCGCAGACCGACACAATCAACGGCTCGGTTTTGCCTAGTATGCTCGCAACTTCCGCAACCTCGGGGAACTACTTTGCTATGGCCTTCGGCGGAGGGGTGGATTATCCCATCCGCAAGAAGCTCTCGTGGCGCATTGGCGCGGACTATCTGACAAGCACCGGTACAGCACAGAATCATGTGCGCATCTTGACCGGAGTCGTTTGGCGGCTGGGGAAATAGAGCGGGGAACACCGTACTATTCCTTGCACTGCTATCGAATGATTCATGGTGTGGCAAGATCTTGCCGCACCCGCTCCATGACTCCCAAATAGTAGGCGAGATTGTGGATGGTGTTCAGCGTTCCCGAGAGCGCTTCGCCGGCCTGCATCAGGTGGCGCAGGTAAGCGCGCGAGTAGCGGCGGCAGACCATGCACTGGCAGGCGGGGTCGGGCGGGCCTTGGTCTTCGGCATATTTTTTGCCTTTGATGTTCAGCCGCCCCTCGCTGGTGAAGAGCAGCCCATGGCGCGCGGCGCGGGTGGGCAGCACGCAGTCCATCATGTCCACGCCCATGCGCGCATACTGCTCAATCTCGTCCGGGTAGCCCACGCCCATCAGGTAGCGGGGCTTGCCGGCGGGCAGCAGCGGCAGCACCTCGGCGATGGTCTCCTGCGTCATTTCGCGCGGCTCGCCCACGCTGAGGCCGCCGATGGCGTAGCCGTCGAAGTCCATCTCGACAAGCCGCGCGGCGCTTTCGCGGCGCAGATCGCGGTAGGTTCCGCCCTGCACAATGCCGAAGAGGCTTTGCGTCCGGCCAGCGGCGTTCCCAGGTCCCAAAATCGGAATCTGGGGCACCCAGCCTTCCCAGGTCCCCGAGTGCGAGGAACCTCCACCCCACGGACGAGAGCCTGTCCGCGGGGACCCCGGACCTGTGGCACCCGACCATACGACTTCGTCGCAGTGCGCGCGAAAGTAATCGAGCGACCGCCGCGCCCAAGCCATGGTGAGGCGCAGGCTTTCTTGCGCTCTGGTCCGTTCGGCGGGGTACTCAGTGCACTCGTCGAAGGCCATCACAATATCCGCGCCCAGCGCGATCTGCACGTCCATCGAGTGCTCGGGGGTGAAGAAATGGCTGCTCCCGTCCAGGTGCGAGCGGAAGCGCACACCCTCGTCGCTCACCTTGCGCAGCCCGCTCAGGCTGAAGACCTGAAAGCCGCCGGAGTCGGTGAGCAGCGCCCGCGGCCAGCTCATGAAGCGGTGCAGCCCGCCCATGCGCCGGATAGCCTCGTGGCCAGGCCGCAGGTAGAGGTGGTAAGTGTTGCCCAGGATCAGCTCGGCGCCCAGCGATTCCAACACATCCTGCGGCACGGCCTTGACCGTTCCGGCGGTGCCCACAGGCATGAAGACCGGCGTCTGCACGGCGCGGTGAGGCAGGCGGAGCTCGCCCCGCCGCCCGCCCGCTTCGCTCGCCGCAATTACGTTGAATTCGAGGGCCACCAGACGATTCTACCGGCTGTCCCATGTATCGCTTTGCAGCCGGACGACAGCAGCGGCTCCGCCTCTTGAGCCTTCCACAGAGCTGGGAGCCCCAGAGCCTGCCCTGAGCTTGCCGAAGGGCCTCGCCTTTGAGACCTGGGATACCACCAACTGCGCGACCGGCTCCCCGCAACCTGGCACAACAACCTCAGGCGCAATCTCGTTGAGAGGAATCAGCACGAAGGCGCGCTCGGCCAGCCGGGGATGGGGAATATCGAGCCCCGGCTCACTGAATGTCAAGTCGCCGAAGAGCAGGATATCCAGATCCAGCGTCCTCGGCCCGTTCGCGAATCCCGACGCCCGGTCCCGGCCAAACTCCTGTTCGATGGCCAGCAGGCCATCCAGCAGCTCCCGCGGGGTCAGCTCGGTTGCGAGCGCCACGACGGCATTCACAAACGGCGGCTGTTCGGCAAAGCCAACCGGCTCGGTCAGGTAGAGCGACGACCGGCTCGCCACCCGCCCCAGCGACTCCAGCCGCAAGGCCGCAGCCGCCAGCGTTGCCTCTGGCTCGCCAGCCCAGCTTGCCAGGTTACCGCCCATTCCGATGTAGGCCGTGCGCATGACTTTCAGGTTATCGCGGCGCCTGATACAAGGCTCATGTCCGATGCCCAACCAGCGGGATACCTTCCAACGAGGCAGCGGCAATCAACTCCTTGTCAAACGACGCAAGGGGCAGTCCCTTTCTTTTTGCCAATTCCATATAGGCCGCGTCGTAGGCGGTAAGTCCGTAACGGCGCACGATGGGCAGCAGGGTCTTGCCGTCTGGCGCAGGAGAAGATTTGTCGATGCGAATATCGAGGCCAGAAAGCGTCTGCAGGAATTCAAGGGAAATCGCTTCCGCAATACGCCCTCTCTTTTCGTTGACAGCCAACACGTTGGCAATTTCAAAAGGCCAAAGTGCGGGAACCTCGGCATAAGTATCCAGAAGCGATGCAAGAACACTACGACCATAGGGCGTACTTTCATCGGCAAAACACCAGCTCATGGTCATCGAGGCATCGAGCACGAACGGCATCAGTATTTGTGCCCTTCATGCACCATGCTCTTCAAGCCGAGCCCGCCGAGCGTAGCGGCATGCCTCTCCGCAAAGTCGAGCATGGCCTCGACCGCCTTCCGCCGCTGACCGTTTCGATCAGGATTCCCCGAGAGGTCTTCTCGCATCAGTTCGCGCACATAAGTTTCGAGGACGAAACCTCGCTCCTGAGCCTGAGCGGCCAAATCGTCGGGGATGTTGAGGGTCACCTGCATGGAAAAAGGGTAGCACGACTTGAGCAAGGATGCCACCAAATGGCACGCGCTGTCCCCGCCCAACTGGCCAGGTTGCCGCCCATTCCGATGTAGGCCGTGCGCATGACCTTCAGAGTATCGCGGCTACGCGCCACGGGGCATCATGCCAGGGCGAACTGTGGGCTTCGCAGAATCTCTCTGGCATCACGCGGGTCCACGTCTGTCTCCCGAGCGGTCTCAGTGAAGACGTAAGGCTTCCCGGTCCCAGCGCCCTTGACTTCAGCTTTTCCATCGCCAAGGAAGCGCAGGCGAACGGGCCGCGGCGCCAGCCACGCCTTAAAGGCTTGACGTCTCCGTCCGCAGCAACTCATCGCAATCTCCTTTCTGTTTTGGCTCCGGCGAAACTGCCTCTTCAATAAGGCATGCGGCCCCGGAGAGCGCAAGCCACGCCGCAATGCGATCGGCGGGCTTGCGGGCCGCATAGAACGCAAAGGGAATTGCCACCCAGACGCTGGCGCACTGAAAGCAGTCCATCAGTTCGCCCAGCTGGCTTTCCCCAAGTTTCTCCCGCACCCGTGCTATGGCCGCGGCGGGGCCGTCCTCGCGCGCCAGCAGGTGAGTTACCCGCCAGGTTGCCAGGGCAGCCACGCCGAAGCGCAACAGAAACTTCACGCCGTCACGATCTGCAGAATGCGATGAAGTCCTGGAAGGTTCCATACAACACGACATCTCCATTGGTCAGGTTGAGGTTGGCGTTGAGGAAGACCACGTAAGCGCATGGCACCAGCATGCTGATGTCGACAGCCAGGCCAGCCGCACCCGAGTAGGCGTCTCCGTCGACAGGAATCGCAGGCACTGTAACGGTCGGCAAAGGCGCGGGCCCAACGAACTGCACAGAGTAACTGCCCAGATAGGGATGGTAGGCAGTGTACAGGATGTGCAATGTGTCGGCGCTCACGCCCAGCGGCTGGCAGCCGCCCGCCTGCATCTCGACAATATCAAGCGAGACGACCGGCGGAAGGGTTACCGTGGAGCCGGCCCAATCGGGATGGCGGCTGTACTTGTACTCGGTGTTACTGAGCGCGATCACATCCAGCGAGTTGCTGCCCACGCTGGCCAGGGTGGTCACGTTGCGCGCCTCAAAGTTGATCTGGAAGAGCGGCTTCACCGACTGCTGCGCCGCCGGAACCGGCGCCCCCGCAACCACCGGCAGACCCGGCCCCGCAACCGTCAGGTCGAATGGCTCGTACGTCAGTTGCGTTGTGTCCAGTTGGGCCAGCAGCCCCGTCGGCACAAAGCGGCCAACGCCGCCGGGAGTAAGGTCGTTCTGGCGCGGCACCTGGATCCAGCCGTCGGCATCCGGGTCAGTATCGACAACCACGCTGAGCGGCGGCCCAATCTGCTGCGGAATGCTGACGGTGGCCGCCGGGTTGTTGACGTAGAAGTCGGTGGAACCTACCAGCCATGCCAATAGGGACGTATCCCAGTAGTAGTATTCGAGCTGGCCGATGATCGAGGTCGCCGGAATCATCGTGCCGGTGATGGGAATGGGCGTTCCGCCGATGGCCAGATTCACATAGGTGAAGCGGTACTCCAGCGGGTCGGGAGCCGTGCCATCGGGAATGATCCCGTTCAGGTTGACGGTGGTTGAGAAGGCATATCCGCCCACGGTGGTGGTGCCGTTCGGCTGAAAGTCGTTGAACGAGGTGGCGACGTGGTATTGGCCCACCTTGGTGAAGAGGGGAATGGTCTCCTGCTGAGGGCAAATGCAGAAGCAGAAGCGGGTGCATACTTCAAACGTCACCCAGCGGCAGAGCTGGAGGCAATATGCCCCGACATCGTACTTATCGACGAGCGCCGAGAAGACCTTTTGGTCTCTTGCATTCACGGCGTCGAAGAATCCCGCATACGCGCCCTCTTCGTCCGCCAGACGGCCAGAGAGCACGGCGAACGCGCGCTCCTCCTCGATGATGTCTTTGGGTAACTCGAGCGGGCGGCAAATCGGTCCGCAGAAGAGAATCGAGCGCCAACTACAGATCCATTCGCAAATCCAGACACAGTCGTTGAACCCGGCCACGACTCCTTGCAGGTATTCGCAGTTGAGCGCAACCGCCGCGTCAATCACCCCGCGCAGTTCCGCAGCGTTCCTGACCAATTGAGCCAGCGCCTGGCCGGCTACCGCCAACTGGGCCGACAGCTCCTTTTCCGGAACCTCCTCGCGAATGCATACCACCTCGCAGATCAAGCCGAAGCGGATGGTGCAAACCCAGTGGCAGATCAGCCGGCAATAGGCTTCCAGCTTCTGACTCGCGATGAAGGCCCGGTAGCCGGCCACGTCGCGGCGTTCCACCACATCGGCCAGCCGCTCGAGAAGCTCCTCGCTTTGCGAGATCCTGGCGATTGCTATCGCGGAGGCGGCAACCTGCTCCACGGTGACAACTCCCGTTGCCGGCCCGCAAAGTTCCAGGCATTCCAGCACGCACTCCTTGCTCGCGAACCATCGACATATCTCTTCGCAGTAGGGGAGCGCGCCGATCTGTCCCAACAGCCGAGTGAAGCTATCTCCATCTCCGGCGCGAAATGCATCGACAGCTGCCCGGAAGACAGTGTCGTTCTCTGCCAGTTTCGCCACAGCCAGTCCCGTCCGTGAGGCAAGGGCGGCCAAATCCAGGTTTTGTGTCGTGTTGCTCATACAGAATCTCCTATCGCAAGGTGATGGGCTGTGATGGCGAATCGCAGGTGCGCAGATCGTCTTCATCGATAGAAGCACAACTCTCCCCTTGCCTCCACCGGCCTTGCGCAGGGAGCGCTCGGGTGCGTTTGCTTATCGACCACCCCAGCGGACGCGGAAGCGACTGCCGAAAATCCACGGCTCCGCGCGAAACTCCGCTTGGGGTGCATGACCTGCTTCACATGGACGAGGAACATCGCAGCACGTTGAAGTTGCAAAACTGCGCGCTGGGCGTCAGTCCTTCAACAAGGCAAAGGGGAACACAGGCCGCACGGCCCGCATCAAAGCGTTGCAGAAAAGGTGCTCGCGTTCTGGGTCGTTCCTGGGGGAAAGGATGCAACCGGTGGGGAGGGCCTACGCTGCTTGCGATTTAGCGAACGCCAGCTACCGGTGCTCCAGACGTTCCCCCAAATTAGAGCGTCGCAGTTTTCTTGTCAAGTGAATTTCCAGGGGTGTCTTCCTGTTTCTGGAAGGCAGGCAGGAAGCATGGCAGTCGCATAGCATCGCCGGTCCAATCGTTCGAGATAGCTTGTTCCAGATCGGCGAGTAGGCCGCGCTGCTTCCGCCTTTTCTGCATCGGGCAGTCTTACTGCACCGTCCCTTGAGGCCGCAACCGGCGCAGGTCCAGGGCGCACTCCACGGCATTCCGCGCGTTCAGGCGCAGATTGTCGCAGGCCGCCCAAAGCCACAGGCGTGAGGCCGCATTCGAGTTGCGCCCGCTGCTCACTTCGGGGCGCAGCCGGACCAGGAGGTCGTTCTGGCCGGTCGCGGCCAAATTGGAGGGCGAATCCGTGTCCTCCAGCACCAAATCCAAGTGGTCACCGCTCAACGCCTCTTCCAGCGCGGAAATCTCGACGGGCCGCTCCATTTCGACGGCGATCGAAAACGTCTGGCCGTGAAAGACCGGAGCATGAATGACCTGCAGGGCAAGCGCCGGCCAGCGCCCGGCCGCCAGCGCGTCATAGTGGCGGCGAACTCTGGCTTCGACCGCGCTCAGGCTCACCGCGGCGCCCTCGCCCAGACCGCCCAGCAGGTTGTAGGCTGCCTGGGAGTCGTAAATGGCGCGCGGCAGTCCTTGAAAGCTGAGCAGGTTCACGGTCTGCTGGTGCAGCTCGTCCATGGCGGCGCGGCCAAACTCACTGGCCGGCTGTAGCAGCGTGGCGGCGGCAAAGCGCACCGGCGCGGCCAGTTGCAGCCGTTCCAGAACCAGGGCCAGCGCCAGCGCAGCTGGATGGGCGGGAACCACGGCGGGGGTAAACAGGTCGGGAGCGGCGACCGCGGAACCAAGCCAGGGAGCCCGCACCAGCACGCCGGTCTCCTGGTCCAGCGCGCCAGAGAGGTCGAGCACCGTGGAGCCGGAGCGGAGCGCCTGGCGCCAGTGCTTGCGAGTCAGGTTTTCAGTGCCGCAGAAGAAGGTGAAGTCTACGCGCTCAAAGGCATCGTCGCGGATGGCCTGGAGGAAGGTAACCTCGTCGCCGACCTGGTCCAACTGGCCCTGTGCGGTTTCCTCGTCAAGCAGAACAAAGTTGGCGGCCGCCAGAGGCGACTCCTCCAGCGCTTCCTTCAACTCCCTGCCCAGCAGGGTCGAGGCTCCGGCAATGGCGATCTTGTACACAGGCATCCTTTTTCGATTGAAAGGACTATGAGGGCGTCACCGAGTCTGGCTCAACTTCGGGACTGGGAGCGACGGCCGGCCTTCTTCTTCGCCGCCACGACCAGGAGTACGCCGCCCGCGCCCAGATTCCAGAGAACATGTAGGTCAGCCCAATTGCGAAAAACACAAAATTGGAGAACCGGAAGAGAACATACACCACAACCGCTACCACCAGAAGCAGTTGAAATGGATGGCTGCGCGAGAAGTTGATCTCCTTGCCCGACCAGAAGCGCCAGGTGCTGACCATCAGGAATCCGCACAGCCCCACCATCACCAGCCAGGGAATGGCGATCCACCACCACCAATCCTCGATGGGGATGCCGTAGCAGAAGTGGACCGTGGAGGCTAGCATCCCGGCCGCCGCCGGGATCGGCATGCCCACAAAGTACTTGCGATCAGGCCGGCCGGGATTGCGCGGCTGGGCATCGTGGCTTATGTTGAACCGGGCAAGCCGCGAGACCCCGCCGATGAGAAACAGAAAACAGATGAAGGCGCCGGCCTGCTGCATGTGGAGGTACAACTGGGGGTTCATGGACTTGGGAAGGAAATGGAATCCCCAGACGAGCGCCAGCAGGCTGGGAGCGACGCCAAAGGTGATGGCGTCAGCCAGCGAATCCAGTTCCTTGCCGAACTCGCTGGTGGTATTGGTCATGCGGGCGATGCGGCCGTCGAGAGCGTCGAACGGAATGGCGAGAACGATGGCGATGGCTGCCCAATCCAGATGGGTTTGGGCGTCGCCGCTGATGGCCTTCATGGTCTCGGTAATGGAAAAGAAGCCGGCCGCAATGTTGCCCATGGTAAACAAGGAGGGCAGCAGGAACATGCCGCGGCGAAGCCGTGCCTGTGCCTTGGCCCTGGCCACTGCGCGATCGCGGCCGTTCACAGCAGCTCTCCGGCCGGCATGGCTGCCAGCACGCTCGATCCGCCCTTGACGCGCTCCCCGACCTTGACCCGCACAGCCGCCTCAGCCGGCAGCAGCACATCCACCCTGGAACCAAACTTGATGAGCCCCACGCGCTGGCCGCGCTCCACCGTATCGTCCTCGCTCAGGTTGAAGACGATGCGCCGCGCCAGCAGGCCGGCAATCTGCTTGAAGGTGACCTCAACCCCCTGGCCGCGCACGGTGACCACATTCTGTTCGTTGCGGTCTGCCGAGGCAGGGTTCATGGCGTTCAGGTACGCGCCCTTCCGATAGCGCACACTGGTGAGAATGCCTCCGATGGGAGAACGGTTCACGTGTACGTCGAATACGCTCAGGAAGATGCTGATCCGCTGCCGGGATCCATCGGGGGTAGCGATAATGACCGTCTCGGTGACCAGCCCGTCTCCGGGCGAGACAATCAACCCCTCGCCGGTGGGAATCGTCCGCTGGGGGTCGCGGAAGAACCACAGAAAAAACGCCGCCAGAAGCACAGGTGCGATGCTCCACGCCCAATTGCCCGTAGCCCACGCCAACGCCGCCGCCACCGCCAGCAAGCTCAAACCGTAGATGTAACCGTCACGAACCATCGTCCCAAACGATTATACGGTCATTCCGCTCCGGCCTATGGCAATTTCGCTCTTCCGCCCGACAGGCGGTTCGATCGGGCACAACACCCACCCTAGGCCGCTTGTGATGGAGCCAGAATGCCCCTTACGACGCGGCACACATCCACTCAGCGAGGCTTAACCTCAACCGATTCGCCTGGATGAACCGAGGTGCTTCCTGCTCTATGCGAGAACCGGAAGCTGGCGCTCCAGGGCGAAGATCAGATCTTTGGCGTGCAGCTTCAGCTTCTTCAGTCGCACTTCCTCAAGCTGTTCTTCTACCGATAGATAGGGCTTTTGAAGCAAATCTTCCAACCGTTGAGCGTAGTGGCGATGTTCGGCATGGAGACGATCGATTTCTTCGCTCAACGTTGGATTCTGTACTTCATCCATCAAGCACCTCCTGTAGTAACTGAACATTTACATATATCGCCCTTGAGGTGCAAACGGCAAGTGAGAAAAGAACCGAAAGTTACTTTAGGCTGTGGATTCCTGGCGGAAGCGCGTAAATGAGTGACCGCGATCACAAACGGGCGCTGGACTCCGGCCTGCCCCTGGAGACGAGGCAAGCCCTGATCAGGCCAGGCGCAGTTCCATCAAGATGGCATCTTCAAGGGGATCGGCGTAGTAGCCTGGGCGGCGGCCGGTCATAGCAAATCCCAGCGTCCGGTAGAATGCCAGCGCCGGCGAGTTCGAGGCGCGCACTTCGAGCTGCACATCCGTAACCAGCGCCATCCTGAGTTCTTCGGCCATTGCCATGAAGATTCTGCGGGCCACGCCGCGGCGCTGACCCTCGGCAGCCACCGCAATCGACTCCAATTCAGCCTGCGGCGCAAGCAGGCGGGCGACCGCAAAGCCCTGAACTGCGCCGGTTTCCATATCCTGAGCCACCAGCGCAATGCGGAGCGGAGCCGCTTCGGGGTCCAGAGCGGCAAGGTATGCCGAGCGCTGCCAATGCGGCGCTTGCTCCAGGCTGCGCGCAATCTCGATCACCCGGTCCACATCTCTGGGACCCATGCAGCGAATGCGCAGTCGATCGCCAAAGGAAGGATTCATATGCGTTGCGGGGCGGCAGGCTCGCCGAATATCTCCGCATCCGAGCGGCGCAGGTAATGGCCGTCCAGCAGCGCCAGGTCGGTGAACTTCCCGGCCAGGGCGCGCGGCACACAAAGTTCGAGCGCATCGGCGGCAGTTGGCGGGGGAGTTCGAACCAGTTCGATGTCCGGCCAGGCCGAAGCCAGCAGCGCCGTGGCGGCATCGTCGCAGACTGCGATCCGCGCGCCGGCGGGGTGGATCCTCGAAAGCTCCGGCGCTCCGGCCAGCATCTCTGTCGCTTTGTGGTCCGGCCGCCCCAAGCGCAGAAAGACCTCATGGCGATGCGCATCGAGAGCCGCCGATTCCAATCCCGCCTTGGCCGCCATGACTTCCAGCCGCGAAACCGCTACCACCGGAATTTGCGCGGCCTCGGCGAGGCCTTTCACGGCGCTCAACCCCACGCGCACACCGGTAAAGCTGCCCGGCCCGTTAACGGCTACAGTGGCCGTCAGGTTCTTCAACTCGACGCCGCTCCGCGCCAGCAATTCGCTCACCGCCGCCACCAGCATGGCTGAATAGCTGCGCCCTTCGAGCTTGATCTGGCCGAGGATCTCTACCCCTTCCCTTGCCACGCGGCCGAGGGCGACGGAACCCGAGGGTCCGCAGGTATCGATGGACAACAGAAGCATCGGCTCAAGCATGAGGCCTCGCTAAACCGCCGCCAGCCGCAGGCAGCGCACCCTAGGTTTTTCGGATTACTAACCTTCCCTCAAATTCGGGTGCCCCATCCTTCACTTTCTTTTGGCGAAGGATGGGTACCCACGAAGTTCGACCAATGGTGGAGGCCTTACACCGCCGCCAGCGCCTGCTCCAGGTCGGCGATCAGGTCTTCCTTGTCCTCGATGCCGATCGATAGCCGTACGCGCCCCTGGGTTATGCCCATGGCCGCGCGCTGCTCCTCGGTCACCGAACCATGTGTCGTGGTGGCCGAGTGAGAGGCCAGCGACTCGACCCCACCCAGCGACTCGGCGCTCAGGAGAATCTTGATCGCCTTCAGGAACCGTCCCGCGGCCGCCTGCGATTCCAGCTCGAAGCTCATCATCGATCCGAAGCCCCTCTGCTGCTTCACGGCCAGATCGTACTGCGGATGGCTCTTCAATCCGGGATAGGCCAGCTGGCTCACCTTGGGATGCGTGGAGAGGAACTCGGCAATGGCGCGCCCGTTCTCCTCGTGCTGCTTCACGCGCAGAGGCAAGGTCTTGATGCCGCGCAGCACCAGGAAGCACTCGAAGGGCGACATCACGCCACCAGCCGCCTTTTGCACCAGCAGGAACCGCTCCTTGTGCTCGGGCGTCGAGCCGATCAGCGCCCCTCCCAGGCCGTCCGAGTGGCCATTCAGGTATTTTGTGGTGGAGTGCATTACGATATCCGCGCCCAGCTCGAGCGGGCTCTGCAACACCGGCGACATAAACGTATTGTCCACGCCCACCTCGATGCCCCTGGCGTGGGCAATCTCGCTTACCGCCGCAATGTCGGTCAAAACCATCAGCGGATTGCTGGGCGTTTCGATGAGAATCAGCCTGGTCGCGGGGCGGATTGCCGCTTCCACCGCATTGAGGTTGCTGGTGTCTACATATTCGATATCGATTCCATAGCCCGACACGATCCGGTCGAAGAGCCGCACCGTGCCCGCATATACATTGTGCGAACAGATCAGGTGGTCGCCCGCGCGCAGCATGGCCACCAGCGCCGAGATCGCCGCCATGCCGCTGGTAAAGGCATGGCCGCTGAAGCCGCCTTCAAGCGCCGCCAGCGCCTCTTCAAGCCGGTCGCGGGTGGGGTTGCCGGCGCGCGAGTAGTCCCAGCCCCGGTCCGTACCGATGCCGGTCAGTTCAAAGGTGGAGGAAAGGTAGACGGGCACGTTCACAGCGCCCGTAAGCGGGTCCGGGTACTGCCCCGCATGAACGGCAAGGGTCGAGTATCTGTATGGGGCAGTGGTCATCGGTCGCGAATCAGCTCCTGACTTCCAGCTTATCGCAGTGGGCTGGGGCGCGCGCCTGGCGGGTATTCCCGATTCCACATCTCTGCCTTAACCCAGCGTCCCTCACGCTGAACCGCCCGGCGCAAGCGGCACCGCCAAACCGGAAGGAACGCTCGCAACGCGACGCAAACACCGATATGGGTTCCTAACTCAAGCGAAATGCGAGGTGTTACATCCTCCAGCAACGTCTTTCGTAGAGCTTGCCATGGATGGGCTGGAGTGCTAACTTTGCTGGCGAGGACTCCAGCCATGTTCCTGCGTAACATCTCTGCCGCTCTTGTGGGCTGCGCGCTTCTCGCCGCGCCTGTTGCCGCAACCGCCGCCGATCGCGGGCCATCCACTCCGGAGGAGCGGAAGCAGGCGCTCGAATACATTCAGGACTTTGAAGCGAACCCGCTCGGTCCTCATGCGGCCCAGGAACGCGATTGGGTGCTTCAGTGGATCATCGAGGTTCCCGATATCCATGTAAACATGTGCATGATCCTCGACAAGCTGCCCAAGGGCGACAAGAAGGATGCGAGTAGTATCTTTATCGCGGAGACATTCTCGCAGACGGCCTTTCTGATTCAGCATCCCGATAAGCAGGACGATTCACTGGCGCAGTATCAGGCGGGCGTCAACGGCGCGTTGCGGGTCTATGAGGTTCTGCTGAAGGCAAACCCCAAGGACCGTCTGCCCTATCTCGACGATATGATCCAGCGGCGCGAAGCAGGAACGCTGGCGCAATTCGTGAAGGAACGCGCCGAGGCTGGTTGCAAAATGTGATGCGCCTCTGGATCGGCAACGCTGCCGTCGGCATCTGTCTTCAGGTTCCCAACCCTCTCTTTGCTGACACTCGATGCAATGTTGAAGGATTAGAGACCCTTTTTCCACCGCCGATTCGTTTTTTCCTTGACACCGATGAAGAGTGAATCTATACATGCTTCAACTGCAATAAATTTGTTGCAGAATCGCTGACGATCAGCAAACAGGGAGAATAGGCAAATGGCAACCAAGAAAGCACCCGCGAAGAAGGCCGCCGCAAAGAAAGCGCCTGCGAAGAAGGCCGCAAAGAAGAAGTAGCGGATCGTTCAACCAACACAAGGCAACACGCGAGGGGGGCGCTTTAGGGCGTCCCCCTCAGTGTTTTTTGGAAATGGATTAGACTTGTAAGCGCACAGAGCATCTCGGAGGAAACTGTGACACGCCGCCGCTGGATTGCCGAACATTGGGATGAGGCCACCGCAGTCATCCTGGGCGCGCAGGCAGAACACATGGCGCGGGTACTGCGTGCGCAGCCGGGGATGGAGATGGATGTGGTGGCAGGCGGCCACGTTTTTCATGCCGAGGTTGCCGCCGTCGCTCCCACCGAGGTTCGCTTCAACCTGATCGCGGAGATCCAAGCCGATCCCGCGCTGCCTGTCACGCTGGTGCTATCCATCTATAAGTTCGACCGCATGGAATGGGCTCTTGAGAAGGCTACTGAGCTGGGAGTGGCCGCGGTGGCCCCGGTGATCGCGCGCCGCACTGAGAAGCATCTGGCCCAGGCTGCGGAGAAGCGCACGGAGCGATGGCGCCGCATTGTGCATGAGGCCGCGCAGCAGTCGCGCCGTTCCGATGTGCCGCTGATTTACGATTTAACTCCGTTGGCAGCACGCGTGCGGGCAGCTTCGCAGGCTTCGCGCATTGTCCTCGCAGAGCAGGAGCGCACCACCACCCTGTGCCACGCTCTCGATCAAGCCGTGGCTGCCGGCGGCGATGAGATGCCCACGCTGGAAATCGCCATAGGGCCCGAGGGCGGATGGGCGCCCGACGAAGAAGCGCTCTTTGACGCCAGCGGCTGGATCGCAGTATCGCTGGGCCCGCGCATTCTGCGCGCGGAGACTGCGGCTATCGCGGCGCTTGCAGTGGTGGGATCGCGACTGGAGTAGGGGAATGAACCGGACAGTTACGATTGCCTCAATAATCGGACTTCTGCTGCTTGTTTTGGCAGGCGCGTGGATTCTGAGGTTTGAACACCAATCGCGGGCACCCGTGGCATTGGCGGCGCGAACAGCGCGAGGTTCGGAGAAGGTACGACAGATGCTTGGGGAACCGATGCGTGTTTCTCGAATCGCCGAAGGACGTATTCTTGCGAATCGCGGCGATGGCAATGCCGATTTGACCGTCCAAATCCGCGGCCCACTTGGACGCGGCAGGCTCGATGAGTGGGCGCAGGAAGAAAACGGCAAATGGCATATTTGCGGTCTGCAGTTCGAGTCGAGCGACGGTTCAACCAGCATCACGCTCGTTGACGAATCTTTGACACACTGCGAGCGAGAGTGATCCCCGCCCTGGGATGCGCCAGGTTGACCGCGGCGAGCGGGGGAACCTGTCGGCATTTCGCGAGTTACAGATGCGCATAGTGCAGCAGCAGCCCCGCCAGCACCGCGCCGGCAAGGTCTCCAATAATGGGGATCGGCGCATAGCGCCAGTTCGATCCGCCCTTGCCGGGAATCGGCAGCAGCCAATGAACGAGGCGCGGACCCAGATCGCGCGCGGGATTGATGGCGTAGCCCGTCGTTCCACCCAGCGAGAGGCCTATGCCCCACACCAGGCTGCCGACCAGCCACGGCCCCATGCCCGCCGCGGGCCCATTCGCTGAAACTCCGCGCGAGAAGATCGCCCCCGCCACCACCACCAGCACCGCTGTGCCCAGAGCCTCGCTAAGAATGTTCGCCAGCGGATTGCGCACCGCGGCATTGGTGCAGAAGACGCCCAGCTTGGCCGCCGGATCGGGCGTGAGCGACCAGTGCGGCGCATAGTGCAGCGTCATCAGCGCCGCGCCGGCCATGGCTCCCAATAACTGCGCACACCACATGCTCAGCACCTGCGAGTAATTCCCGCCGTTCACGGCGACGGCCAACGTGATGGCCGGGTTCAGATTCGCTCCGGGACTGCCGAAGGCTTGAGCCACCAGCACGCCGCACAGCACGGCCAGCGCCCAGCCGGTGGTGATCGCAATCCAGCCGGAGTCCGCCGCGTACGACTTGCGCAGCGTCACGCCGGCATTCACGCCGTTGCCCAGCAGCACCAGAACCAGCGTGCCCATAAACTCGCCCATCCATACAGAATGCATCTCACCCTCTTTGCGGTTGCGTTTTGCGCCCAACAACTCGGGCGGCCCCAAAGCGCAATCGTTACCAGATATGCCGAACTAAGGCATTCTCCACTGTCCACCCCAACTATGCCAAATCGTCCCGAACAGAACGCGAAGTCGGCGCTCATCCGGCCGGGTTATACCATAAGAAATATGAGGAGATGCGCGTGCAAAGAATTGGAAGAAAATTCATCGGGGTTGCTCTGGCGGCGGCCGCTCTGGCAGCCGCAACGGCCGTGGCTCAGCAGACGCCTTTGGCGCCCACAAAGGTCATCGGCTTCATGACCGACTTCGACGTGAAAGACGATGCCGTGGGCATCTGCAAAGCGGTGATGGAATCGGTCGCCCCCGGTGTGCGCATTATCGACATCACGCACCAGTCTGAGCCTTATAACATCGCCATGGGCGCGCGTTTTCTGGCCGGCTCCGCGCCTTACTTCCCCAAGAACGCGGTCTTCGTCGTGGTCATCGATCCCGGCGTCGGTTCCACGCGCAAAGCCATCGTGGCCAAATCGCGCGTGGGCCAGTTCTTTGTGCTTCCAGACAACGGCCTGCTCACCCTCATCCAGGACCGCGACGGGATTGTCGAGGCCCACGAGATCACCAACCCCGCATGGATGATCGGCTCCGGCATCTCCTCGACCTTTCATGGCAGAGACATCTTCTCACCGGCAGGCGCGCACATTGCCCGCGGCGACGATTTTGCCCAGGCCGGTCCCGCGCTCGATGGAACGAAGCTGGTCCGCCTCGATCTGAGAAACGCAACCATCGACTCGGCCGGCCTGCACGGCGAAGTCATCGGCACCGATGGGCCATTCGGCAACCTGGTGCTCAACGTTCCCGCCGAGACCTTTGCGCAGTTAGGTTATAAGCTCGGCGACAAGGTTCCCGTCACGCTTGCCGGCAAGAGCTACGCCTTTCCCTTCGTAAAGACTTTCAGCGATGTGGCCGTGGGCAAGGAGCTCTTCTACATCGACTCCCGCGGCCGTCTCTCGCTGGGCATCGATCAGGGCAACTTCGCCGAGACTTACAAGGTTGGCGAAGGCGCGGAGCTGACAATTCCAAAGAAGTGACCTGCTGAGAGCGGCGAATTCAGTTTTGCCTTGCGACTCGGAGGACAGATCTTACCGGACAATCTCGAAGCGTTCCCACGGCCAATTGCAGACCGGGCAGCGCTCGTGCTCCTCTTCCGTCTCCGATGTGTAGCCGCAGATTGGGCAGACGTAGAAGTCGCGCGCCTCGGCGATCCACGCATCCCGCTTGCCGCCAACCAGCAGAGCGATGGCCTGGCCATAGAGCCGCGCGTGGGTCTTCTCGGCTTCCATGGCTCCGGTAAAGGTGCGAATGGCCGCGGTATTCTTGAGCGCCGTCGCCTCTTCAAGAAACTCCGGGTACATGGTGTCGATCTCATACTGCTCGCCGCTCAGCGCCGCCTTCAGGTTTTCCAGCGTGCTCTTCACCTCAACCGCGTGAATCTCGCACCTGGCCTCGCCGCCCATCAGTTTGATCACTCTGGCGTGGTTTGCGGCGTGAATCTCCTCGGCGCGCGCGGCGGCCCGAAAAAGGCTGGCGGCTCCGTGCAACCCGTCGGCACCGGCCTTCACCGCAAAGGCCGTGTACTTGGCGTGCGCATTCGACTCGCCCTCAAAAGCGGCCAATAGATTCTGAACGGTAGTAGCATTTTCCGCGGCAATTGCCGGCATCGATCTTCCTCCCAAACCCGAGGAAGAGACTACGGCAGCAGGCGGGGCCGCGCTGTGACGCAGGCTACATTGGAAACAACGAGGAATTTGGAGAGGGGGCAAGTGGTGTTGGGAAAGGCCGAATGTGCCGAATCCGCGTCAATCGCTCTTCACCTCCTGCCAATGCGCCAGATTACGCCGAATGCCAGACGCAAGTCGTTCTCGGTGTTTGAGGCGTTATTGGGCAGTGTGGTTCTTGCATAGTCCACCTGCAGCAGGCGCAAGCCGAAGCTCTTGGACAGGAGAAGATTGAAGCCGCCGCCGGTTTGCATGGCAAACGCATTGGCGCTGGACGTGACTCCCGAGCTGGCGGGGAAGACGCCGTTGAAGGCACGCTCGCCCCCGAAGAGTCCTTCACCAAAGAACTGCATGCCGCGCCCCTGCTGAGAGCCTGCAGTCCCGGTGTGAATCCAGTGCGTGTAGCGCGGGCCGGCCATGAAAGCGACTCTGTTCACATCCACGCCGGGCGCGAAGTTCGAGGCATGGCTGCCGTTCAGGCTGGCGGCGATGCCCAGCCCCTTGCTGAAGGTGATGGCCGCGTCCGCGCCGCCTCCCTGCAGCCAGAAACACCCGCAGTCTCCGGGCGCGATTTCTGCCCGCTCCGCTGCATAGGTTATGGCCAAATCGGTGGAAACGGAGGCCGGCCTTGCGGGGGCTTGGGCCTGTAGGGCGCAGGCGGTTGCGCCAGCCAGGATGCACACACCCGCAAGGTACGCAATTCGGGAAACCGATCGGCTCATCATCATCTTTCTCCTCGTTACTCAACCGTGAGCGTTACCGTGGCGGAGTGCGACAGCGCGCCCGATGTTCCGGTCACCGTCACAGTGTAACTTTGCTGCTGCTGGGCGAAGAAGCCGCTTGTAGAGCCGCAGCCGTTCAGCACCGTCAAGGCCGCCAGGGCTGATCCAAGCAAGAGCAGCAGGGACGCAATCCGCGGCAACCGCTTGCCTGCGCGGCGCAGCCTGCCTGCGAATGGCAACAGCAGCAGCGCCAGCGCGAGGGGCGCCAGCCTGCGGCCCAAGCCATCGGCCGGAGGCATGGCTGCCGCGGTTTGCGGGATCTGGATCGTCAGCGTCACCGTAGAAGTGCCTGCACCCGCGGGCAGCGCGGCTGGCGAGAAGGTTGCCACAGCGCCCGCAGGCAGTCCACTGGCCGAGAGCGACACCCGCGCCGGGAGAGTAGCTGCGTTGAGCGGGGACACGACGAGGTCGAATACGGCCTTGCCGCCCGGAAGCACTGTTTCTGAACCGCCTCCGCCTGTGCCTGCTATTGTCAGGCTGAAGTCCGGCGCTGCGTTGACCAATTGAGCTAGCGGCTGCGCAGAGCTTGTTACGAAGCTGCTGCCTGCCGCCGGCGTATAGACTGCCTGGAAAGTGTTCGTCACTACGGGCAAGGAGCTGGTGGTGTAAGTCGCGGTTCCGCCGCTCAATGTTACCGGCGAACCAACGTTGCTGCCGTTGAGGTTGAACTGCACTGTGCCGGTCGGCGTCGCTGAGCCGCTGGCCGCGGTTACGGTTGCGGTAATCGTCACCGATTGGCCGGAGGTGGACGGGTTCAGCGAGGATTGCAGCTTGGTTGTGGTGGAAATGGCGGGCGCGTTAACCAGCAGGCTCACCGTGCCTGTCGCTGTCGTATACTCGGTCGCGATAAACGGATTGAATGTGACTGCCAGCGTGTAGCTTCCCGCGGCCAGCACTGTCGAGCTCGTAACTGGAGCAGCGCTGCTGCCTGCGGGCGTGGCTGCATAGGCATAACTCCCTGCCACGGATGTTGTTCCGCTCCATGCGGATGCATCCAGCACTCCGCTCAGCGATGTGCCAAGGACAATCGGCTCGGGTGCGGTCCATTGGATGGTGGTGGTCAACGGCACAGGCACGGACGCAATGCTATCGCTGACGTGAATTTGTTCAGGGATGTTCAACTGCTTCGAGAGCATCATGGAACCCAGCGCATCGGTTACGTGAATCGCCTCCGGGATATTCAGTTGCTGCGCTTTCATGATGGGAGCGAGCGTGTCCGATACATGAATCGTCTCTAGAATCGGCAGCGGCAACGGAACCGAAGCTGAGAAGGGCGGCTCCGAATCGTGGAGCTGTATGTCCTCGACGATCGTCAATGGAATCGGTACCGTCACTGTTGGCGCGTCCGATAGATTGATCGTCTCGATGATCGAGAGCGGGATGGTTGAAGCTGTGGCCGCGGGCAATGTGCCGGTGCCTATCAGGTTCGATACCAGCTTGGGCGTATTGGTGTCGCTGTCCAGCACCACCACCTGGGCCGTCAGAATGTCGGGCGGAAGAGCGACGTCGGTGTTTCCGCCCACAATCGGCGGGCTGAATGTAACCGGAATCTGGCAGCTTGAGTTTCCGCTCAAAGTCGTGCCGCATTGACTGGTGTCAATCGAGAAGTCCGCCATGTTGACACCCGCCAGGCTGATGGAGACGGAGACGGCAGTGGCGTTATGGTTGAACAGCGTCAAAGTTTGCGGGGCCGAAATGCTGTTCTGCGGCGTCGAAAACGAGAGCAGGAAGGGTAGCAGCGTCACATCGGCACGCGTGCCAATGGCCGTGCCGATTAACGTGATCGTCTGCGGCGTGTTGACCGCATCGTCGTTCACCGTGGTCGTGCCGGTGAGCGAGCCGTCAACCAGAGGCGTGAAGTCCGTGTTGATCGGGCACTCGTAGCCGGCAGATATCTTTCGCGCGTTGTAGCACTCCGTGCTGCCGGTGGGGTTGGTGATGTCGCGCGTCCAATTGGTGCTGTTGATGCCCCACGGAGAATCGATAAACGGCTTCGTGAAGTTCAGCATGCCGTTGTTGCCCGCATTCAGAACCGTCGTGGTCAGCGGCGTGCTGGCTTCTGTGTCGATCGGAACGTTACTGTCGACGCCGGACAGATAGTTGGGCGCGTAGACAAAGTTATAGTCCATCACCGATTGGGAGACGTTGACCTTGCGGACGCCATCGGCAACTTCCATGATGTACATGTTTCCCATGCCGTCCAGTCGGGTGAGCGCCGCCTGGGGAAGTGTCGCCCCGTAGGCGTTGCCGTCGCCGCCGTCCCAGCTATCGCCTAGATTGCCGTAGTTGGTAGCGGGTCCTTCAAGGTAACCGCCGCCAGCGCCGGCCACGGTGAGAATCGTATTGGTGCCGGCGTCGACCCGGCGCACACGGCAGGCAGAGCCATCCGTGAGATAGAGATCGTTGGCCGCGTCGAAGGCGATGCCGGTCAGACCGCTGAACTGTGCCGCCGTGGCCGGTCCGCCGTCCCCGCTGCCGCCGGCGCAGACAGTATTGTTTTCGTTGTTGCCAGGGTTGCGTGTGCCGGTCCCGGCAACGGTGGTGATCGTGCCAGGAGTCTGCGAGGATGGCCCGGCTACCATGCGCACCGCGCCCGCCTCCGCGATGTAGAGATTGCCGTTGCTGTCGAAGGCCAGATCGCCGCCCGCGATCTCCGCCGCCGTGGCCCGACCTCCGTCGCCGCTGTGGCCTGGAGTTCCGTTGCCCGCGTACATGGTGACGATGCCGGTCGTTGCATCGATGCGGCGAACCTCCGTGCCGTCAGAGAAGTAGATGTTCCCCGTCTGGTCAAGCGCGAGGCCAGTGATGGCGTTGGGTAACAAGGCGTTAAAAGCCGTGCAGCCGTCGCCATTGGAGTCGGTTTGGCCGGGGCAGCCAACGCCCGTCGTGGTTCCTTTGCCGGAGTTCATCCACACCGCGGTACCATCCTGGTAGGTCTCGCCGATGACATCGGTGAAGGCGGGACGATTGATGCCGGTGACGCCGCCTGTCTGTACCGAGAAGAGATAGTTGACGCCGCCGATCGCGAACTGAATGATGGCTCCCGGATAGACGCGCGTATGGGAGGGCCATCCAGCCACGCCGTTGCCCGCTATGGAAGTAATGAGGTTATTGACCGGATCGATGACGCGAATGAGGTTGTGTCCCGAGGCCGGGGTCCCCAACCACCCATCCGTATCGCCAAGATAGAGCCTGTCCGCCGCATCCAGCGCCAGCGGTCCGCCGAAGCCGATATTCGAATCGATGGCCGTCCCGCCGTCGGTGAAGGCCGGCCCATAGTCGGGCCAGGGTCCCCCCGCGTAGTAGTTGATGATGCCGTTGGTGTCGATGCGCCAGATCGAATTGTTTCCTCGATCGGAGAGGAAGAGGTTGCCTGCCGAATCGATGGCGATGCCGTTGAGGAATCCAACCTTGGCCTGGTTGGCCGGGCCGCCGATCCCGGTATATTGTGTGCCGAGATAGCCGCCCACAAACTGGGTCATGATGCCCGGGGTGAGCACGGCAAGCGCGCCGCTGCCCATGCCGGAGAGGCCGAAGGCATACGGCGTTCCGCCATTTTCCGTCGTCGTCACGATAAGCGCCGCATTGCGAATGCCCGGAGACAACGGCGCAAAGGTGACCGGAATCTGGCAGACGGTTCCCACCGGATTCACCGTGATTCCATCGACCGCGCAGCCTGTGACTTCGCCCAGCGAGTACTCTGTGAAGCCGCTCTGGATGCTCATTGGGTTGAGCGCCATGGCATTATTCAGCGTCAGCGTAACGGTCTGCGTCTGCGTTTGTCCCACAGCGGCCTGGAACTGAGTTGCATTCGCAACGGTGAAGGTGGATGCGCCTTCCGGAACATTGCCGATGCCGGTCAGCGTAACCGTCTGCGTGGAAACAAATCCGCGCGACAGTTGCTCGCCGCCTGCGTCGTCGTTGATGTCCAGCGTGGCGTTGAGGCGGCCCGCGAATTTGGGTGAGAAGTAGACGTTGAGATTGCAGCTTGCCCCCACGGCCAGCGGCGCAACGGCCAGGCAGGCGCTTCCATCCACGGAGAACTGATCCGCCACTACGCCGACGACTTGGAAGGGAACTCCCGATGTTTCTGTGCCAAAGGTGGAGTTGTAAAGCAGGCAGGCGGGGGCGACCATGCAGAAGGTGAGCGGCGCGGTGCCGTTGTTGGTGATGGTGACGACACTTGCCGGGCTGGTTGTTCCCGGCACAAGCGAGCTGAAGTCGATCTCTTGCGTGGCGGGCTGCGCGATGGTGGCGATCGGTGCACCACCCATGCCATTCAGTTGCACGATCTGCGTTGCGCCCGCGCCGCCGGCATTGTCGGCGATGGTGAGCGTCTGGGAGGTTGCGGGGCCGAGCGTATTGGTGCCGAAGGCGATGTTGATCTGGCATTGCGCGCCGGCGGCCAGCGTTGAGGGGAAGCATGCGCCGCAGGTGGAAGTTGCCAGTTGCTCGAAGTTGTTGCCAATCTGGCCCGCGCCCTGGGCGGGGGTGATCGAAGTAACCGTCAGCGGCACCTGGCTGGTATTGGTCAGCGTCACCGTCTGCGGCGCGCTGGCGCTTTCATTCGGGATCGCCGTGAAGTTGAGCGCCCCACTCACCAGCGTGGGGCCGGTGAGCGTGACCGTGGGATAGACGCCATTGCCTGTGAGCGCAACCGTCTGCACTCCGCTTCCGGTCGATGCGTCGTCGCGCACCGTCACCCATCCGTTAAGAGCGGAAGAAGCAGCCAGGGCAGTCGCGCTGAAGGTGACGGTAATTGTGCATGAGCCCTGGGGCGCCAGCGAGCTGCCGCAAGTATTCGTCTGGGCAAAGCCTGCCGTTGTCGTGGCAGTGATGGAAGAGATGGCGAGCGCCGTCGTCGTGCTCTGGTTGAAGAGCGTCAGCGATTGGCCCGCGCTGGCTCCCCCGTTGGGAACCGCGTAGAAGGTCAGCGGTCCGCCCATCAGCGAGACCGATGGAGGCCTGCCGGAAACCGTCGCCGACAGATTGAAGGTAAGCGGAACGCCGGTGAACGACGCGCTGCTCTGCGGTGCGGCGGAGAACGAAACGCTGTTGTCGGGATAGGTTGCCGTGCTGGTGACCGAACCGTCCTGCGTGGTCTGCACCGAGACGGCGATGGCGCACGCCTGCCCCGGTGTCAGGCCCATCGCAAGGGTTCCGCAATCGACCGCACCCTCCGGCAAGATGGACCCTCCGGCCAGCGCCTGCGTCAGGAACGGAGCCGGCAGATTCAGCCCGGCGCTTCCCGCGCTCGCCGTCAGGGCGGTGATTGAACTCAGGTAGGGCGCTCCGATCGGATAGTTCAAGATATCCGCATCCGTAATCATCACCGTCTGCGGAGTATTCACGACTCCGTACAGCGCGCTGGGAAAGGCGAGCGCGTTGGCCGAGGCATCCACGTAGCGCACGCCGTCAGGCTCCAGAATGTACAAGCTTCCCGTGCCATCGACGGCCACGCCCTGCGCGCCGCTCAGCGTGGCCTGGGTCGCGCTGCCCCCATCGCCCGCTGCGGTGCTGTTATAGGCGATGCCGGCCACTACCTGGCTCGAAGGCGCCCACGAGGGGGCGTTGGGGTAGTACGCCTGGACCACGTAAGTCTGCACACCGAAGTAGACATTGTCGGAGGCATCGACCGCGATACCGTACGTGCCCGCATTCATTCGCGCAATGTGCCGATGTTGCCCGTGACCGCATCGACGCGGCGCACCAGGTTGTCGCCCGTGTCGGCGATGTAGATGTTGCCTTGCGAGTCCGCGGTTGCCTGGTTGGGCAGATAGAGGCCGGCCGAGGTGGCCAGGCCGCCGTCGCCGGTGCCGCCCGTGTTGCCCACCCCGCCCGCGATGGTGTAGATATAGCCCGCCTGCGCGGTGACGCCGGAGTTTTCCGTCGCAATCAAGCTGGCCAGCGCCGTTCCGCCTTGGTAAACCACGCGAATCGTGCCGTTGCCGCTGTCGGCGATGTAGAGGTTTCCATACCCGTCGATGGTGATGCCCTCGGCTTTGGCAAATCCCGCCGAGGCAGCCGGCCCCTGATCGCCGTAGCAGGAACTGTTGAAGGCTGCGAAGCACATCGAGTTGAAGGTTCCCGCCACGGTGTTGATGATGCCGGTGGTCGCGTTGATCATGCGCACCGAGCCATCGTATGTGTCGGATATGTAGACGTTGCCCGCCGCGTCCACCGCCACGCCTTGCGGCCAGTTCACCCCGACCGTCGAGGCCAGGTACCCATCGTAGCCGCCGCCAAAGTTCTGGTAGGGATTCAGCTTGGGCGAAATCCCAGCGATGGTATAGATATCGCCCGCCACCGCCGTTGTGCCGGGATTCTCCAGCGCGATCAGGTTGGCCAGCACCGCGCCGCTCTTGTACACCACGCGCACGATTTCGTTTTGTGTGTCCGCAATATAGATGTTGCCGAAGCCGTCGACTGCAATCGCCGAAGGTGCATTGAAGATGGCTCCGCCGGCCGGGCCGCGGTCTCCGCCGTAGGGGCTGGCGGGGTTCTCGACCGCGGTGTCGTTGCCCACTATATCGGAGATCAATCCGGGGGTGAGCACCGCGACCGGTCCGGTGCCGGTGCCTGTTAGCGCCAGAGTTGCCGATCCGGCCAAAGACTTATCGGTATCGTAGAAGGCGATCAGCATCGCTGCCGAACGGGCAATGGGTAACGGCGCGCTGGCCCAGCCGGGCAGCTTGGGCGTGAAGGTGATCGAGAGCGTGCAGGAGCCGCCCGCCGCGATCGCCGCGTTGACCGCGCAACCGCCGGGGTTCGCAGGAGGCAGGAGCGCGAACTCGCCATGGGCCGAATCGATCTGGGGCAGCGCCGTCAGAGAACTGTCGTCGCTGAAGGTGAGCGTGACGGACGCGCAGCGGTTCGACATCGCAACGCGAGGAATGGTGGGCAAGCGTCTCACCCTTGCCGAATTGACCGGCAAAACGATGGCCGCGCAAGCGTGAGTATTGCCATACAAGAAGCCTTCGAGGGGAAAGCGTCGATAAAATCGTTCACTACGGTTTGACTGACGGTGTATGATTGGTAGCGATTTCTCACTCGGAGGAAAAGCGATGCCTACAGCGGATCATGGCGGGGGATCAAAGAAACAATCCCAAAGAGAAAAGAAGCCGACCCAAAAGTCGGTGCGAGTAGCCAGAGCCGAACAACCCGTCACCCACGCTGGTCTTGGGTTTGGCTATAAACATTACATCTTCATCGCAAAGGTGAAGCGTGGCGAGGTCTGGGCGTTGAACTCCCTCAAGACCGCCACGAAGTCATCGGTTACACCACTTTTCGAGATGTGGCCACCCAAGAAGATCGTGAAGAAGCCAAAAGTTCCGAAGACTCTCTTGGAACATACCCAAGATGTACTGCAAATCGTAAAGGATGAATGGGGCGAACTCCCATTCTTTCTCGACACGCAGTACATCATCACAGGCACATTGCCATCCCCGGAAGCTGCAACACTGATCTTCCAGGTGGCAAGGAATCTGGGGATTCAGTGCGTTCCTGTAACTTCTCTCCGATTTTCGCCGGCCTATCAGAAAGCCATCCGCGACGTGATCCAGAAGGATAACCGTGGCGTCATGCTCAGGATCGACACAACGGATTTAGTTGACAAGACGCTCCTCAAAGGCTACATCGATGGCCTGTTGACGGTATTCAACCTGACTCCAAATTCCATAGATATGCTGATTGACCTGGCCTACCGTCCCAATCAAATGGAAGTGGAGCAATTAGGGGAATCGGGCTTGAAGAAGACTCCCTATATCAAACAGTGGCGTACCATCACATTGGCATCAGGATGCTTCCCGGAGTCTATTTCAGAGTGGCCGTATGATTCATGGATTCCGGTAGAACGCTCCGATTGGCTTGGCTGGAGGGCTGTCGCTGCGAACAGACTTGCCAGCAAAGAGAGAATCCCTTCATATGGAGACTATGGGGTCAGATGCGGCGGTACCCCAGTGGAAATTCCCAATGCTCCCGATCCTAACCTTCGATATACGGCCAGCAAACAGATTATCGTTCGGAGGGGAAATAGTTCATCCGGTTCGATGAAGGCTATATGCCGTGATCTTGTGTCAAATCGATCCGAGTTCAATGGTGCCAATTTCAGCCAGGGTGATTCGGAGATCGCTGCGAAAGCAGCCACTCCAGGTTTGACGACCAATAACTCCGCAGAGCAATGGATTCAGTGGAGCGCAAATCACCATGTCGAGAAGGTTGTTTCGGAAATCCTGATCCTCCCCTAGCCTTTATCGTATTCCGTGCCTCCTCCGCAAGAGTATCGATGTCCAGAAGGCGTGATGCCTCCTCCCACACCTCATCGGCGCGGTTCTTGGAGGTCACTGTACGGTATCCAAAGCGACGCAAGCACCTGAGCGCCTCATCTTTCCAGAGCAGCCGGGAGAGCGCAGCCGCTTCTCTCGCCGGATTCTCTTTTGGACCCCTAATTCTTCGGAGAGCAACGCCGGAATCTGAACCAGTGGCGAGTGTGATACCCCACCACTTTGGAATATCTGACCTCCCAGGCTCTAGCAGCTTCTTGCCCACCACGAGTGTCACGAAGTCGAAAATCCTGCCATATTCAGCGATTTGCGTAGAAAGCCGGTCGAGACCGTCGCAATCGCTCTTGATTTCAAACCCATGAAGCGCACCGTTTACAACCGCCACGTCGATCCGCGCCGCATTGCAGCTAAATTCTTGCAAAATAAGGTTATTATCCTCGTCTGGAAAGACGGCTTTCAGCTCTTGAAGCAGAGCCCTCCTGATGTGAGAGTCACGAAGCATGGATTGGGGTTCTTTCGGACTTCTCATTCCTCACATCCTTGAGCCTATCAGCGCGGCCCGCCCTGCGCGAACCAAAACCTCGCGCCATATAAATCCATTATAATGGACTTTTTGACCAACTAGCAACTGAGGATCATGGTTTGTGGGCCGCAAAAGCCGCATAGCCGACAACGCGGAAGGTACGACCGTTTATCTGACCCCTGATGAACAACTTGTGCTTCGCGCGATCTTGGCTAAACGAAAAAGAAGGGCGCATCCGCGCGCCAGTCTGAACGAAATCATGGTGGATGCGCTATGGACTCTTGCAGGAGTGGAAAAGATCACCAAGGAAAAACTTGAAGCGTTTCTCTCGGAAAAGGGAAACGATGGCTCCGCCCGCCCGTCACTTGATTAGGGATATACTTGATTTCTGAAAGGAGTCGCGCTATGGTGCCCGGTCGAATACGGAAGTCCAGGCCCCGCCCGAACGATGAAAAGCTCCGAGAGTTGATTCTGCTCGTTTCGGAGTGGTCCCAGGTTGACCCAAAATTCGGCGCGATAAAGCTGAATAAACTCCTCTTCCACGCCGACTTCTCCGCTTTTCTTACCTATGGTGAGCCGATCACGGGGCAGGAGTATTTCAAACTTCCACAGGGTCCGGCTCCCCGACGCCTGAAGGCGCTCACAGAGAACATGAGAAAGACGGGGGAGTTCGCATGGCAGGAGGTTTCGTACTTCGGGCACATTCAGAAAAAGCCCATCGCATTGCGCCCCGCCAATCCCGCGAAATTCTCCGGTCCTGAGATCGACCTTGTCCGTCAGACTGTAGAGAAATTTTGGGCGATGAGCGCAACTGACATCAGCGAACAATCACATCTATTCTTAGGATGGAAAGCTGCCCATTTACAGGAAACAATCCCGTACAGCACGGCGCTGGTAAGCCGCAGACCGCCAACAGAGCATGAGCGTAGGCGCGGTCTGGCACTCCAGAGCCTTGCGGAAAAGCATCTCAGTGCAAGAAGGTAAGATCAGGACGGTCGTATTCGACGAACGGTTTGAGTATGAGTTGGCGAAGATCGAACCGAACGTCCGCAGAGCCGACGAATTTGTCGAAGGCGCTGTAACGATCCTTTCGAGAGAACCTGAAGTTGGATGTCAGCTAGATGGTTCGCAGGTATGGTTCATCTGTGGGCACAAAGTTGATACGGCTCTCTACTATACGTTCGACAGAGACAATGTTTACTTTCTGTCCATTGAGAAGACGAAATTGCCAGAACTCTGAGAGGTACAGAATGCAGAGGACACAATCATGAAACCCCTACCAGCCCCACCCGTCCCTGGCAACACCGAAGCCGAACGGTTCGACAACGCCGTCCGCAAGGCGTTCACCGTCTCCAAAGAAGAGATGCAACGCCGGGAGGCTGAATGGCATCGAACGCACACTGCCGATAGGCCAGCCAAGAAGCCGTAGCCGATCCCACCGCTTCCCGCTCCATCCCGTACTATCCCTCTATTTTGCCAAGTATATTATTACCGAGATTGGTTACCATCTCGGCGGCGACTACGACTACGAGGCAGGAATTCGCAGCCTCCAGCTTTTCAATCGTATCTACCCAACTGCTCAGTCAAGCGAGAACCCGCGGACCCACCCAGCACAAGTGAAATCTGCTCCAGTGCCGCGCTCAATCGGCAGGTACGCCGGCACTCTGGACAGACACTCTCCTCGCCGGCGGGGCGAAGAACCATCACGAGCCAACTTCGTCCTTCGACCACCAGTTGGACAAGCACGACTTCTTCGGCGTCCGGTACCAATGTTCCTCGTCCCATGGCCACCAGCCCGAGACCGCCATAGCTTGCCTGTTTTCTATTGCCACCCATTCGTCCAGAGAAGTCTCGCAGGCGGTTCAGCCAGACCTGGATTCTAAAAGTAACCAGATTCCTTCCCGTAAAATCCCAATGCGGCCGGATCTCGCCCGGACGGAAACTCGGCGATGCATGACGCAAAAGAACCCATCAGTCTTTCATGTGGCCAATCATTGTCAGGCTTAGCATGTGAGAATGTCGAAACAGACGCCAGCGGAGGAAACGTGCAAGAGTGGTAAAGTCGGCGCGAACGTGAGTAGCAGAGCGGGAGAGAAGATAGGCGATGTATTGCCGCCATAGGGGTTTGTTACAGGATTTGACAATCCGCCTATTACGACTCTGTACGGCGGGAGATCCAATGGACCCGACATGCGTCGGAATCAAGATTCGCCTTAGTGTCATCCATTTTTCCCTGCGTGAAGAGAGGAAGCCTAGGAGCAGCCACATGGAGTCTTTGTTCCGTTCAAACATTACCTCGAGTGCAGAGCCGGAGAAGCATTGGAGCCAACTCCGGCGAGTCGCCGGGAGCCTGTCAATCTCATATGCGGCCAGAGGGTGGAGACGGCAATCGAACCAGGTGCGGGCGTAGTAAAATGCGATTGCCTCGAAGGATCGAAGCGAGGGAGAGTGAGTGTCGTTCCATACCTGCCAAAAGGTCTCGTCGTCTGCGCGGGAGTGAAGGAAGACGGCCAGCTCGTAAACGTGATGGACGATCCAGTCCCCAAGAAAGAGATTGCGCAGGATGTGAAGCGCGAGATAGCCAAGGTGGTCGGCGGGACTAAGACAGGAAAACGACAGACCATCGACCTCTCGCATTGTGCGCCGCTCCCAGAAGAGCCCAGCCTCCGGGATACGAATGCGAGAGACACGCTCGTTCCAGAGGCAGAAATGCAGTTCGATTCCAAGCGGCATCTCAGGATCGAACGGGTTCCCTTTCCATTGCCAGTCGCCAAGCCGAACCAGAGTTGCTATATGATCGGTCCGGGTGTAACTGATTCTTAGGGCCGATGGCTTATAACCAATGGCCTGCAGGGCGCTGTTGGCGGCAACGATGTCGTTTGGGGGGCAGAAGATGTCGATGTCGGACTGCGCCCGGAACCTCGGGTCCGCAACATAATCGGGTGCCTGCGTGAAGCCCTTGATAACGATGTGCTCGACACCGGCGCGGTCGAGAGCTTCGGCGGCTTCCCGGTAAGCCGCCTTGACGCGTTCGAAGCGTCGAGCATTGTCGGCGAGATTTCTTCCAAGCCGCTCAACTACCCAGTCTGGGAATCCATCCGTGGGGAGCCGCGCAACCAGTAACGTAAGATGGGCGAGGTCGGTGAAGGCGAGCAGACTGGCCCACTCCTGATTGGATAGCTTATGGAGGAGCGTAGCGTCGGGCTCACTCAACTGAAGTGCAGACAGCAATACTCTGGCCACAAGAGGGATTCGCGGCGCTTTCCTTCCCGTTTCGAGTGTGGCTGCGCTCATGAACAGTCTGTGCTCCTATACAAACCGAAGTTCTGAACAGGCCGTTCGTCCAGCTCCGAACGCTGCGGCGCAGTTCAGAGATGATTTCCTCGCGTCAGTGCGTGTACATCTCCGGTTCGCCGAGGCTGCCCGCCTGAGGCAAGTGGCGCAGATAAAGCACGATCGACCATATCTCATCGTCGCTGAGTGTGTTCTTCGAGCCTGGCATGCCGGAGGGCCAGATCCCGTAGTCGATAATCCACTTCAATTGCCCGTCGGTATAGGCTTGTATATCCTTTCCAGCCAGCGACGGCACCGGCGGCGACATGCGATCGGCGAATGGCACGCCGGTGTTCTGCCCGTCGGGCCCGTGGCATGCAACGCAGTAGTGCGAAAACGCCTCCTTACCGTCGGCAACCCCTTTGGCATCGTCATTCAGCGGGTTTTTCTGCGACTTGTTATGCACGAAGATCTTGTGCTTTGCCCAATTCATGATCGCCGCTTCTCCCTTGCCCGGCGGATCGGCCTTGCAGCCCACGAGCTGGATGGCGAGCATGAACGCGCCGGCGATGGAAAGGAAGGGCCGCAACATGCGCTTACTCCACCACGTGCAGGGTAAGCGTCATCCCGCCGTGGCCAGATCCACAGAACACATAGCAGTGGCCGACAAAGGTACCGGTCTTGTCGGGAGTGAAAGCGAGTTCGCTGGCTTGACCCTTGGCAATCTTGGTTTCGATGCCAAGTTCCTTGAAGCGGATACCGTGCGGCACATCGACGCTCGTCAGCACCAGCACGACCGGCTCACCCTTTTTCAATGTGATCTCCCCTGGCATGAATTCGAATCGCTTGGCGGTCACTTCGATGCGGCGCGGGGCGTGCTGGGCCGGAATGGCTGGCATGAACCCTGGCGCCGCCAGCAAGATTGCAAAAGGAATCGCGGACCAGGCAAACTTAAGCTTCATGGAGCGTCCTCGGCGAAAGATTTCGGCGGCACTGCGCTGTCCACCCTGCTCGTTGCCCCGCTGTCTTCCGCGCGCCAAGCCTAGAGCCACAGGCGATCCACTGCCAGAAATATTGCGGCAGAGCTGCCATCTTTTCCGACTATAGTCGCGTCACGAAAGCGAGTTGTCATCTCTCTGTAAGTCGAATGTAACCGCATTGTTGCAATCTCCGCTCGTCGAAACAATGTTCGCAGAGACATTGCGAAGCAGAGTGTATTTACTATTCCCGCGGTGCGGCCACACAGGGTCGATGGCTTGCCGCGCAAAGTGACAATCGACTGACAACTCAAAGAAGATCGAGCGACACATGGCACTGCTGCATGCGCTAAGTTTGTTAGTATGTTGCGTCCAGCTCTCGAACTTAAACCCCGCGCATTGGCACACGCAAGCCGCATTCTCCTATTCGCGCTGACCGCCCTAGCAATTGCCCATCATGGCTCCGCGCAAGACACGCCGCTCATCTCTGGAGGCGTCGGCTTCTTCACCAGCACCAATGGCGGCAGTACCAGCTACTATCCGATTATCGAGCCGCTGCTTGCCGCTCCCCTCGGCCAGCATGTTCTCGTCGAGTCGCGCGCGGCCCTGCTGGAGTTCTACTCGCCTAATGGCGGCGATCAGCCCGGCTACGACCATAGCCACTTCATTGGCATCACCTACCTGCAGGGCGATTACGTTGCCTCGAGTCACTTAACCGTCGTGGCCGGGGACTTTCTCATTCCCTTCAACACTTACAACGACCGTCTCTCGCCGATCTGGATTGGCAACTTTCAGGACGGTCCGCTAATCGCCAATCTCAACTTCTCTTCAAGCGGTAGCGGCCTCGGCGGCATGCTGCGCGGCAACGCCATCCAACGCAGCAAATACTCCATCGACTACAACTATTACTATTCCGCCCGCAGCGCTAACGAGCAGTTCAGCGCGTCTCGCGGCTCGGGGGGACGAGCCGTTGTCTACTTGCCCGAGCAGCGCCTTGAAGTAGGATTCTCCTACGACCGTCTTCTGCAAGGGACGCATGAGAACTTCTATGGCGCCCACGTTTGGTGGGAACCCAAGGATACTGGATTCCGCCTGCGTTCCGAGTTCGGCCGTGGTCAACATGCGCAGGGCTACTGGGTCGAGGCCGACTATCGCACCCATGCCTTCGGTGGTCCTGACAGCGCGATTGGGCGTATCGAGCCTGTCTTCCGCATTCAGCAGGCCTTTCGCCTCGATACCGTCGCCAGCGACGGCCTGCCGGCTGCGAATACGCAGCGAGCCGACTTTGGCATCGATTACAACCTGCCGCACAACACCAGGATCATCACCAGCTACGCGCGGCAATTCTCCGCCACTGGCAATCAAAACATCTGGGAGACTGGGATCGTTTATCGGTTCCTCTTCCCGGCCTGGAAGGGAAAACAGCAATGAGCACAAAGCATTTTGTCTCTGGCGTCCTTATTCTGGCGTCGGTTTCAGCGCTTGCATTTGCCGCTCAACAGAACAGCAGACCTGAAATCGCGACGACCAAGAAGTCAGCTGCGCAAAAGCAGGCCGCTCGGCCGCAAGATGACGGCGAACGCGTCTTTAAGCAGAACTGCTCCCGCTGCCACACCGCGCCGGAGGGGTTCTCGCCCAGCATATCAGGCACCATCGTGCGCCACATGCGCGTTCGTGCCGGGCTGAGCCAGCACAATGAAGAAGCGCTGCTTCACTTCTTCAATCCATAGCCGGACTGGATTTGGGAGCAGGGATTCATTGCCAACCTTAGCCGATGAAGGAGATCGTCTTGTCAATAGATGGGGTGAGAATCGGGCTCGTAAGGCCGGCCGAATTTGTTGAGGTGTTGTTGCTGTTCCGGGCTGCTGGCGCGAATCTCGCCGAGATCCGCAACCTCTCCAGCGACATGGACACGGCGCGTAAGCTGGTCGAGGGAACTCTGCTTATGCCCTTCGATCCACACGTGCATGTCATAGTCGCCATCGGGAACTTCTTTCACGTGAAACACACCCTGCGGATCGGCAACGCTGTAATACGGCGTCGCCAATGCGATCACGACCGCACTCATCTCCGAATGAATGTTGCAGAAGATGTAGGAGACGCCCTCGCGCGAGAATACCACGCTGCGGGTCGAGCCAGCCTCATACAGCCCGAGGTCGAAACGCCGTCCATCGAAGAGCGAAAAGACGTTATGAAAGAAAGGATCGGCATTGGGAAACGCGACACTGCTGCCCACAGGCACAACCAGAAGATGCGGCGTGAACATCTTGTTCTTCTGGAGCAGGGTGAAGCTGCCGGGTGTTATGCTTTGCGCGGCGCCGGGATGCAAAGGGTTCAGCCAAATCACCGCCGGCGGAGTCTTCTCCGCCTTGTGCGTTGTGTCGGGCTGCGCCGGCGCCAACATGGCGGTCACCTGGGCGTGGCGCCCTGTTGCAGCGGGCTGCTGTCCGCCCAACAGTGTTGCGCTTCCCGCCAGTAGCGCCGGCCAAAGCAGTCGCCGTAAACTTGCGCGCAGCATCAGAATTTGTACCCCGCTCCAATTCCAACTACATCGCTGGAATTGGTTGGACCGGTGGCGTAGTTGGTCCAAAGCCGCTTGTACTCAAGCGAAAACAGCAAGTATGCGCTGGGGCTGTAGATTACGTTCGAAAAGAAAGAACGGTTCCGCGCGAGGCCAGTATAAGATGGCGCGTCCGAGGACCACATGGCCGCATTCACCTCTTTAGCGAACGGGTTGTCGGCGCCGTAGCCTGCGTTTATCTCGACTCGTTGACCCGTCCTAGCCTTCAGTTGCGCCCACCCGCCAACATCGTCCAGCGCACGCACTATCTCATTCGAGCCTTCGTAATCATAGTAATAATTCACATATCCGCCGCCGCCAAGCCCGGCCAGCGCCTGCCCGCGATACGCATTGGCCGTAAACTCGAAGAATTTGGCCAGAGGCATTCGCAGGTCCATTGTGCCTGCCCATGCGTCAAAGCTATCCCCGTAGCCGGTGCGATGCGGGCTGAAGTATCCGCCTGCGCCAATTTCCGGTCCAATGCCGTTCTCTCCATGCAGGAATGCAATTCGCGCCTCCGTTCCCGGCCAGCGGCTGCGTTCTGTTTGTGTCACCGGCGAGGGACTCGAAGTTGACCCCGGCAGCTGCGGATCGAAGGTATCAATCAAGGCTGCCTGCGTTTCGATGCGGGTGGAGTCAGTAAGCGCAAACCGATGAGTCACGCCGATCTGCGGACTCCAGGTCCAGAGGTTGCCCGCCCACGCCAACTCCGGCTGCGCGATGGCGACGAGAGACGACGGTTGGTTTGGCTCAAGAATGCTGCGATCCAACTCGGCAAAAGCCTCCGTGTTCCGCCAATTCAAAGATGCGTGCGCAGTGCGCAGCCGCAGCAGACCGCTGGCGGCATAGTTTGACTGCTCGCCATTTGCAAAGAAGTCCACTCGAAGATCCGCGCGGCTGATCGCATCGAACAGATGTGGACCGCGCGCATCCAGCCCCAGCACGGTCTGCTGCAAAGAAAGTCCGCTGCTGCCAGAACCGGAGATTGCGTAGGCGGGTGAGGCGGGGATGTCCACCTGCCGCGTGTTCACAAAGCCGTTGAACAGAACCAATCCACTCACCGTAAGCGGATACTTCGACTGCGTTTCCACTTTGGTTGCGTCTTGTGTCGCGATCTGCGACTCCTCGACTGCCTGTTGCTCTTGAATCTCCTCAAGCGTTGCGGGAGCTCGGGACGCCGCCTCGGCGCCGCCGGCACTGGGAGGCGCCGGCTGTCTCGCGGGCACAGATGCCGCCTTTTCCGCCGCCATTTGCTGTTGCAACACCATGAGATGCAGGCGCAGTTCAAGCAGTTCCTTTTGATAAGCCTCCATCTGTGCTTGAGCCTGCGCCACGGCCGCCGTCAAACGATCGATCTTCTGTTCCGTCGTCTCCGGCGCGGTCGCCTGCGCGGACCCGGTTTGCGCGCGCAGGAGAGCGCTCTGGCAGCCGAGAAACAGGAGCATCGCGACTAGTACAAGCCGTTCTCCCCACAAAAGACTTGCGAAGATGCGCGCTCCCTCACCGATTTCTGAATTGACTCTCATTCTCATGGCGTCAGCACTCCGCTCCGTGGGCGGTTAGCATGGCTGGCCGATTCCGGCAGGTGCCTCGCTACGGTTAGACGAAATATGGTCTCGCCCGCGCGGCTGCTCACCAGCCATACGCCGCCATCATGCTCGCGCGCCACGCTCCATGCCAGAGTAAGGCCCAGTCCTGTGCCCTTCTGTCTCCCTTCGCTCACAAATGGGTCGAACAGACTCTCGCGAATCCCCTCTGGCACGCCCGGACCGCTATCGACTATGGTCACACTGACGGTATTGTCTTCCGTGCTCAGTGAGACTCTCACTTCGCGCAGCCCCGAGCTCTCGCGCGCCGACTGACACGCATTTAGCAGCAGGTTGTAGACAGCTCGCTCCACCTGCTTGGCGTCCACCGCTACCGTTGTGTCGGCGTCTGTCTTCTCCAGCAGCAGTGTTACCCGCTCCGCGTCCGGATGCGTCTTCACCAGCGCTATCGCCCTGTCGACAAGCGAGGACATATCAGTAGGCACACGCTGAAGTGCGGCTCCCGTGCGGCTGAATATCAGCAAGGAATCCAGCATGTCGGTTGTCCCATTTACCGCCAGCCGGATCTCCTCGAAGAGTTCGGCG
>JBEKDH010000006.1:0-45229 GCA_050014455.1 Occallatibacter sp.
AAGGTGCTGGCCAGCGCTCTGCAGGAGGCCGGCTTCCGCATCGTCTCCGGCGGCACTGACAACCACCTGATGCTGGTGGACACCTTCGAGAAGGGCATTCTGGGCTCAGAGGCCGAGCTGGCGCTGGGCAAGGCCGGCATCACGGTCAACAAGAACGCTATCCCTTACGACACCAATCCGCCGCTCAAGCCCTCAGGCATCCGCGTGGGCACGCCCGCGCTGACCACGCGCGGCATGAAAGAGCCGGAGATGCGGCAGATCGCCGCCTGGATCACGAGGGCTCTCGACCTGCGCGGCGACGATGCGGCTCTCGAGCGAATTCGCAGCGAGGTGGCGGAACTGGCGGATCACTTCCCGCTCTACGCGTGGCGGCGCGCTCCGGCGGCGGTAGAAGCATGACGCGGCTTCGACCGGGAATCGCCGAAGGCAGGCTGTTCAGGGTTTCGGTTACTGAGGTTTTCCAGGGCGCAACTTGCGCCAGGGTATGGGGTCGCATCTATTGTTATTGACGATGACCCGCCAAGGGGAAGAGAGCAGTGAAAGACGGCTGTTCCCCCAAAAGGGCATCCGGAGGAATGTATGAAATCCATTCAGGTAGCTTTTGCAACATTGCTCGTGTTCGCGGTTCCCGCGTTCGCCCAGCATCGCGAGAGTTCAGCGCCTGCTCCAGCGCATCAGGCTATTCCGGCGCGGGGACCTTCGGCCTATAAAGGTACACCCCATGCTCCCGACCCCAAGCGCAACTATGCTGATAAGGCTGGCCACCCCAACGCCCCGCACGTCGATGGCAAGGTCTGGGTCGGTCACGACACCGGCCGCGCCGACGTCAACTATCATCTCGACCACCCCTTCGAGCATGGCCGCTTTATGGGCGGCTTTGGCCGCGGCCATGTGTGGCATCTCGCCGGCGGCGGCCCCGGCCGTTTCTGGTTCAACGGCTGGTATTGGAGCGTCGCGCCCTTCGATGTGGCCTTTGTCGACGGCTGGCTGTGGGATTCGGATGACATCGTGATTTACGAGGATCCGGATCACATCGGCTGGTACCTGGCCTACAACGTGCGTCTCGGCACTTATGTGCATGTGATGTATCTGGGCGGAATGTAGTCTGGCCAGCATAACCGGGAGCAGAACGCGACACGGGGGACGGTCCGCTGGGTCCTCCTCCTGTGGCGTTTGCTGTTGCGATTCGGTTTGAAGCCAGAGCGGCAGCACGGAGTCGGGAAGCGCGAGTCCATGAAGGGGTCAGGGCGCCAAACCAAGGCGAGGCCGGTCTGGCTGGGGCTGCGGCGCATTGTGGCAGCCCGCAAGTGACAGGGCAATCATGCCAAGAGCCGGCAAAATCAAGCTCAGGATTTGCATCCACTTCATAGAGAAATGATTTTATCTCGACTTGCTACAGGTCCCGGCAGGTACACTGTCTGCTGACAGGAGGTTCCACCCCATGCAGACCCGGATTCAGGGCACCACCATGCCCGTACTCGATGTGCAGCTTGACCCTAACGAGAGCGTGTTTTCCGAAAGCGGCGAGCTCTCGTGGATGACCAGCTCGATACAGATGACCACGCACACCCAGATGGGCGGAGGAGGCGGTTTTTTTGGCGCACTCAAGAGGGTGGCCGGCGGCGGCAGCCTCTTCATGACCGAGTACCGGGCCTACCAGTACGCCGGCGAGGTTTCCTTTGCTACCAAGGTGCCGGGTCATATTGTGCCGGTGCAAGTGGGTCCAGGGGCCGAGTTCATGGTCCATCGCCATGGATTTCTGTGCGCTACGCCGCAGGTAACCATCGGCGTTGGTTTCCAGCAGTCGCTGGGGGCGGGCATCTTTGGCGGCAACGGCTTCCTGCTGCAGAAGGTTGGCGGAGTGGGCACGGCGTGGCTGGAGCTTAGCGGCGAACTCGTCTTGAAGAACCTGGCGCCGGGCGAAGTGCTGCGAGTGCATCCGGGCCATGTGGGGGCCTTCCAGGCGTCGGTGGGCTTCAACATTACGACGGTTCCGGGAATCAAGAATGCAATCTTCGGCGGGGATGGAATCTTTCTAGCGGTGCTACAGGGGCCGGGAACGGTGTGGCTGCAGACGCTGCCCATCTCGCGGCTGGCCCACCAGATTGGCGAGTACTTGCCGCGCGGCGAAAGCCGGTCGGCCGGACCCGCTGCCGGTGGGGCAATTGTGGGCGGCATTCTGGGATCGATGCTGGGCGGGGACAATCGGTAGCAGGCCGGAACGAAAGCGGAGCTGGCTGGGTCAGGAAGCCGGCGCGCCGGTTGACGGCTCTCCGCGGTCTCGAAATCGAGATCGGGGAGGGCTGCCAATTTGCTGGCCCGAAACATCTCCCGCCGCAACGGCGTATTCTTATGCTGTCTTCAGCACACGTTTGGAGTAGAACCGATGCTATACGCTTTGCGCTCGTTTGTGCGGCTCTCATGGATCGGCCGGGTTGCCGCTGTTCCAGTTTTCGTGGCCGTCTTGTTCTTGGCCCTGAGCGTGGCCGGCGTGTTTCTGCCGCCTTGCCTGGGTGCGCAAGCATCGCCCGCGCCCGCGCATGAGGCCGGCCAGACTCAATGTCCGCCCAGCGCCATCCTGGACATTCCGCTTACTTCGACGATTCAGGCGCGCGTTGTGGGAACCATGGACCCCGGGCGCCTGAAGGTGGGCAAGGAGGTCTGGGTGAAGGTCGAAAACGGACTGGTCTATCCGGCCTGCACCCTGAATGCAGGCGCTGCGATTTACGGCCGCGTAACGGCTGCCGTGGCCGGAAAGAGCCCCACCCCTTCGGAGCTTTCGCTGGCCTTCGATCGCGCCGATTGCGAGGGCCACCCAAAGCAGGCCATGCCGTTGCGGCTGATCGGGCTGATCGGCCCCGAGGAGATGTCGCTGAGAATGCACGACATCGTCCCCACCCCCATGAAGGGAGCACAGCGAAGTTCGCCGAACGCCGCTCAAGCCACGGCATTCCGCGACGACAAGCTCAATCCCGGAGGCCCTCCGGAAACGGTGCATATTGGGGTCGTGTTGGGCCTGCCAAAGCTGCAGTTGGATTACGAGGGCGGGCCGGGATGCAGCGCCCGGATTTTCAGCCCTGAGAGCGGCCTTCAGCTTGTGCCGGGGTCGGAACTTATTCTTATTGTGCAAAGCACGCCGTAACCGCCCTGGCAGGCGGAAGCGGGTGTTGCTCTGCCTGCCGGAAGGGTTTGGCGTTCCGCAAACCACAAGCGTGGCGCCCCAGTCACTCTACCTTCATCTTCCCGCGTGCACCGCGGCGTCCACCGCGGCCTTCATCGCTCCACAGTTGGAAAACAAGCGAATGAGGTTGCCGGTAAGGGGCTCCCGGTTCTCAGCGTCAGGCCCTGGACCGCTCAGTTGGAGTTTTAATCCCGCCGGCTGGGCAGTTTTGGCCATCTTGAGTTCGCCGCCTCCCTGGGAATCGAGGATTAGGCTGGTAAGCTTGCGGGCAAGGTCGAGGTCCAAGCTCTCGGCCACGAAGACCATCTTGCCGCGGGTGGTGATCACGACCGGCCCTTCACTGGTGGAATAAACCTCCTCTTCGGATACGGCTTGGGGCGATCCGGGCGGCAGGTTCCCGGAAGCCGAACTCTGGGCATCGAGGTCGGCCTTGAGACCGGAGTATTTGCGGCCAAGGCTATCGGCGTACAGCTGGGCAAAAGCCTGGGCGGAGGCGGCGTTCTTCCAGACCGAGAGGTAAAGGAGGGCGAGGGATTTTGTGCTGGCTTGCTCGGCCGCGGTTGCGGAACGCCGCTGGCCGGCCCAGTAGATGCCGCCATTCCAGGCTGGCGTGAGGTCTCGGGCGGCGTCGTCGCCTCCGAAGAGCTGGGTGAGAATATGCACGTCGAGCTCGCCCACCTGGCCGATGTCATAGGGTTTGTAAAGCTTGTCGACGAGGGGATGAATGTCGGGCAGCATGGGCACGGCGGGGGTGCGCTTGCGCTCGTATTCGCGGGGGTTATCGATTTCCCAGGTTGACGTGGGAGGGCGGTCGAGGGTTCCGGTAAAAGCTGCCGCCTGGCCTTGGTCCATCCACACGTCCTGCTCGAAGCTAAGGCCTTCGCGATAGGGAAAAATCAGCGACTCGGAGAGCAGAAGCGGAGCGCGAGCCAGCACCGGAGAACTGTCCGACGCGGCCATTTGCTGCTTGACGAAATCCAGAACCTCGGGGTCTTTCACCAGGCTCTTGCCCATGGGCTTCAGGATGTAGTCCATCATGACGGCTGTGGCCTGGCCCTCGACGACGGCCTCGCGGGCGGTATCCATCTCGTCCTTGGCCAAGTGCTCCAAGTCGCCGGAGGCGTTGAGGGAGACCTCGCCGGGGGTCTGGTCGCCCCACTTCTCCAGGTCGATGTGCTGGTCCTGAAGGGCGTGGGTCAGCTCGTGAGCCAGAACCGGCTTTTGCTCCTCGATGTCTATCCAGTCGAGTAAATTGACGGTCTTTGTCTTGGAGTCGTAATACGCTTCGATCTGCTCCTTGAGAAGCGCCAGGAGAAAAGGCTTGAGTTCGAAGTCGCGATCGAGGAGGCCAAATTTCTTGAGGACGATTTCGCTCTGCTGGAGGCGCTTGGCGCCCTCGTCGTCATTGAATTTCTCGTTCAGGTAGCTTTCCACCTCGGCACGCGTTGTTAACTGGCGCTTGACAGCGCTCTTTATGGGCAGGCCGGTCTCCTGCGAGGAGAATTTGAGCAGGTCGTCGACGAGAGCAAAGAGCTGTTTGGCCTGATCGGGGGTGATGTGGGCCGTTGCCTGGCCTGCGGCCTGGGCCGCACTGGATTGGGGAACATTCGGCTGCTGCTGCGCCGGGGCTGTCATCGCCGCCAGGCAGACCGCTGCCGCCATTGTCCATTCTTGCCAGGCTCTTCCCGCCACGCGCTGTTTCCTGATCATCGATGCTCCCTGCGGGCCCGCTAGTGCGCCGGGGTTACCGCTCCCACTTCCAAGGCTATAATCAGGATGCGGTCTCGAGCGAAGTTTCCTCTGGAAAACTGCGCGAGGTTGCAGAAAAGCTCCCCAATGACTGAAACCGATCTTGCCTCCACCACCCAGGCCACTCCGCTCGCAGCGCTGCTGACATCCGCGGCTGTGCCGCATGAACTTACCGTCTATCGCGGTGTGCTGACGCCACGCGAGTTGGACGCGCCAGAGAGAGAAATGGCGGCCCTTGCCGCCGGAGCCGCGGCTCACGACCTGGGCTGGCTGAAGCGCGTGATTGTACGCGGGGAAGACCGTTTTCGCTGGCTCAGCGGGATGGTCACCAACAAGGTGAATGACCTGGAAGACAACACAGGGACGTGGAATCTGGTGCTGAATGCGCAAGGGAGAATCCAGGGCGACCTGACCGTCTGGCGCGAAGGAGACGAGCTGGAATTGCAGATTGAGACCGGCCAGTTCGAACGGTTGATGGCTCATCTGGAACGTTTCATCGTCATGGACGATGTGGAACTGGTTGAGCTGGGCGAAGAGACGGCGCTGGGTTTAACCGGGCCAGCCAGCAACGAGGTTCTGGGCCGCCTGAGCTTGCCAACCTTGCCGGAGCCGATGACGGCAATGCGCGTTGAGTGGAATGGACTGGATTTGAGGATTGTGCGCGGGTATGGGGCGCTGGCGCCGCACTATGAGCTGTGGACTCCGGAGGCGGGCGTGAGGAGCAGAGTGTGGGGAGCGCTGCAGACGGCTGGGGCGAGCGCGGTGGGATCTGCGTCATGGGATGCGTTTCGCATTGCCGAAGGGATTCCGGCCTATGGGATCGACATGGTGGAGCGCGACTTGCCCCAGGAAACCTCGCAGATGCGGGCGCTCAACTTCAACAAGGGCTGCTACCTGGGGCAGGAAATTGTGGAGCGGGTCCGTTCGCGGGGCGGTGTTCACAAGCATCTGCGGCAGTTTGAACTGACTGGCCCGGCGCCGGCGGCTGGAACCGGGCTGACAATGCCCGGTGGGGTTGCCGCTGGCCACATCACGAGCGCGGCGGAACTGGCGCTGGCTGCCGGCCCCAGAGTATTTGCGCTGGGGATGATCCGCGCGGAAGCCGAGTTGAGCAGCCAGCCGTTGACCTACACCGCCGGCGCGGCCGTCGCAAGTGCCCGGATTCTGGCCGCGCCGCCCTGCCTGACATAGCAGGCTCGAGCGTTGGCTAAGTTAGCGGAGTTTGCAAGCAAGAAAGTAATTCAAGACAGATCGGAAAGCTGGAGCTATGAGCGAAACCCCCAAGTTTACCGTGATCGACCGCCGCAAGTTCAAGGCGGAAGACGAACAGGAAAACCGGCAGCCGGCAGCGCCCGGACCGGAGACTCCGCCAGAGCTGAACACAAGGCCGGCCGGCCAGGGCGCCCAAAGCGCCGGGCCGCAACTGGTGGCCAACGAGAGCCGCCGCGAGGCTGAGCGCGGGCCCAGCGCGGCGCAAGCTGCTGGGAGCGGATTGGAGGAGGAGCAGGAGTTGCCGCCTCCTCCCACGGCCGCTGAGAGCCGCCAGCAGAAGTCCGCCTACGACGCTTCGTCGCAGCGGCTGGAAGACTTGATCCGGGCGCAGAATCCTGCCATGGGCGCGCTGCCGTCGATCGGTTTTGAACAACTGGTGCAGCAGTTCTACGTCTCCGCAATGATTCAGATGGGCGCGGGGGCGCAAGAGGGCCAGCGTCCGCGCGTGGATATTTTGGGTGCTCGCACCACCATTGACCTGCTTGGCGTGCTGGCGGACAAGACCCGCGGGAACCTGAACGAAGCGGAAGATCGCACGCTGCAAACGGTTCTCTTTGAGTTGCGCATGGCCTTCCTGGAGCTGACCAGCATGATCACCGCGCAGGCCATGCAGCCTCCGCCACCACCGCCGCCGGGCAAGCGATAGGCGCAGAAAACAGAAACAACGGACTAGAGAACAGCCGAAAGCGCTGGCGGATAGCTATGGAAGGCCTTTTGACATTTCTGGGGACGGGAACCTCGATGGGGGTTCCGACGCTGGGGTGCGGGTGTGCGGTATGCACCTCAGCCGATCCCCATGACCGGCGTCTGCGGCCTTCGGTGATGGTGCGCTGGCGTGATGATGGCGCGGCTGAGCGGGTGGTGGTGATCGACACCGGGCCGGACTTCCGCGAGCAGGCGCTTCGCAGCGGATTGAAGCGCGTGGACGCGGTCTTCTATACGCACTCCCACGCCGATCACATTCTGGGCCTGGACGATCTGCGCCCGCTCAGCTTTACGGCCTTCCGCGAGGGCGGCCCAATTCCGCTCTACGCCGCGCCAGAGACGGCCTCGGTGCTGGAACATATCTTCGAGTACACCTTTTCGCCCCTGGCCACTTATCCGAATCGGGCTCGCGTCAGCATTGAGCCGCTGGCTGAGCGCAATCCGGTTCATGGGGTCGAGTTCCTGCGGATCCCGGTTCTGCACGGGCAGATGGAGATCGCCGGCTTCCGCATGGGCCGCGTCGCTTACCTGACCGACGTCAGCGACATTCCTGAGCAGAGCTTCGCCTTGCTGGAGGGCCTGGACCATTTGGTGCTCTCCGCGCTTCGCCACAAACCTCACCCCAGCCACGCAACCGTGGAGCAGGCGGTGGGCTGGGCGCGGCGGATCGGAGCCCGGCAGACCTGGCTGACCCACATCGCCCACGAACTGGGTCACGAGGAGACGAACCGCATGTTACCCGTGGGAGTCCGCCTGGCCTACGATGGCCTGACGCTGACTGCGAGCCTATGAGCAATTGTGCCTGCATGATTCCCGTCTATCGCTCGATCCAGGAGATCCCCGCCGGATTTGGCCCTTCTGTGGCCGTAATCGGGAACTTCGACGGCGTGCATCGGGGTCACCGGGAAGTCCTCTCCGCAGTTGTAGAAGAAGCGCGATTACTGGGTGGCCGCTCGGTCGCGATCACCTTCGATCCTCACCCGGAGCAGTTCCTGCGCCCGGCTCAGGCTCCATTGCTCTTGACGCCGATGGATGAGCGCATCCGGCTGCTCCGGGCGACAGGCATCGATGCGATTCTGGTGCTCAACTTCGATGCGGCGCTGGCGGGCTTGCCTGCGCGGGAATTTGTCAGGCGAATTCTTGTGGAAGGTTTGGGAGTCGTTGCCCTGCACGAAGGCGGAAACTTTCGCTTTGGGCACAACGCCGAGGCCGGGGTGAAGGAACTCGGGGAGTTTGGCGCTGAGTTCGGGTTTGCCGTTCATGTCCACGATCCGGTGCGAGTGAAGGGGCTGGAAGTCTCGAGTTCGGCGATTCGGGCGCTGGCCGCCTCGGGCGACGTGCGGCGGGCGCGGTGGATGCTGGGGCGTCCCTTTGGCATGCGTTCCAAGCCGGCCAGGGGGCGCGGGATCGGGACGCGCCTGGTTGTGCCGACGGTGAATCTGGCGGCCTACGAGGGGCTGCTGCCGGCGTTTGGTGTTTATGTCACTCGGCTGACAGTCGGAATGCGCTGTTTTCAGGCGGTGACCAATGTGGGCGACCGCCCTACCTTCGGCGAGGCATCGTTCGCCGTCGAATCGCACATTCTGAACTTTGAGCCCTTGGCGTTAGATGCCGAGACCCCGGTCGAGTTGGAGTTCTTGATGCGGCTGCGCGGGGAGACGGCGTGGCCCTCGCCCGAGGCGTTGAAGGCGCAGATCCTCAAGGATGTGGCGCGGGCCAAGCGGTATTTCCGGCTCGCCGGGGGTTAGAACCTGCCGGCATTGATTACCGGTCAGCGAGTAAGATACATTCGTAAACTATTCATCTGAAAGCAGTTACTAGCAGGTTGGATGTTAGGGAGCGGATGCCCTTGCCTACGGCTTGGGCTGGTGAGCGTAGAAGTCGATATCCTTTTGGATTTGCTGGCGCAGAGACTTCGGCTCGTCGGGGTCACTGTGCGGCTCGGATAGATACACGATGTCATAGATGCGCCACCGGCCCCGCTCGGGAACGAGCGTGAGCTGGATGGTGCGCGAATCGTCCTTGGGCCGGTTTTTGGGCGCGTAGATGGCGAAGGAAACCACGGCCTGTGCGCGCTGCGGAGTTTCCATTTTCACGTCCATCTTGCTGATCCAGATTCCGTCCCATTCCTGGCAGTCGCAGACGGGATCGCCGTCTGTAGCCGAAGGAACGTCCGTGCCGGCGGCCTTGACGTCCGCGTTGACGAGAGCGACCAGCGATGTATGGAAGTAGCCGCTTTTGTAATCGACTCCTTTGCCGCCCTTGCCGTAGTGCCCAAAGATGGTGGTGAGAAGAGCCTTGGCCGAAGCCTCATCCTGCGCGGCAGAGGAGTTGGCCGGCAGAAAGACAGCGGCAAAAAACGCAAATGCGAAGAGTAGCCGAGCGCGCATTCGCAACCTCCTTTCGGTTCTTTCGGGGATCGGAGCGATTATACGCGCCGGGCTCGGCGGGCGGATTGAAGAGGCCGATCCCTCCGGGGCCAAAGTCCTGCTCGATTCTGTTGGAGTCATGCGGGGGCAAACAGGTTCCATGAATCGCAGCCTGGCACACGACCAGGGCCTTGGGCCGGTCAGTCCATCATGACTGGGTGGCTTGCATCCCAATGGAAATCCAACTCCTTCAGAAATCCACATGTGCGCGCACTGATCCCACCCAGGCGGGTCCGCGGTCGCGGTTGTAACCGGGGTTGGCGATGTGCTGCACGTCGAGGGCGTAGAAGAGGCCGCGCCAGGCGTGCCAGGTGTAATAGCTCTCGACGATGTTCTCGCGGCCGTAGTTGAGGTTGCCGTCGCCCAGCAGAAAGCCAAGGCCGCCCAATCGCAAGTAGTTCTGGTGGTCGCGCTTGATGGCATTCGAGACCACGGCCAGGCCGATCTTGTCCACGGGGCGGCGCCAGCGGGTTCCGGCATAGTCGGCGCCGGCCTCGACCGTCTGGTCAACCTCGGTGTAGGCGAAGGACTCGTGCTGGCCCTCGTTCCATCCGAAGCGGCCAAAAACGCGAAGATTCTCAGTGACCTCCTGCTCGGTGTTGTAACCGAAGCCGTATTTGAGCGCGCCGAAGTGCTCGTGAAGAACGATGTTGGGCGTCTTGTCGGTTCCGGCCAGAAAGGCGTTGACGGCCTCGCGATAGGTGCCCATGTGGGCGCGGTTGGCGTAGAAGAGGACCCGCTGCGTCCCTTTGCGTTTGGGAACGAGACTATAGCGTAGTTCGAACTCGCCGTTGTGGCCACGGGCGCGGCTGAAGGCCCAATCCATATCGATGCCGTTGGCCACCGTGGGCATGGCGAATAGGCCGTAACGCAGGCTCCAGAGCTTGTCGTCGTATTCGGCCATGCCGCCCACCGTATAGCCGCGCGTGTCGGCTGCGTAGTCCCATGCGCCGTTGTTGTCCACGGTCCAGTTCATGAACTGCAAATGGCTGTCTGAGCCAGGCCCGTTGACATCGAAGAAGTCGGGCAGCGTCAACTTGCCCACGCGGAACTCGACGCGCCGCAGAGGCACGCTGGGCGCAACTGCAAAGGGGCCCGGCTCCTGCTCGGTCGTCCGCTCGGTGAATCCGATCACCTGGTGAATCTCGTAACGGGCCAGATAGGGCAAGGTACTGAGATTGGGATTGCGAACCACGTCAAGGTTAGTGAAGCCAGCCAGTCCCAGGGCTTGGCTGAGGCCGCGGCCGCCCGTGCTTTCGATGTCCAGGATCAAGTCGTTGTTGTAGCGGATGGAGTGCGTGGGCCGGATAGCGGTGTAAAGCGTTCCCAACAAGGAGGTTTTGTACTCGCCCCGGCTGATAAAACTGTTGGTTCCCTGATAGAGGGAATGAAACGGCAGGTCGCCCTGGATGATGATGTTGGTTTGGCCGGAGATCCAGTAGAGCCTCTCGGGATGGGGGGCCATGGAGACGATGGGGGCATCCTGCGGCTCGCGGCCCACGGGACTCATGTCCCCAGGTTGTCTTCCGGCGCCGCCATGCTGGGGATCGAGCGGAAACAGGGAAGGGTTAGTCAAGGCGAGTGGCTGCACGGGTTCGACCGTCGCCTCGGGCGCCGAGGGCAGGGAATCGGTCGCCTGCGCGCCTGCCATGCCCGCTGCCAGTGAGCAAGCGAGAGCCAGGCAGCCGGTTGCGCGGCTCAACAGGCGGACGGCGGGAGGTGGGTTGAGGTGGCCGTACAAGCTGAGCATGAGAAAGCCCTTGCGGTTGGATGCGCGGCGGGGCGCGGCGGGCATAGAATATAAGCGCAACTATACCCCCACTCGGTTGATACCATACCGGGGGTTGGTATTGTCAAGCGAGGGAGGCCGGCTGTGTCCCATCAGGAGCGGGAGAAGATGAAGCTGTTGCAAAGAGTGCGCAAGCTGCGCGGCCAGTTGGACGCCGTGGAGCGGGCGCTTGGGGCCGACCAGGACTGTGGCGACCAGTTGATGTTGCTGGCCGCGGTGCGGGGCGGCGTGAACGGGCTGATGGGCGAGGTGCTTGAAACCCATATCCGCTTTCACCTGCTGGATGGCGCGAAGGAGCAAATTGCCCCCGAGCTGGCCGAAGACCTGATCGATCTGGTGCGCGCCTATTTGAAGTGATCTCATTTGCACAAAGGTTATCGGTCCGGGCTCGGGCAGCCCGGCGGGGCGGTTCCAGCTTATGCTAGATGGTCGATGGCGCGCGGATTGTTAAGGTTCGGTTGATTCCGAAGGGCATGGCCGGGGACCGGAGATTATGATGAGTTTGATGTGTGCGGCGAGGAAGCCCTTAAAAGCGCTCGCCCAAGGAAGATGTACGCGGATTCGAAGGCCGCAATTGAGAAGAATGGGAGCCGCAAGCCCCATTTGGAGGAGAATGTTTCTATGAATTCATTTAGTTCCATGCGCCGGGATTTTCTGCGCACCGGCGGTTTCGGAGTGGCGGCAGCCGCCATTCCCGCCGTTTCTTTTGCTGCTTCCGTCCAGGATGGCGCCGCGGCCACCGCCTCGGCCCAGGCATCGCAGGGGATCTTCGACGTTCGCAAGTACGGGGCTGCGGGGGACGGCAAGACGCTGGATACGGAGGCTGTTAACCGCGCCATCGAAGCAGCGGCGGCCGTGGGCGGCGGAGTGGTTGTTTTTCCGGCTGGCTCGTATCTCTGCTTTTCCATCCGCCTCAAGAGCCAGGTGCACCTTCATCTGCTGCAAGGCAGCGCCATCGTAGCCGCCGACTCGCCCCGCAAGGGCGAAACTACCGGCTATAACGGCGGCGTTTACGATGCCGCCGAGCCCAAGACGGAGTGGGACGCCTATCAGGATTACGGCCATAACCACTGGCATAACTCGCTGCTATGGGGCGAGGACATTCACGACTTCAGCATTACCGGCCCCGGCCTGATCTGGGGCAAAGGTTTGTCGCACGGGTACGTCCGCCCAGGAGAAACGATTGCGCCCTTTTTCGCCGAGCAGCCGGGGGTGGGCAACAAGGCCATCGCGCTCAAGAATTGCCATAATGTCCTGTTGCGCGATTTTTCGCTTCTCAAGGGCGGCCACTTCGGCCTGCTTCTGACCGGCGTCGATAATCTGACCATTGACAATCTCCGCATCGATACCGATCGCGACGGCATGGATATCGATTGCTGCCAGAACGTGCGCGTCTCCAACTGTACCGTCAACTCCCCCTGGGACGACGGCATCTGCCCCAAGTCGAGTTTTGCCCTGGGTTATGCGCGGCCCACCAGGAACTTGACCATCTCGAACTGCTGGGTAACTGGATACTACGAATTGGGATCGGTGCTCGACGGAAGCTTCAAGAAGTTCGCGCCGGACTTTCGCGTACCGCGCACCGGCCGCATTAAATGCGGCACGGAATCGAACGGCGGCTTTATCAATGTCACCATCTCCGATTGCGTCTTCGAAGGCTGCCAGGGTTATGCGCTGGAGTCGGTCGACGGGGCGCTGCTTGAAGACTTTACCATCGCCAACACCACCATGCGCGATCTTGTCTCAGGACCGCTGTTCATGCGGCTGGGCGCGCGGCTGCGCGGCCCCAAGGAAAGCACCAAGGTGGGCACGCTTAAGCGAGTCTTGGTCAGCAATTTATCCTGCTTCGGCGCTCCGCAGAAGGTCAGCTCCATTCTCAGCGGCATCCCGGACGCTTTCATCGAAGACCTGAAGCTATCGAACATCTATATCGAGACGGTGGGCGGCGCAACGGCTGAAGATGCAGCGATTCAGCCGCCGGAGCTGGAGAGCAAGTATCCTGAGCCGGGGATGTTTGGCCCCATGCCCGCATCGGGCTTTTTTCTCCGGCACGTGCGCAATGTGGAGATGAGCCATGTGGAGATTGCCAATGCAACGCCGGATGCGCGTCCCGCGTTTTATCTGACGGATGTAACTCGCGCGGATTTCTTCGCTGTCACCGCTCCGCGAAACGCGAACGGCGCCTTCGCCTTGCACAATGTGAAGGATCTGCGCATCGGCTGGAGCCGCGCAGCCGCCGATACCACCCTGGGCAGCGTCGATAACCAGACGCTGTGAACGGCGCACAGGGCGATGCCCGCAGGCATTCCCTCCGCGTTGGATAGGAAAGCGACGGAGCCTCCTCGGGGGAGGGCTCTGCGCAGAAGCCCTGAGTGCCCCAGGTCCCTCGCATATGGGGACCTGGGAAAGCGCGAAACCATCAAGACACGGTATTAGTACGTCTCCAGTTGTTCGCGTGCGGGCAGCTTGGGGAACGGCGCATGGGGCTCGGTCTGGTACCAGAAGGCAACGGAAGAGATATCGTCGCTGAGCGGCAGGTACTTACCTGGGGATTGCCACGCCAGATCCTGAATCGTCACCCGCAAATTGCGGTCGAAGCGGACCGGATCGGCGATGTGCCAGCGATACAGGCCAAATCTCTGCTGCGACTGATAGAGTCCGTCCGGCCTTATGACTTGAGCAAGTCCCGAGTAAGGACTGGTAAACTCCTCGTACTGTCTTTTCTCGGTATTCACAAAGTCGTATGAGCCATTGAAGTAATCTTCGGTTCCAGTTCCGTTGATGGTTGGGAAGGCCTGGTCCCCGTCCATATAAAACTTGATCTCGCCCTCGCCCCACCAGCCGTTGTTATGCACGCCCCACGCCATGTAGGTTCCAACATACTGGCCCTTTCCCCGGATGCCGTCGACGATGGTGTAAACCTGCTTCGCCGGCACCGGATTCATCCGCCTGAACTGGGCGTGAAAGTACGCGGCGTCCCTGGGCACGGGCGCCTGCGAATAGTCCACCTGGTAGTACAGCGTCATGGACTGGCTGTCCAGGTTCTCCATGGTGATCCTGGCCCTTCGCCTGAAGGGCATGGGCCAGTAGGAATTGAACGCGCTCCCTGGGTTCACGCACACCGCAAGCGAGGATATTCTGGCGTACTTGCCCCACCCCATCGCGAAGAAATCGCCCACCGGCACTTCCACAGAGGGATCTTTCTCGCCGTCCCAATACATGCGCAGGATGGAGAGCCGCCAGTTACCGGTCGGCGTCATCCAGATGTGCTCGATGGCGCCCGACCCGTCGATTTCGGCCACCGTGTAGGTTGCTCCGGCAGCGATTACTACCGACGGACTCACTTTCCACCCCTGGCCCAAATCCCGGGCGGCATTGGCTCCGGTTCCCTCGGTCGCCATGCCGCCTTTGCCCTTCTCTCCCGTGGGATTCTCCGGACTGATGGAAAGAGTCTTCGCATCCGAGAGGCGGTAGAGATTGCTCAGGTGGTTGTCGAGTCCTTCGTACGCTGCCTCCGGGGTCTGGCCCAAAGCCGGCAGGCAGAGGAAGAGCGCTACCACGCAAACGCTTGTCTTCATTTCAGACCTTCCTTCAATCCTCTGAATTGTATCTCCGGACGGGCACCCCAGACCTCCCAAAGCCGTCAAGGCCAAGAATCCGGCAACCCCGCCTTCCGTCCGCGCGGTAATGGGCAGGGGATTGCGCCGCCAAGGGCCCTCCGAGCCTTCAACCGGTTCTTTGGGAAAAGGACTAAACTCCATAAGGACGCAAAGCGGAGGGATCGGCGATGTTCGATATAGGGCAAAAGGTCGTGATAATCACTGACAACGCAATCACCTTCGACGCTACCATTCTGGCTCGCGCCAAGGGCGACAACGGGCCGGGCGCCTACAAAGTTGCTTTGGCAGACAGCGGCGCCGAGGAACCCGGCCAGTGGCACAAGGCCTGCGAAGTCTTCGCGCCGGAGATGACAGCGCAGGAGGAACGGGAGTCCTGGGACGGCTTCCTGAAGGGATAGCCGGTCGGCCGCCCATGCTCCCCGCGCCGCAATCGGGCACGCCTATCTGGGCCGGATCAGTTCGATACAATCGCGGGTGCGGACCCAGGTGTTGCCGGCCATGCGGCCCACGGCGTCCAGGCTGGCCGCATCGATGCGGAAGTTCTCAAAGAGGTCAGCGCGCACATGAAAACGGACCACCTCGCCCAGCACAATGACGCCCGCGCCCGGCGCGCGGCTGACGTAGATCACCTGGAGCAGCTTGCACTCCATCTGCGCCGGCGACTCAGCCACACGCGGCGGGCGCACGGCCTCGCTGGCCAGTTGCGTAAGCCCGGCAAGTTGGAACTCGTCCACCTCCAGCGGAACTTCGGCTGAGGCGGCATTGGCCGCCGCGGCGATGGCCTCGCTCACTGTGTTCACCACAAACTCGCCCGTCTCCTCGATGTTGCGAAGCGTATCCTTGCGCAAGTCGCGGCGCGGCTCCCCTGCTTCAGCGGGAACTCGGAGCGCGGGGCAGAAGAGCACCGCCGGAGGATTGGCGCCCGCCTGGCAGAAGGCGCTGAAGGGCGCCAGGTTGGCCACGCCATTGCGGTCGATGGTAGAAACCAGCGCCACTGGCCGGGGCACCACGATACCCGTCAACAGCTTGTAGATTTGGTTTATCTTGCAGTCGGCCGGGTGGAGGGTGAGCATGGGAGTGCGGGAAGAGCTAGCGGCGTCCATACCGTTAGCCTAGAACATCCTTCCGGCCTGTGGCGCATCCAATTTAAAGCAGGACAAGTTGTCCGCGGGGCGTGACTGTTTTGGTGCGCGGCCTCGAATTCGCACTGCGGTAACATTGCATGATGCACAATCGTTGATAAGGAAGAGACCGTCTTGCCGCGAATTCATTTCCAGCTTCAACTCGCCGAACTCAAGGACAAGCTCCTTGCCATGGCAGCCCTTGCACAGCAGGCGGTCGAGTCTGCGGTCGATGCTTTCCTGCAGCGCGACAAGGGCCTCTGCCAGTACGTCAAGCAGAACGAGTCCGCCATCGATGCCGCCCAGCAGGAGCTGGACGAGATGGCATACGAACTGCTGGCCAAGGAGCAGCCCATGGCCATCGACCTGCGCTTCATCCTGGCGGTGATCAAGATAAACGGAGACCTGGAGCGAGTCGGCGATCAGTCGATGGGCATCGCCCGCCGCACCAAGGAGATTCTCAAGGTCGAGGACGTCGACTTGCCCGTGGATTTTGCGGCCATGGGCGAGTTTGCCGGGCGCATGATCCGTTCCGCGATCCAGGCGCTGCTGGAGGGCGACGCTCGCCTGGCCGATTCGGTGCGCGAGATGGACGACGAGATCGACCGCATGAACCGGCGCGCTCATGACGATTTGCTCAAGCTCATCGAAGAGAAGCCGCAGTATACCCGCCAGGCGATGAGCGCCATCCTGGTCGCCAAGCACCTGGAGCGAATTGCCGACCACGCCTCCAATATCGCTACCGATGTGATCTTCTGGATTCGCGGCGCCGATGTGCGCCACCAGTTGAGCATGTCGGTGGATTGAAGAAAGGCTGGAGGCGCGTGTTTTCAGCGCCCGCCCCACGCGCCATTACCCAAGAACGTCGGCGGGTAGCCAGGCGGAAGTCAGCCACACGCGCTCAAACTCCTCCACGGGCAGCGGGTGGCTGAACAGGTAGCCCTGGAAGGAATGGCAGCCGAGCCGACCGAGAAACTCCCGCTGCTCCTCGGTTTCAACCCCTTCGGCAATCACCAGTAAACCCATCGCCCTGCTCAAGGAGAGGATGGTTTGCGCGATGGCGCCGCTGCTGGCATCCACCAGAATGTCGCGCACGAAGGAGCGGTCGATCTTCAGCCGGTCCAGGGGCAGGCGCTTCAGGTAGGACAGCGAGGAATACCCGGTGCCAAAATCGTCCAGCGAGAACCTCAATCCATGTGACTTGAGGTAGGTCATCTTGGCGATTACCTCCTCAATGTTTTCCACCAGCATGCTCTCGGTGAGCTCCAGTTCGAGGTTGCGTGGGTTGGCTCCGGTGCGATCCAGGGCAGCCAGCACCATTGGGACGAACTCCGGCTGGCTGAACTGTCGCGCGCTGATGTTCACGCCAATCACAAGATGGTCGGTTGCGGCCCTGTCTGCCAGTGCCGCTATCTGCTTGCAGGCGGTCTCCAGAACCCAGTTTCCCAAAGGCAGGATAAGACCGGTCTCTTCGGCCAGGGGAATGAACTCGCCGGGGAGCAGAAGCCCGCGGCTGGGATGATGCCAGCGGATCAGCGCCTCGGCGCCGATCAGCCGGCCTCGATCCACCTGGGGCTGGTAGTAGAGCACGAACTGACCGGCCTTGATCCCCAGGCGAAGGTCGTCCTCCAGAGCGGCGCGGGCATTCACGGCGGCCTGCAAGGCGGGAGCAAAGAAGTGGATGGCGTTGCGGCCCGCCGTCTTGGCTTGATCCAGGGCAATATCGGCCTTTTGCAGGATCTCTTCCGCGGTCTCTGGGCTGTGGCCGAAAAGGGTAACCCCGATGCTGGCGGTGCTGCGGCAGGCGCGCCCCGCCAGCACGTAGGGCTGGCTGAGGGCGGCGAGGATATTCTTGCCGGCCGACCTGGCCTGCGCCGCCGCCTCCTCGGCCAGTGCGCTCAGGTCGTCGAGCATAACTACAAACTCATCTCCTCCCAATCGCGCCACGGTTCCGGCGTCTCCAAGGCAGACGGCCAAGCGCCTGGCTGCTTCCTGCAAAAGCAAGTCGCCGGTTTGATGGCCAATAGTCTCGTTCAACATTTTGAAGTTGTCCAAATCGACGAGCAGCAGCGCCTGCTGGCGGCGGTTGGATACGCTGGATGCCAGGCTCTCCCGCAGCCGTTCCAGCAGCAGCCGGCGGTTGGGCAGGCCGGTCAAGGGGTCATAGAAGGCGAGGTTCTTGATCCTGTCCTCCGCGGCCTTGGCCTCGGAGATATCCCGGATCATGGAAAGGATGCAGGCAACCCCGTCCAGCTCGATCAGCGACGCCGAAACCACCACCCAGAAGACCTCGCCGCTCTTCTTCCTGAACTGCACCTCCAAATCCCGGCAACTGGTGTTCTGGCGAATGATCTCCACCAGCCTGTGCCGGTTGCGATGGTCAGCCCAGATGCCCAGCTCCAGCGAGGTCCGCCCAATGACCTCCTCGCGTTGGTATCCGGTGATGTCGAGGAATGCCTTGTTGCATTCGATATACAATCCGTCGCTCAGGCGATTGATGTTGATGCCGTCCAGGCTGGTCTGGAATGCGGTGCGGTAACGCTCCTCGCTCACCCGCAGGGCCTCCTGGGCGACGGCCAGGCGTTCGTCGGCAGCCTTGGTGGCGGAGATGTCGCGAGTCACCGTCAGAACGCAGGGAGCGCCCCCGATCTCGATCGCAGAAGCGGTAAAGCGGCCCCAGAAAACCTCCCCGTTCTTCCTCCTGAACCGCACATCCATTCCTGGACAAACCCGGTCGCGGCTCAGAACCTCGAGAAGCCGTTCCCGGTCGCCGCTATCCGTCCATATTTCCATCTCGGCCGTTGTTCGTCCCACGATCTCTTCGCGCCGATAGCCGGAGATGGCCAGGAAGGAGGAGTTCACCTCAAGGAACATCCCATCGCTGAGGCGATTGATGGCGAATGCGTCGAGGCTGGTCTCAAAGGCGATCCGATAGCGTTCCTCGCTTACACGCAGCGCCTTCGTAGCCGCGGCCAGACGCTCTTCAGCCGCCTTGGCATCGGAGATGTCCTGGGTAACAGCGAGGGCGCAGGAGACGCCGTCATGCTGAAACGCGGATGCCGACATCAGACCCCAGAAGATCGCTCCGCTCTTCTTCCTCAGCTGAACCTCCCCGCGGAAAACCGAGTTCCGGCTAAGCGATTCGACTATCCTTTGCGGATCGCCAGGAGAAGCGAAGAGGTCGAGTTCCAACGCGGTTCGGCCGACGACTTCTTCGCGCTTGAAACCGGTGGCAGCGAGAAATGACTCATTGACATCGAGATGCATCCCATCGTCCATGCGGACAATGCTGACGGCATTGGAACTGGTTTGAAAGGCGACACGGTGGCGTTCTTCGCTCCTGAGCAGCGCTTCCTGTGTTGCGGCCAGCCGCTCCTCTGCCGTCCTGCGGGCGTTGATGTCTTCAACCAGGGCGACGGAGTGCAGCGCGCGTCCCATGGCATCCCGCTGCGCGGAAGCTGTAATCTTCACCCAGGTTAGGCTGCCATCCTTGCGAAGATAGCGTTCCTCCCAGGTGGCGCTTCCAGCCGCTTCCTGCGACATGCACCGCAGCGAATCGAGACTGGCAGCCAGATCCTCCGGAGCCGTGATCTGCTGGAAGGTCATGCCGGGGATTTCTTCCCGCGGGTAGCCGGCGATCTCGGCAAAGCGCGCGTTGCAGCGCAGAATACGTCCTTCGAACGAGGTATGGACGATCCCTACCGCAGCCTGCTCGAATGTCGCCCGGTAGCGTTCCTCGCTCTCCCTGAGTTGCATCTCCGCATGCTTGCGTTCGGTGATGTCTTTGATGGTGCCGCGCATCTTCACTGGCTGGCCCTGGCCATTGAAATCCAGCCGTCCCAGACCATGCACCCAACGCTCCGCGCCATCTGTCTGCCGGACGATCCGGTACTCTTTGTCGAACGCTTTGCCCTTGCCTGCTACTTCCTCAGCGAAATAGGCGGACATCATGGCGCGTTCGTCGGGATGGATCAGTGCCGCCCATCCCTCCATGGTGCGTTCATAGGCCGGATCGATGCCGAAGATCGCGTCCAGCACCTCCGAGCTTGTCCACAATCCCTTGGGAATATCCAGAACGTAGCTGCCGAGGCCGGCTATGCTCTGCGACTCACGCAGAAACTCGTCGCTCTCGCGCAGCGCATCCTCCGCCCGCCTGCGCTCGGAGATGTCTTCGATGAAGCCTGCGTTGATGAGTGTCTTTCCATCGCTATCCAGAGTTTTGCGGCAGCTTAGCGAGACCCAGACAGCCGACCCATCCTTGCGCTTGAACTGGCATTCGTACCCGAGAACAGCGCAGTTCGCTTCAAGTTGCCGCAGAAAGGCTGAGCGTTCAGCGGGATCGACCCAGACATCGTAAGCGGAGTCTTTGATCCTGGAGACGACCTCTTCCGGCGAGTCATAACCCAATATGCGTGCTACAGCTGGGTTCAAGCCTAGAGTCTGCCCTTCGAATGTTGCTTCAAAGATCCCTTCAACCGCGCGGGTGAATATCTCCCGGTACTTCCTCTCGGCTTCCTGGAGCGCCTTCTGAGCCGCTTTTTGCTGCGTTACGTCCTTTCCGAATACCGAGATGCCAATTACCTTGCCGCCAGCAACGATGGGGTTGAAAGACAATTCGAGGGTACGGTCAAGGATCAGCGAATACTCGACCCGGAAAGCGCCATGTTGCAGTACGCGCTCAAAGAAGGGAGGCCACAACGCCGCCCTGTCGGCCGGGAGCAACTCATGCAGCCGCATCCCCGCCTCAAGCCGAACTCCAAAGGTATCTTCTATGTTCTGCCGCAACGCCCGATTGAACGCGATCAGCCGAGAATCCAGGTCCACCGACCAGATCAGGTCTTCGGTGCTTTCGATCAAAGCCGAGAGATGGGCCGCAGCTTGACTGTCCATCTCGGCCCTTCCTGAATCTGGCGACGCTCTCATCGGCATGGCGGAATCCAACGGTTTGAGGTCAGGCATGAGCAGCGCACCCATCTCCTCCGTTCTTTCCAGAGTGCCTCGGCGCCGCATCATCCAGGCGAGACACTTCTGTATCCTTCATCGGGAAAAGAAGCGGCAGTCTTCAAGAGACTCGATGGAGGCCGAAAAAAAAACTGCCTAAAAGTGCACAGTGTGCACACGGCGGTCGCGCCTACGCCCGGCGCACATCGGCGTCAATGAGTCTCCAGCCGGCTATTCCTTGGCGGGTTGCTCTCCAGCAGTGCCCGCCTCTGCTTTACCGGCCGGCTTCAGAATGCGACAAAATGGCCCTGGCGGTCAAAGGCAACATCCCCGGCGATGTCAACTGCATCCGCCTGCCAGAAGCTCTGGCAGCCTAAACCGAAAACAGAACCTCCACCCAAAGATCGGAGAAAACTGTCCGAATAACCGGGACAACCACACCACCGGCGCACCGCGAACCACTCAGTACTCAATCTTGTCGGGCGAGGCCAACCACGCCGCGAAGCTTTCCCAGGCCTCATCGCCCAGCAGTTGCGTGGCGGGCAGCGAACGGGCGGCCCGATCCTTCTGAAACTCATCGTAAAGAAATGCGTCGTCGAAGCCGGCGCGGGCCGCATCGGCGGCGCTGGCGCCGTAGTAGATGGCCCCGATCCTCGCCCAGTAGGCCGCGGCCAGGCACATGGGGCAGGGCTGGCAACTGGAGTAGAGCTCGCAGCCGGCCAGCGTAAACGTGCCCAGCGCCTTGGCGGCTGCGCGGATGGCGTTCACTTCGCCGTGCGCGGTGGGATCGTTGGCCGTGGTTACCGTGTTGGCGGCCTCGGCAATGATCTTGCCGTTGCGCACAATGAGAGCGGCAAACGGGCCGCCCGCGCCGGCGAGCACGTTCCGGGTGGCCAACTGAATGGCGCGGCGCAGAAACTCCGGGTTGGGCGCGGCTGGCATGGTTTCAAGTATATGCAGTTGTCAGGGCAGCCTGGAGCTTGCGGCTGGCCGCGGCTGCGGGGAAGGGAATCGGCCGCTCCCAACCCGGCGCGCCGGTCCACACCGAGGCTGGAGGCAGGCGATTAAGGGCGGACGGCTCTCAAAGGTCCCAATCTCGCGCCGGTACGGGCTCGTAATTCGCCCCTCCTTTTGCACATCGCGTATGAACTTGGCAACCGGCGGAATGCAAATTCTAGGTTGAATTCCGCACTTGGGCGGTTATTCTATTGTCATTCCGCGGATCAAGCACGGCCCTTTCAAACGGCGAGCGCCGCTCCCTACGGTGCTTCCGTCTTTTCTTTCTTCATTCCACCGAAGAAGGCTGGGAGTTTCAACCAAATCATGGCTTCCTGACGGCATTCTTATGGATTCTCTGAGACTATCGGGGCAAATCCTTATCATCTGAGGCTTGCAGATTGGGGTATTTCATGCGCAACTTCATCTCTTCGTTTTCACGGCTGCTGGCATTTGCGGCGGCCGCCGCACTGTGCCCGGCTCCGGTTGCGGCGCAGCAGACGCTGGGCGGAATCACCGGTGAAGTCACAGACGCTTCAGGCAGCGTCATTCCCAACGTGACGGTAACGGCGCTGGGCGAGCAGACCTCGTTGACGCGCACGGCCAGGACCAACGGCTCCGGCACATATGCGTTTGTGAATCTCCCCATCGGCGACTACACCCTGACCTTCACCGCCGAGGGCTTCGATGTGCAAAGGACGCAGCACATCGCGGTGCAAGCTGATCGCACGGCTACGGTGAATGCGGCGCTGAAAGTTGGCAAGACCAGCGAAACCGTCGAGGTGGAAGCCTCGCCGCTGATGAACGCCGTGGACACCACCAACGGCTACGTGCTGGACAAGGCCCAGATCGACATGGCGCCGCTGGCTACAGGGAGCTTCACGGGTTTGGCAATTCAATCTACCGGCGTCAGCGCCGAGCTGCCCGGCGGCACGGGCGTGAACTCCGGCCTGGGCAACGCGCCCATCTGGGCCAATGGCCAGCGCGATACATCGAATACCTTCCTGCTGAACGGCGTGGACGCCAGCAACCTCTTCAACGGCAAGACCACCAGCCAGGTAGCCTCATTCCGAATCGTGGACAATACGGGCAGCGGCAACAGTACCGCCGGCGGCATCATTCAGAGCAGCGCATCTATCTATCTTTCCATCGGCAACGCCATTCCCAGCCCGGCTCCGGAGACCATCGAAGAGGTGCGCGTGAACGCCTCGATGTATGACGCGCAGCAGGGCTCGACCGCTGGCGCGCACCTGGATATGAGCACCAAGTCCGGAACCAACGCGCTGCACGGCGCCGCGTACATCCATCGCGGCACCGGCTGGCTGAATGCCGCGCCCTTCTTCTTCAACAACGATCCCGACATTCCCGCCGATCAAAAGGTTCCCCAACTGCATCGCTATACCGCGGGCGGAACAGCCGGCGGCGCACTGATCAAGGACAGGCTCTTCGGTTATATCGCCTATCAGCACCTGCACGTCTCCGACCAGGAGATCGGCTACTCGCGGTTTTCGGTGCCCGTGGGGCTAAGCGACGACCGCAGCGCCAGTGGCCTGGCCGCGGTGGCCAACCTTGGCTGGTGCTCCTCGCCGGATGACTGCCCGCTGGGAACTCCTCTGACGGGAGCCGACCTCAATAACAACTCCGTCAATCCGGGCAGCAGCGTCGCCTACAACCTCTTCAACGAGCCGTCTGTTGCCGGCGAACCCGGCAAGTGGCTCGTTCCCAATCCGAACGGCGCGGCCACCGTCACCCATCCCTACAACGTTTCTCTTCCCGGCACGGCCTACTTCACCGGCGACCAGGTGGTGGGCGATCTGGATTGGAACGCCGGCGTCAAGGAGACGCTGGCGCTGAAGTACTACTATCAGCACGATCCCACCATAGCGCCCTATGCCTATTCGAACGTGCCGGGCTTCGACCAGCACATGGATGCGGGCAGCCAGGTTTTTTCGGTCAACAGCGTTAATGTGCTGCGGCCGAATCTGAGCGTCACCGAGACGCTGGGCTTCATCCGCGAGAAGATTTACTCGACCAACGTCCAGCCCTTCACGGCCTCCAGCGTGGGAGTGAACAACCTGGGCTCTCCCTATTACGCCGGCGTCACCATCGTTGACATTCTGGGCGCCAACACGCCCACATCCCTGCAAACGCTGAACATCGGGCCGGGATCGAATCAGGGCTCGCTGACCGGAGTCTTCCAGAATCGCTGGATGCCTTCGGGCAACACCATCTGGACACTGGGCAATCACACCTTGGCCGCCGGGGCAAGCTGGTCGCATTCCCAGTTGAATCCCCGTGACCGGCGTCCCGGAACGGCGGGCACCACCTCTTCGGCAGACTTCGGCCAGTTCGATCAGGGTCTCATCACCACCAACGACGACTTCAATACCACCACCTTCCTCCAGGGCAACGGCGATCGCTACTATCGGGCGGACCAGACCGGCCTCTACTTGCAGGACAAGTACCAGTTGCGGCCCAACCTGAGCCTGACGGCCGGAATCCGCTACGACTTGAATGGCGCATTCAGCGAGAAGTATGCGCGCCTGTACAACTTCGCCCCCAGCCTCTTTGACGCGGGCACGGCCGGCGACCCAAACAACCCCAACGGAGCGATCGCCAATAATGGATACGTGATCGCCCAGAACTCGCGCGACACCACGCTGACCGGCCGTCAATGGGGCATTGCGCCGCGCCTGGGCTTTGCCTGGTCGCCCAGCCGTTTCGCCAACAAGGTGGTGGTTCGCTCCGGCTCGGGCTTCTATTACGACCGCGGTGAACTTTTCACCTACTTCTCGCCGGGTTATGCGGCCGGCCTGGTCGAAGGCGGGCCCTTCGGCGTCGCTCAGGCGCCGCCATTCGTGAGCTCGCAGATTTGTCCGCCAGACCAGATCACGGAGTATTACAACGGCTATATTCCCACTTGCAATCCCGCATACGCCAACCTTTCTCAGCCTTGGGGTCCATCGCTCGGGCCTGCGCCCACAGGCAAGGCCTCCGACATCACGCAATACCTTCCCAACGCCTACGACATCGCCAATGGAGTCGAGCCCTTTTCCATGGGCACTTACGACCGCACCAACAAGCTGCCGTATTCCATTGACTACACGCTCGACGTTCAATGGCAGCCGCGCGCCGATGTGGCCGTCGAAGTTGGCTACGTGGGCAATCTCGGCCGCCACCAGGTGATTCCCACTCCCTTCAACCAGCCCCAGATCGCCAGCCCCAGCAGCCCGATCCGCGGACAGAATTACACCTATGGCTACACGGTAACCGACCCCAGCGGGGATGGGGTGCCGATCAATCTGCCGGACGGAACACCCTACCTGAGCACTTACGAGGGCGGCAACGTGGACCTGCGCGTTCCCTATATCGGTTATTCGGCCGAGTCCATCGACTACCGCGCGGCGGGCGTCTCCGAGTACAACGCCGGCCAAATCCATGTGGATAAGCGCATGGGCCACGGCATTCAGGCTGGCGCATCCTACACCTTTTCTCACACCACCGACGAGCAGAGCGCCATGGGCCTCTTCTATAACGGCGACAACCCCACGAACCTGCGCAGCGGCTACGGCCTGGCCGACTTCGACCGCAAGCATGTGCTCAACTTCACCTACACCTACCAATTACCGAGCTTCCATGCAACCGATTCATTGAAAGGCGCATTCACCAATGGCTGGAGCGTGAATGGCATCACGGTTCTGCAGAGCGGACAGCCCTTCAGCGTCATCGACTTCACAGGCGCGGTGGGCAGCATCTATTACAGCGTTTCGGACGGCATCAACAACCCGATCGTGCCGCTTTCTTCGAATTGCAGCCCGAAGACCGCGACCACCGGCCGTTCCGGCGCATTTGGTGCCGCGGATGCCGCGCTCAAGGCGCAGTGCTTTACCATTCCCTTGTTGAACCCCGGAGACCTCGGCGGAGCCATTCCCGCCAACGATCCCTTTGAGACCACCTTCATCTCCCATGGACAGCGCAACATCTTCCGCCAGGCGTCGCAGAAGCGCGCCGACATCAGCCTGGTCAAGCTCACGCCCATCGGCGAACGCACCAAGCTGCGCTACACCCTGGACGTCTTCAACCTGACCAACACCACCAGCTTCGATGTAACAGGAGACCAGGTCTCGCAAAATGTGGGCTACAACGGTTTTCCCGTCTCGGGAACAACCCCGCTGCCCACCGGATGCGACGCCAGCGGCAATCAAACCAACACCTCGTTCTATAATTGCCCGGCCGGCCTGGGCATCACGCTGCACACCATTGGGAGCCCACGCCAGGTACAGATGTCGCTGCGCCTGGATTTCTGAAACGGCTTGAGTTTTGAACGCGGCAAGCAGCGGCGGCTTTACGGTTTTCATCGCGCCTTGGGCCGTTGCAACCTTGCCGCGTTGCCGCATGCAGGCTCTAGTCCTCTCGAATTGCTGAGCGGTCCTGGCCATCTTTTACAATCAAGATCAGATGATTCACTTCTCCGGCCTTCCCGCGTTCATTGACTGGCATTGGCTCTGGCTCAGCGTGGCGGCCTTTCTGGCCGGGGTGCTGAACGCTGTGGCTGGGGGCGGCTCGTTTCTTTCCTTTCCCGCCATGTTGAGCATGAAGATGCTGCCTGTACAGGCCAACGCCACCAATACAGTGGCCCTGTGGCCCGGCCAACTGACGTCCATCGCCGCCTACCGGGAAGACATCTGCAAGAACTTTCGCCTCGCCTTGCCCATGGGTTTTGCCGGGCTGCTCGGCGGAGCAGCCGGCGCCGTGGTCCTGCTCAACACGCCGCAGATGACCTTCCTGCATTTGGTGCCATGGCTGCTGCTAGTGGCCGCCTCCATCTTTGCCCTCTGCGGCCCGGTCTCCCGCTGGCTCGAACGGTCCAGGCTGGCCCGCGGCAAGGGCGATTTCGCCGTCGATTCTCATCCGCCGCGCCGCCTTCCTGTCTTTCTTTCCACCATGGCGGTCTGCTTCTACATCGGCTACTTTGGCGCTGGAGCAGGCTTTTTGCTCATCACCTTGCTTTCGCTCTTTGGTTACCGGAATCTGCACGAGATCAACGCCCTCAAGGTAGTCTCAACCACCCTGGCCAACGGCGTCGCCTTCGTGCTCTTCGTGGCCTGCGGCCAGGTTGTGTGGCGCTACTGCCTGCTGGCCATGGTCGCCTGCGCCATCGGCGGCTACGCGTCGGCCCGCTTTGCCCGCCTCGTTCCCCAGCCGGTGCTTCGCGGCATGGTCATCTTCATCGGCTTTTCCATGGCCGCATGGTTCTTCTGGAGAAACCCATGAGAATGGCCCTGCTCAACCCGCCTCCGCGTTGGCTGCTGGACTGGATCGGCTCGACCGCCGCCGTCTGCACCACGATCTCTTTCCTGCCGCAGCTCATGCGAGTGTGGCGACGCAAGAGCGCCCGCGACATTTCGCTGACCATGTTCCTCCTGTTCAGCTTTGGAGTGGCCTGCTGGCTGGTCTACGGCATTGGCATTGGCTCCGGCCCCATCGCCGCCGCCAACGCCGTCACGTTAGCGCTGGCGCTGGCCATTCTTGTTCTCAAGCTGCGCTACGACCTGCGCCAGTAGCCGCCAGCCGGGGGCCGGAAATCGTTCTGGGTGCGCCTGGCGACGCGATTTTCACAGGATTTTCCTTGCCGCGCGCGGTCGCATCTGGTATACGGATGCAACACTGGAGATTGCAAAGGAGAAGACCGGGTATGCGTCTCATTCTTACTCTACTCACAGGAGCCGTGTTGACCATGACAGCATTGGGACAGACAGACGACACTTTCCGCAAAACCTACGACGCCTACATCGCCGGGTTGAAAGCGAAGGATTTTCAGGCGATCGTGAAACTGAGAACCGCGGACCAGCAAAAGCAGCTTACGGAAGGCGTGCCGCCTGGGCGAGATGCCGCATACCACGCCGCGCTCTTCGAACAGTCTCTCCAGGTAATGCCGGCTTCGTATGAGGTCCGGTTCGTCAAGCTGGCGAAGGACGGCAACCATGCGCGGATGGTGGTGGTGGGCATGGTTCCCGTGCCGGTCGAAGCTCAGAAGGAAGCGAATTTGCCGCCCGAACAGAAGGTTCGAGTTACTGTTGCGTTTGCCAAGGAAGGCGGCGTCTGGAAGATGGGCGAATTCACGTTTGGCTCCGAAGCCGAAGACAGTGCCAGACCGAAGGATCTGAAGATGGGCCAGCGCGGCGACTACAGCGGGGCAGCCAACACCGATATTGGCGGCGAGATTCAGCGCATTGAGAAGCAGGCCGCCGGAACGGTTTATGTGATCCGCGTCGTCGACGAGGAGGACGCCGTGTTCGTTCCCGCAGCCCACGCGTCTCCGGAATTTGTGGTCGGAGCCATTGTTTCCTTTCATGCGGCGAAGCACGAGAAGGACCCACTGAAGTATTGGGCGGAATCGGCTGAATTGGTCGAGTAGCCGGTGGACAGGGCGGCACGAACCTCGACCGGCGAACTGGGTCCATGCACGCTGACGGATGACTGGGAACTGAAAACTGGCGACGGACGGCTAGAATAGTGCCATGAGCCACGAAGGCATTCGTTTTGTCTCCAGGGACCGCGAACTCCGCGAGACGGAAGAGGATCGTCCGCTGCCCCGCATCGCCGTTACCCCGGAGAAGGTCAGGGTGCTCCTGACCGAGGGCAAGGGGCTGGAGATCGACTGGGTCGACGGCCACAAGAGCGCCTGGAGCTTCGCCTGGCTGCGCGAGGCTTGCCCCTGCGCCACTTGCGTGGAGGAGCGCACCCTGGAAGGCCGCAAGCCGGGCCAGCCGAAACCCAAGCCAGCAGCCGTGCTGCCCATGTATGCCCCGCCGCCCAAGCCCGCCAGCGCCCACGCCGTGGGCCGCTACGCCATTCAATTCAACTGGCTCGACGGCCACTCCGGCGGCATTTACTCGTGGGAATACCTTCGCCGCGTCTGCCAGTGCCGCGTATGCGCCTTTGCCGCTGTGGAAACCACCGGCACACCCAACTAGGTTTCTGGCCGCATGTTTCTGTACCAACTTGGGCGCCCCATCCTTGCGGCGCATCTGTTCTTGCCGCAAGGGTGGGAGGCAACCCGGTCTCGACGGCAACAAGCCTGCAACGCCGGGTTGGGAATGGGACGCGGTTCCGGGATACGAAGAGTTGCCGCGACGCAATAGGGCAGGATCGGCAGCCACTCGCATCCCGAAGAACCAGGAAATGGCAGTTGACAGCATTTTGGACCGTCAAGCGACTGTCCCGATTGGGGTGCGAACTGCTCCGCGCGACACCCGACCGGAGGCATCTTCAATTGTTGCAGGCACATAGAGGTTGAGAAGGATGCCCCAAAGGCAGCACTCAACTACCGTCTTCTACGATGAATCCAGCGTTCCCGCGGGCCTTGACCGGTTTTCTTGGGGCGCACTCGGGGAGCCGAGCACGCCCAGCAGCGCCGGGATTTGCGGGCGGTCGAGATTTCCTTCCAGCTTTGAATTTTCTCCTTGACAATTTCGCGGGGAGGAGCCTATCGTTGGTTCGAAATTCAAACAATATGCTGTTCGATGTTCAAATAATGGCATTGTTCGAAGTTCGAACTCGGCTCAACCTCGGAGGCTCCAAATGACACTACGCAGTATCCTACGACCCATTCTCGGGTCCATCATTGCCCTTCTCCTGCTCGGTTTCACGCATGCGCTGCTGGGGCAGGCAGTGACTGCAACTCTGCTGGGGACGGTAACAGACTCCACCGGCGCAACCGTCGCCAACGCCAAAGTCACGGCTACCGCAGCGGGAACCAGCGAAATTCACTTGTCGGCAACCAATGAAAGCGGCAACTTTACCTTCCCAGACCTGCAACCCGGTCCCTACACCCTCACGGTTGAGGCCAAGGGATTCAAGAAGGCAACCCAGGAGAACATCGACCTTGCCAGCAACTCGGCCACTCGCGTCAATCTTGTTCTCGTGCCTGGCAATGCCACTGAGACGGTCATCGTGACCACGGCGCCGCCCGCGCTGCAAACGGATCGCGCCGACATCAGCACCAAGATCGAGTCGGAGGCCGTTGTGGATATGCCGCTAGGCACTAACCGCAACTACCAGACGCTTCTTAACGTGGTTCCCGGCGCGGCACCGGCAGTCTTCCAGCACTCGCAGTTCTTCAACGCGGCCAGTTCCGTGCAGACCGAGGTCAACGGCATGCCGCGCGTCAGCAACCTCTACCAGATTGAAGGCATCGACGACGATGAGCGCACCGGACTTCTTCAGATCATCATCCCGCCGGCAGAGGCCATCGGCTCCGTTGACGTCTCCACCAACAACTACGAGGCCGAGCTGGGCCGCTCCATCGGCGCCATCACCAACGTTACTCTAAAGTCCGGCACCAACAGCCTGCATGGCTCTGCATTCGAGTTCATTCAGAATAACGATCTCAACGCCCGATCCTACTTTGCCGGTCCCCTCGGGCACCTGTCGTATAACTACTTTGGCGGCGCGGTCGGCGGCCCCATCAAGAAGGACAAGCTCTTCTTCTTCGGCGACTACCTGCATACCGTCGATCACGAAGCCGTCTCCAGCACCTTCACCATTCCCGATTCCCGCTTTTTCACGCCGACAATCGGAGGCGCCAATTGCTCCGATCCGAAGGGATGCATCGACCTGAGCGGAGCGATGAACGGCACCAAGGGCCAGGTCTACGACCCGACCACCGGTGACGGAGCCACCGTTCACCGCACGCCGTTTACCAACAACCAGATCCCGTACAGCAGAGTGAGCCCTGTCTCGATTGCCATGCTGACGCAGTTGAACGCGGCAGCGGCGACATACGGGACGCTCACCACCAAGACAATGAATAACCCGGCCAACAATTACACGACCCGCCTTCCGTTCACCAAGACCTCCGACAGCGCCGACATCAAGGGCGATTACTCGATGAACGAGAAGAATAACTTCAGCGGCCGTTACAGCTTCCAAAGGGTAGTCACCTTCCAGCAGGCGGCCTTCGGCGCCTTCCTGGGCGGACCTCAGGGCAGCGGTTTTGAAGGTACGGGCACTCAGAATTCCTACAGCACCGGCCTGAACTACAATCACATCTTCTCGCCGACATTTCTTACTGAAGTGCGTGTCGGCCTCGCCCATTACGGCTCCGCCGCGCAGCCTAACGACTACGGCAACAGTGACGCAACCGCCCTTGGCATTCCCGGCGTAAACATCGCCGGGCAGAGCTTTACCAGCGGCCAGGTGGCGGTCACCATAAACGGCGGCTTTTCCAGCCCCATAATCGGCTATTCCGCTTCCGAACCGTGGGTCAGGGGCGAGTCGAATATCGACATGGTCAACAACTGGACATGGATACGCGGCAATCACACCTTCAAGTGGGGCGCCGACGTTCGCCGCATTCACGACGACTTGCTCCAGGATCAGACCTTCAGCCCCCGCGGAGCATTCACATTTTCCGACGTGCAGACCTCGGACGCGAACTCTCCGGGAACTACCGTCGCCAACGACATCGCCAGTTTCTTGCTCGATTACCCGAGCCAGACCGGCCGCGACCTTAACACCTTCTTCCCGCGCTACCGTCAGTGGTGGGCATTCTTCTTTGCCAGCGATAAGTGGCAGGCGACTCCCAAGCTGACTGCCGATTTGGGATTGCGCTGGGAGCTCTACCCGCCGGCGACTCCCGCCGTTGCCGGAGGCTTCTCCAACTACAACCCGACCAACGACACCCTGGTCATGGCGGGCTACCCCGGCACTAACAACCCGTCCAACCTGGGCATGACTACGCAGTACGGATACTTCGCCCCGCGCGTCGGTCTCGCATACCGGCTCCGGCCCAATACGGTCATCCGCAGCGGCTTTGGCATCAGTTATACGCCGTTCATGGACAACACCTACGCGTACAACTACCCCATTCGCGCCAACAACAGCTATCAGCCCGTGGGCAACGGGTACAGCCCCGCCGTTCTCGGCGACGGCGTGACGGTAGCCACCTTCGCGGCAGGCTTCCCGGCGCCGGTTCCGATTACGATTCCCTCCAACGGAATCATAGCCCTGCCGCAATCAACGGCGGGACTGAGCGGCGAGCCGCTTCTCATTGCCAAACAGCTGATCGCCCAGGTCTACACTTACATTCCTCTGAACTTCAAGAATTCCTACGCAAGCTCCTGGAATCTGACCGTGCAGCAGGCGCTTCCGTTCGACATGTCTCTCCAGATCGCTTACGTGGCCAATCACGGCACGGATATGAACGTCTCCCAAAACATCAACCTGCCCAGCACATGGGGTGGCGGCTCGTCGTCGGAGCCTGAGTATGCAACCTTCGGGCGTACCGCGGCCACCAACCAGTACTTCATGGGCTTCTCCTCGAATTATCAGTCGTTGCAGACCCAACTCAGCAAGCGCTTCTCGCACGGGCTCACCTTCACTTCCGGCTTCACCTGGGGCAAGGCGCTTGACTACGCCACCGGCGGAGACGATGACGGCTCTTTGTATTTTTTCATCAACCCGCGCAGAGGTTATGCTCCGGCGGACTTTGACCGCAAATACAACTTCGAGAACACCTTTACCTATGCTCTGCCGATGGGCAGAGGTCATCGGATCCTGAACTCCACCGCTGGGGACGCCGTTCTGGGCGGCTGGAAGATCTCAGGAATCGTCTCGGCGGTCACGGGTCTGCCGTTCACCGTTACCGCCAGCGGCGGCACTTTGAATACGCCCGGAACCAACCAGACGGCAATTCTGACAGGAAGCTTCACGAAGCTGGGAGGCATCGGCTCCGCTTCGCCTTGGTTCGACCCAACCGTCTTCACGCAACCCAGCGGCTGCACCGGCCAATCGCCTTGTACAAATCCCGGCCTTGGCAATACGGGCAGAAACCAGTTCCGCGGCCCCGGGTACATCCAGGACAACTTCTCCATCTTCAAGAAGTTTGCCATTTACCGCGAGAGCGCGCTGGAATTCCGCATTGACGCCTTCCAGTTGAGCAATACGCCGCAGTTTGGCTTGCCCAACGGCAGCGGCCCCAACGGCGCTTCGGGTTTCGGTACCATCACCAGCACTCTGGGTAGCGGACAGGGCAGTGTGAATGGCATCGGAGGCGGCCGCTCCTTGCAGGGTTCGTTGAGGTTATCTTTCTAGGGCTGTTCCGGTCAACCACTCCTTACTGGCCGGTCGCCGCTTTTTCGGGTGACCGGCCATTTAACATAGTCGGGTGGGCCTCACCGGTCCAGGTGCGGCTTCGCCAGCCAAAGGAGCGACATGGAAGGTTTTTCCAGAAGGGTTTTTATTGGAGGAGCAGGCATCGCTGCCGCAGCCTGCGCTGCTCGCCCACTGTTCGGCATGGCGGAGGCATCGGCGTCTCCGTTCAGGATTTCCGTCATCAACGATGAGATCTCGCAGGACTTCGACCACGCCTGTTATGTTGTTGCCCACGATTTTGGCCTGAGTTGGATTGAGCTTCGTTCCATGTGGGATAAGAATGTAACTGCTTTGAGCGCGCCGCAGATAGACGAAGCGAACAAGATACTCGCCAGGTACAGCTTGCGGGTGACCGACATCGCCAGCCCGCTCTTCAAGACCGACTGGCCGGGCGCGCCCAAATCTCCGTATGGTTCGAAGGGCGACCTGCACGGCGCGGCCGAAGCGACATTCAAGGAACAGGACGAGATTCTCGAGCGGAGCATTTCGCTGGCCCGGCAATTCAAGACGGAGAAGGTTCGCTGCTTCGACTTTTGGCGGCTCGAGGATGTAACTCCCTACCGCGCCGCGATCGACGAGAAGCTGCTTGCGGCTGCCGAGGCCGCCGGCAAGCAGGGGATCTTGCTTCTGCTTGAGAATGAGTTTGAATGCAATACCGCAACCGGCCGCGAAGCCGCGCGAACATTGAATGCCGTTCCGACGCCGCATCTGGCGCTTAACTGGGATCCTGCCAATGCCGTCATGCGCGGCGAGCTCGATGCCTTTCCCGGCGGCTGGGAGGCTCTGCCGAAGAATCGCATTCACCACTGCCATTGCAAGAATGCCGTCAAGAGCCCCGAGGGCAAGATCGAATGGTCGCCGGTGGACAAGGGATTCGTCGACTGGGCAGCGCAGTTCCGCGCGCTCAACCAGGCCGGCTTCCACGATGCGGTGAGCCTTGAGACGCACTGGCACGGAGCCGCTACTCCAGAGGCGTCTTCCCGCATCAGTTGGGCGGGGATGAAGCAAGCGTTGAAGGATTCCGGAACTTTCTAGATCTGCGCAAGAATCGCTCGCAATCGCGGCCGAAAACGGGCTTCCGAATCCTGCAGTTCAAATGGGGAGGCAAACAATGGTTACTCGACGTGAGTTTCTCGATACGCTTGCGGTTGGAGCGGCGGGTTTGGCTATTGGATCGACAGCAAGGAGTTATGGCCAGATACTCGGCGCCAACGATCGCCTTAACTTTGCGGTGATTGGCCTGAATGGCCGCGCTAATGCGCATCTCGCCTCTCTCAAGGCGAATAAGGACGCCGCCCGTGTGTCGCATGTCTGCGATGTGGATGGCGCGATTCTGAAAAAGTTTGCCGGCGACGCAGAGCAAGAGTTGGGCTATGCCCCCGCCACAGACAAGGACTTTCGCAACATACTCCAGTTGAAGGAGGTAGACGCCATCACCATCGCCACCCCCGACCACTGGCACGCCCCCATGGCCATCGCCGGCGTGCAGGCCGGCAAGCACGTTTATGTGGAAAAGCCGTGTAGCCACAATCCCGCCGAGGGGGCGCTGCTGGTCCAGGTTCAGCAGAAGTATGGAAAGCTGGTGCAGATGGGCACGCAGCGACGCTCAAATGCCCTCATCGTCGAGGCCGTCGACAAGATCCGCAATGGCCTGATCGGCAGGCCTTACCTTGGCAAAGGCTGGTACGTGAACACCAGGAAGTCGATCGGGATCGGCAAAGAAGCGCCCGTGCCGCCGCAACTCGATTGGGATCTTTGGCAGGGCCCCGCGCCGCGGACTCCATACAGGGACAATGTTCATCCCTATAACTGGCACTGGTTCAGAACCTGGGGCACCGGCGAAACCCTGAACAACGGCACCCATGAAATCGATGTCTGCCGCTGGGCGCTTGGCGCCGATTATCCGCAACGCATAACTTCCTCGGGTGGAAGATACCATTTCAAGGACGATTGGCAGTTTTACGACACCCTCGTGACCAGCTTCGATTACGGCGACAAAATGATCTCGTGGGAGGGAAAGTGCTGCTCGGGGATGCAGTACTACGGCCGCGACCGCGGCTCGACGATCATGGGAACCACGGGCTCGATGCTCATCGACGGAGGCGGTTACGAGACTTTCGATCTCAAAGGCATTAAGACCGGCGAAGCCAAGGTCGGCACTGCAAATTCATCCTCGGATCTTCAGGGCCGCGACGGCATGACGGACGCGCACTTCGCCAACTTTATCGCGGCAATCCGCAAGGGAGAGAAGCTCAACGCTCCCATCGCGACAGGCAATGTGGCCGTAACCATGCTCCAGCTTTCAAACATTGCCTGGGAAGTGAACCGGGAACTCGCGCTGGACACAAAGGATGGGAAGATTCTCAACGATCCGGAAGCAATGAAGATGTGGGGCCGCGAATATGAGCGCGGCTGGGCGCCGCATATCTGAAAAGGCCTGAGGCTTGCCCGATGCTGAGAATCGTCGCACATAACACCGTTGCCGGTAACATCGGAGGAGTTTCGTACTTATGAAGCAATCGTTCTCACGCCGCAACTTCGTTCAATCGGGCGCGCTGCTTGCCGCGGCGTGCGCCGCGTCCAGCGCTTCCCCCTCCTTCGCCCAGCCGGCACCAGCTGGCGGAAAGCCGTCACCGATTCATCTGGGGTTGGCCAGCTACTCCTTTCGCAACTTCAGCCGCGCGCAAATGATCGGTTTCATGAAGCAGCTCAATGTTACCGGGCTGAATGCCAAGGATGTGAAGGATCACCTCCCCATGGACCCGGCCGAAGAAGCAAAGGCGCTGGAAGACTATGCCGCCGCTAGCATCAAGCTGCACGCCGCCGGAGCCATTTACTTTCGCAAGGACGAAGACGACGATATTCGGAGCAAGTTCGAATACTGCAAGCGTGCCGGGATTCCCGTGATTGTGGCGGGCGACCCCACGCCTGAGACCCTGCCCCGCATGGAGAAGTTTGTTCGCGAGTACGACATCCGCATCGCGCTTCACAACCACGGGCCAGAGGACAAGTTGTGGCCTTCGCCTCTGGATGTGCTGAAGTCGATCCGGAATCTGGACCCTCGCATTGGCTGTTGCATCGATGTGGGCCACACCGTGCGCGCCGGCACGGACGTTGTTCAGGCCATTCGCGCAGCCGGCCCTCGTCTCTTCAACGTTCACATGAAGGACTTGGCGGATTTCCAGAGCAAGGAGAGTCAGGTGGCTGTGGGAGATGGCCTGATGCCGGTAAGCGAGATTTTCGAAGCGCTGATTGCGATCCGGTACAAGGGCTTTGTCGATCTCGAATATGAGATTCATGCCGACGATCCAATGCCCGGAGTCATAAGCAGCTTTGCCTACATGCGGGGGGTTCTGGCAGGGATGGGATTTGCCGGCCATGTCTGAGCCGCCCAATTGATGTGCCGCATGACCGATGAGCCGGCGGGCTGAGAAGCCGCACGCAGGCCGGTGCTCCGCCGATTTCTAGAGGGGCGCGCGGAAGTATAAGATGGAAGGGCAACATAGCCGATAGAGGGCTTCTTTTCCGTCGTCACGTTTCCCAGCTAGGAGTGTATACTGGTGGTCTGACCTCTCCGGTGGTCATGCCACGATGCCTTTTGGCGAAAGGTTAGTGCCTGAGTCATGTTGATCCATGAAGACCGTCTGTTCCCTGCTGAATCCGGTACACGCGAGATTGCCAGAGCGCTCTATCGGCATGTAAAGGGGTTGCCAATCGTCAGCCCGCACGGGCACACGCAGGCCGTCTGGTTTGCGAAAAACGAGGCCTTCCCCGATCCCGCAAAGCTCTTTGTGCAGCCCGATCACTACGTCTACCGCATGCTCTTGAGCCAGGGTATCTCTATGGGGGAACTCGAGATCGGCGCGCCCGAGATGAAGGATCCGCGCAAGGTCTGGCGCATCTTTGCCAGCCATTACTATTTGTTCCGCGGGACGCCCACGCGCATTTGGCTGGATTTTGCCTTTCAGGAGCTCTTCGGGCTGGAGAAACGGCTGTCGGCAAATACCGCCGATCTCTACTTTGACACCATCGCCGAGAAGCTGCGGACGCCGGAGTTCCTGCCTCGCGCTCTCTACGAGCGCTTCAACATAGAAGTTCTGGCGACCACCGATTCTCCATTCGACTCTCTGGCCGGTCTCAAGGCAGTGCGTGAATCGGGCTGGAAAGGGAGGATCATTCCCAACTTCCGTCCCGACCCGGTTGTCGATGCGGAGTTCAAGGGATTCGCGAGCAACATTGCGCTGATGGGCGAGCAGACCGGCGAAGACACGGCAACCTGGGCGGGCTACCTGAACGCGCTGCGCAAGGCGCGCGCCCGCTTTCGCGAACTGGGCTGCACAGCCACCGACCATGGCCATCTCACTGCTCAAACCGCCGACCTGCCCACCGCCGAAGCAGCGGAACTCTACCGCCAGGTGCTCTCTGGCAAGGCTGCGCCAGCGCAACAGGAACTCTTCCGCGCCCAAATGCTCACCGAGATGGCGCAGATGAGCCTGGAAGACGGGCTGGTGATGCAGATCCACCCAGGATCGGTGCGCAACCACAACCCCAAAGTCTATGAGCGATACGGCCGCGACGTGGGCTGCGACATCCCCATGGCGACCAATTATGTGGATGCATTGCGCCCCTTGCTCAACCGGTTCGGCAATGAGCCTAACCTCACCATCATTCTCTTCACACTGGATGAATCCACTTACAGCCGCGAGCTGGCTCCGCTGGCAGGGCATTACCCCTGCTTGCGCCTCGGGCCGCCGTGGTGGTTTCACGACAGTCCCGAGGGAATGAGGCGCTTCCGCGAGCAGACGACGGAGACGGCAGGCTTCTACAACACGGTCGGTTTCAACGACGACACGCGAGCCTTCCTCTCCATTCCCGCCCGGCACGATGTGGCTCGGCGCATCGACTGCGCGTTTCTGGCCCGGCTGGTTGCCGAACACAGGCTGGATGAGGATGAAGCATTCGAGGTTGCGCATGAGCTAACTTATGGATTGGTAAAGAAAGCGTATCGGCTGTAAGGAGCAGAGCATGGCGGGTAGCGCGAATCTCAAAACTCTGGACCAATGCGGATCGTCTGCCGGCGCGCGGATAGGGCATGTGCGCTGGACCATCTGCGCCATGCTATTCGCCGCCACTACGATTAACTACATGGATCGTCAGGTTCTGGCGCTTCTCAAGCCCACTCTCATGCAGAGCGTTGCCAAGCATGGCATCGGCCTGACTGAAGAGAGCTACGGGACCGTCGTGGCATTCTTTACACTTTTCTATGCGCTAGGCCAGCTCGGCGCGGGGCGCTTCGTCGACAAGATCGGCACGCGCATCGGCTTCATGGTGATCATGGCCGTCTGGAGCATCTCTGCCATGAGCCACGCGCTGGTCAACTCGGTGCTCCAGCTCGGCATCGCGCGGTCTTTCCTGGGGATAGGTGAATCCGGCAACTTCCCCGCCGCCAACAAAACCAATGCCGAGTGGTTCCCGCAGAAGGAGCGCTCGTTCTCTTTCGGCATCTTCAACTGCGGCGCCAATGTTGGCGTAATCCTGGCCACACTCCTCGTGCCCATCGCGGTCCGCCTCTTTGGCTGGCACTCAGCCTTTCTGATCACCGGGTTTTTCTCGGCGTCGTGGATCCTGTTGTGGTTCCTGAAGTACCGCAAGCCCACCGAACATCCCACGCTCTCCGCCGCCGAACTTGCTTACATCAACCAGGATCCCCCGGAAACGCCCGGTCCATCCACGCCATGGATCAAGTTGTTCGGAATCCCCCAGACCTGGGCGTATGCCATCCCGAAGTTTTTAACCGATCCCATCTGGTGGTTTTATCTCTACTGGCTGCCGGGTTACTTTTACGCCAAGTTCAATCTGAGCTTGGTGGGTCTGGGGTTGCCGATCCTGATCGTTTACAACGCCTCGGCTATCGGCAGCATCTACGGAGGCTATTTGCCAGCGTCCTTCATCCGCATGGGGTTTTCGGCAGCGCGCGCGCGGTTGGCGGCCATGCTGCTTTGCGCATGTTTCGTCGTTCCGGTGTTTTTCATCAACTACCTGCATGCGGACAACTTCGGAAAATGGGCTGCTATAGGGTTGCTTAGCCTTGCGGCCGCGGCGCACCAGGGCTGGTCATGCAACCTCTTCACCACGGCGTCGGACATGTTCCCGCGCAGCGCCGTGGGTTCGGCTACCGGCATCGGCACCATGGCCGGAGCGGTTGGCGGCTTCCTCTTCGCGAAGTTTATCGGCCACATCCTGCAACTGACGAGCGGTAACTATTCGATTCTCTTCATCATTGCCGCCAGCGTTTATCTCATCTCGCTGCTCATCAACGTCCTGCTCGCTCCGGGGCTGAAAAGGGTGGAATTGACTGCATGAGTCTCTACTGCGCCATAGGAAGCGTCGATACCGATCTGACTCCTAAGCAGTTGAACGATCTGCTTGTGGAGGGCCTTGCCACGCTTGGCCCGCGCTCGAAAGTGCTTGCCGTACCGCCCGACCAAACCCGCGAGCACTCCCGAGCCGGCGAGCTGACCCGCTATGTGTGGCAGCACTACGGAGACCGCCTCAAGGTGGTCCTGCCCGCGCTCGGCACCCATACCGCCATGCGCCCTGACCAGATCGCGCACATGTTCGGCAGTGTGCCCCAGGAGCTTTTCCGCGTCCATAACTGGCGCACGGATATCGAGACGCTGGGCGAGGTTCCGGCCGAGTTCATCCGCGAACAATCGGAAGGAAAGCTGAGTTATGCTTGGCCGGCACAGGTTAACAAGCTCATCTCGCGGGGCGGCTTCGACCTCATCCTTTCCATCGGACAGGTCGTGCCCCATGAAGTGATCGGCATGGCGAATTACACCAAGAACATTCTGGTGGGCACGGGAGGGCGCGAAGGCATCAACCGCAGCCATTACCTCGGCGCGGTCTACGGCATGGAGCGCATCATGGGCCGCGCCGCGAATCCCGTGCGCAGTGTGCTGAGTTATGCCTCGGATCATTTTCTGCGCCACCTTCCCATCGTCTATGCGTTAACTGTGGTCGGACGCCGGGCGGACGGCGGGCTGGCCGTGCGCGGCCTCTATATCGGCGACGATATCGAGTGCTTCAACCTGGCCGCCGAACTTAGCCTCAAGGTAAACTTCGAGGTGCTCGACGAGCCGATAAGAAAAGCCGTCGTCTATCTCGATCCCAGCGAGTTTCACTCCACCTGGCTGGGCAACAAGGCCATCTATCGCACGCGCATGGCGCTTGCCGACGATGCCGAGCTGATTGTGCTGGCTCCGGGCGTGAAGGAGTTCGGCGAAGACAAGACCATCGACGGTCTGATTAGAAAGTATGGCTATCGTGGTACCCCGGCTACGCTTGAAGCTGTCAATGCCAATGCGGATTTGGCCAACGATCTGAGCGCCGCGGCGCATCTTATTCACGGCTCGTCCGAGGGCCGCTTCAAGATTACCTGGTGCCCAGGCCATCTTACGCGGGAAGAGGTGGAGGGCGTAGGCTTCGGTTATGGCGATTTAAGCGCGATGCTGACTTGCTACGACCCTGAGAAGCTAAGCCAAGGTTACAACCGGGTCAATGGCGAAGAGGTTTTCTTCATTCCCAATCCGGCGTTGGGGCTGTGGGCTCACCGCAGCAGGCTATAAGCGCGAACTGAATCAGCCGAAGTAATTCGAAAAGGGGTGCAACTTGGATAAAACAACAGACATTGCGGGTGGACATAGGCCGGAGAATTCGCAGCCAGATTCTTTCGATCTGGCGGACTTGACGAAGATGTACGATTTCACCGGGAAGACCGTGGCCATTACCGGCGGCGCCGGTGTTCTGGGCGGCGAAATTGCTGGCGCACTGGCCGGATGCGGCGCATCGGTCGCCATCCTGGACATGAATGCAGAGGCCGGCAAGGCGTTGATCGAGCGCTTGGGAGAGCGCGGCAAGCAGCTTACGTTCTTTAGGTGCGATGTACTCAATCGCGAGAGCATTGGCCAGACCGCTCATGAGGTAGTCAGCCATTTTGGCAAGCTGGATTGCCTGATCAACGGCGCAGGTGGCAATAAGCCGCAGGCCACAACCAGCGCTGAATTGAAGTTCTTCGATCTTCCCACCGACGCCGTACGCTGGGTCTTCGACCTGAATGTGCTGGGCACGATTTTGCCTTCTCAGGCTTTTGGTAAAGTCATGGCGGAACAGGGCTATGGCGTTATTTTGAATATCTCGTCGATGAACTCATTCCGCCCGCTGACCCGCATCCCCGCCTACTCTGCGGCCAAGGCCGCGGTGAGTAACTTCACTCAATGGCTGGCCGTGCATATGGCTCAGGAATACACACCGAAGATTCGCGTGAACGCCATTGCGCCCGGCTTCTTCCTCACCAATCAGAACCGATTTCTGCTGACTGAAAAGGAGACAGGCGAGTGGACTCCGCGCGGCAAGACGATCGTGGGGCACACGCCGATGGGGCGCCTTGGCGAGTCCAAGGATCTCTTTGGCTGCGTGCTGTGGCTGCTCTCGCCTGCCTCGGAGTTTGTGACCGGCGTGGTGATTCCGGTCGACGGAGGTTTTTCCGCCTTCAGCGGCGTGTAGGCGCTGAGCAGAATCATCGCCCACGCTTGCGGCGCGAGCTGCCAATAGCATTGCGGAGGCTCGAAAGCCGCGCCTCCTCAGTTAGATTCCTTCGAAATGGAGAATGTATGTCAGAAGCATCGTGCGATATCGGCCTGATCGGCCTCGCTGTCATGGGACAGAATCTAGTCCTCAACATGAATGACCACGGCTATAAAGTTGCCGTTTTCAACCGCACCGTCTCCAAGGTGGACGACTTTCTGGCCAACGAAGCGAAGGGGACCAAAGTCGTGGGAGCCCACTCCGTCGAGGAACTGGCCGACCTGCTCAAGCGGCCGCGCCGCATCATGCTGATGGTCAAGGCCGGCGACACCGTGGACCAGATGATCGACCACGTGCTGCCGTCTCTGGATGCGGGCGACATTGTCATCGATGGCGGCAACTCGCTGTTTACCGACACCACGCGCCGCACTAAGGCCCTTGCAGCCAAAGGGATTCTTTTCATCGGCACCGGCGTCTCAGGCGGCGAAGAAGGCGCGCGTTTCGGGCCTTCGATCATGCCCGGTGGCAACCCGGCAGCATGGCCGCATGTGAAGGAGATTTTTCAAGCCATCGCCGCCAAGGTCGAAGACGGAACTCCCTGCTGCGACTGGGTGGGCGAGGAAGGCGCCGGCCACTACGTCAAGATGGTCCACAATGGCATCGAATATGGCGATATGCAATTGATCTGCGAGGCATACGATCTGCTGCAGCGCGGCTTCGGGCTCACCGCCGATCAACTGCACGAAGTCTTCGCCGGGTGGAACCAGGGCGAGCTGGACAGTTATCTGATCGAGATATCCAGTCATATCTTTGCCAAAAAGGATGAAGATGGGCAGCCGCTCGTCGATAAGATACTGGACACGGCCGGCCAGAAGGGCACCGGCAAGTGGACGGTTTTCAGCTCGCTCGACCTCGGCCAGCCGGTAACTCTGATCGGCGAGTCGGTCTTCGCGCGCTGCCTGTCGGCGCTGAAGGCGGAGCGCGTCGAGGCATCGAAGATCCTCGAAGGGCCGGCAGCCAAGACCGTCGACGGCGATCGCGCAGCCTTCATCGAGGATGTGCGCCGCGCGCTCTACTGTTCCAAGATCGTCTCTTACGCGCAGGGTTACATGCTGCTCAGGGCCGCGGCGAAGGAGAACGGCTGGAACCTGAACATGGGCGGTATCGCGCTGATGTGGCGCGGCGGATGCATCATTCGCAGTCGCTTCCTGGGCAAGATCAAGGAGGCCTTCGACAAGGACAAGGAGATTGAGAATCTTCTTCTCGACAGCTTCTTTTACGGCGCGCTCAACCAGTATCAGGCATCGTGGCGCCAGGCTTTGGTTCACGCAGTCGAGATGGGCGTGCCCACTCCGGCCTTCTCCACGGCGCTGGCATTCTTCGACGGTTACCGGACCGCACGGCTGCCGGCCAATCTGCTGCAAGCGCAACGCGACTACTTCGGCGCGCACACTTATGAGCGCATCGACAGGCCGCGCGGCGAGTTCTTTCATACGAACTGGACGGGCCACGGAGGCAGGGTTTCCTCCACGACTTATACCGTCTAGCTCTCGCACCGCAACGCGGGTGTATCTGCCGGTGCCGCCGGGCGTCTCTCTCAATGGTAAGAGACCGCGCCAGCATCGGCATTTGCCCGCAATCGCATGACCTCTCAAGACGCGTGAAGAGCCCGCCCGGTTCCAAGCGGTTGCAAACTGATAGTCTTAGGAAGCATTATGAGCGATCGTGCCGGCGCCCTTAGCGAGCATTGAGCGGCATGACCTTGCGAAGGCCCAATCGGAGATGAAAATGGCTAAAATGCCGACTCCCCGCTTCTCGTTTACTAACAGATTCGGCGCGTCGAACAAGATGCCACGGCAGATCAACCGGAATCTCATCTTCAACCAGATTCGCACCCGGCAGCCGATTTCGCGCGCTGATCTTGCGCGGGCTTCTGGACTGCAGAGAAGCACCGTTTCGCTCATCGTCGAGGAGTTGCTCGCCGAACGATGGATCGTTGAAGGTTCCATGGGCCGGCTTCCTCGCGGCCGGCGGCCGACTTTTCTGAATCTGAACGGCCAGCGAGGCGTGCTTGCCCTGGATATTCATCCTTCGCAGACCACGCTGGCAGTTACGGACCTCGGCGGCACGATCGTGGCGGAGAACATCATCGAGCTTCCTGTCAACCCTCAAAAGGTGCTCAGCGCGATTGTGGACGCCATTCGAAAGATGATCGTCGCCAATAGCGACCGGTCTTTCGACGGCATCGGAGTCAGTCTTCCGGGGCGTTTCGATCCTCACCTGGAGAGATTCGTCTTTGCGCCCAACGTGACATGGCCTATCCAACGCATCAAGTCGCGCGTGGAGCAAGCCACCGGGCTGCCGGTGGTGGTGGACAATGTCGCCAACGCCTGCGCATTATCGGAGGTTTGGTTCGGCGACAGCGATGGGATGCACGACCTGGTCGTGGTCAACGTTTCGGAGGGAATCGGCGCCGGCATCTTTGCTAACGGGCGGATCATCCGCGGAGAAGCTGGCTCTGCCGGCGAGTTTGGTCATGTGCAGGTTGATCCGAATGGATTGCCGTGCGGCTGTGGAAGCAGAGGATGCTGGGAGACCGTAGCCTCGAATCGAGCCGGGATGCGTTACTACACGGAGATCGCAAACAAGCCTCTGGCGTCTTTCGGAGATCTGCTCAAGTTAGTCGAGGCGGGAGACCCGGCGGCGAGGACTGCGATCGATAAGATGTGCGTCGCGTTGGGCCGCGGAATGCATATGATCGCGTCTTCCCTGGCCCCAAGCGAGATCGTCGTCGTGGGTGACATTACACCGTTATGGCATATGGCGGGGCCGATGATCGAGGCCGAAATGCGCAGAAACCCATTGGTGAGAGTTCCCAGGATAAGAGCTGCTCACGAAGGCAACAAAGCGCGATTGCGCAGTGCTGTGGCTCTGGTGATGCATGAGAATCCGCTTTGAGGATTGCCACGCAAGAAACCGCGATACCGGCGCCGTCCTCGATCGCCCGCGGCCTGCTTCCGAGCGCCCTGCCCAAGGAAGAGATTACTTGGCGCGTTCATCGCCTTCCGTCCCCGAGGTTTGCGCCAGGTAGGCTTTGAGCGTGGATTGCGTTGCGCGGAGCGCGCGGACCACACATTGAGCGTTGAGGTCCGCGCCCTCGGCGCTGGTGTGCGTGTGGTCCATGGGAAAGAGGAGCGCTACCTTATCCTGGCCGATGGCTTCCAGGCGGTCGGCCTCAACGTTGGCCATGTCGGCCAATTCGACCTTCTCGCCGCTGGCAAGCTGACGAATCGCGTCATCGTAGCCCATGTCGCGTTCGATGTGCTGCTTGCCATCGGCGCCAGTCGTCCAGATGTTACGGATAGTGAGCGTGAGCAGGATGGGAGTGGCGTGTTTGGCGCGGGTGTCGGCGATGTATTTGCGCATGTACCAGCCATAGGTATGAACGGTCTCGACACTGCCATCCAGCAGCGTGACCTCCTTTGATTCTTCGCCAAGCCCCTTGAGCGTACCGCGCGGCTTGCGGCCGTCGAGCTCGCCTCCGTCGTTGTGGCCCATCTGGATCAGCACGTAGTCGCCGGGCTTGATCTCCACCAATACCTTGTCCCAGGAGCCTTCGTTGATGAACGTCCGGCTGCTACGTCCGGCCCTGGCGCGATTGGCTACATTGATGCGCGCGGTAT
>JBEKDH010000007.1:0-44966 GCA_050014455.1 Occallatibacter sp.
GGCGCGCTTGTCTACCGCGAACACTGCCTGCAATGCCACAAGGTCAATGCGATCGGCGACGGACATAAGCGGCCCGCACTGCGCAGCGAACGGATCCGCACGGCAAGCGACGGCGACATCGAGTGGTTTCTGCGTCAGGGCGACCTGGGCCACGGCATGCCGTCCTGGTCCAGCCTGCCCGAGGCGCAACGCTGGCAGATCGTCGCCTGGCTCAGGTCCATCCAATAACACAGGCAGGCGTTGGCAGCCGGACGCTCCAGACTTTGTTCGCTAGGCCTGGGAGCCCCCAACCACAGTCTGCGGTCTCCGTAGCGGTGAACCGATCCCCCCATCGTTTAACCTTGAGATGTTCCGTTCCTCATGACCACCGCCGCCGCCCAAGCCCGTTACCCGCTCACCCAGGGCGTGAACCCGTGGCTGGTGACGCTCTCGGTCATGCTGCCCACCTTCATGGAGGTGCTGGACACCGCCATCGCCTCGGTCGCCCTGCCCTACATTGCCGGCTCGCTCAGCGCCTCGAACTCCGAGGCCACCTGGGTGCTCACCAGCTACCTGGTGGCCAACGCGGTGATCCTGCCCGCCTCCAACTGGTTCGCGCGGCGCTTTGGCCGCAAGCGCTTTCTGCTCACCTGCGTCACCCTCTTCACCATCGCCTCGTTCTTCTGCGGAGCAGCTCCGTCGCTGGGCATCATCCTGCTGGCGCGCGTCTTGCAGGGGGCGGGCGGCGGCGCATTGCAGCCCTTGTCGCAGTCCATTCTGCTGGAGAGCTTTCCCATCTCCAAGCGCTCCATGTCCATGGCCGCCTACGGCCTGGGCATCGTGGTTGCGCCGGTGATCGGGCCCACTCTGGGCGGCTGGCTCACCGACACCTTCAGTTGGCGCTACGCCTTTTACATCAACATTCCGGTCGGCATCCTCGCCGTCTTCATGATCTCCCGCTTCGTTTACGACCCGCCTTACATCAAGAACGCCAAGGTCGGCCCCTTCGACAACATCGGCTTCGGCCTGCTGATGGTGTGGACCGGCAGCCTGCAAATTGTGCTCGACAAGGGCCAGGAAGACGACTGGTTCGGCGCCACCTGGGTACGCTGGACGGTCGCGGCGCTGGTCGTCTCCCTGCTGCTCTGGATCTGGCATTCCTGGACCCATCCCAAGGGCCTGGTCGATCTGCACGTCGTCAGAGACCGCAACTTCCGCACCGGCTGCTTCATGATCGCCATGCTGGGGATGTGCATCTACATCACCATCGCCATCCTGCCCCTTTATTATCAGGAGGTTCTCGGCTATACCGCATTCACCGCCGGCCTGGTCGTCTTTCCGCGCGGCGTCGGCTCCTTTATCGGGTCGCCCGTGGTCGGCATCCTCGGCTCCCGCATCGACAACCGCAAGCTGCTCTGCGGCGGCTTTCTCGGCTTTGCCGTCTGCGCGCTGATGTTTGGCAGCGTGAACCTCGACATCGGCCCCTACACGCTGCTGATTCCCATTACCCTCACCGGCTTTGCCCTCAGCTTTGTCTTTGTCCCCCTGGCCACCATGAGCACCTCGACCATCCCTCGCGAGGAGATGGGCAACGCCACCGGCCTCTTCAATATGCTGCGCAACATCGGCGGATCGATCGGCATTTCGATGGCCACCACCGCGCTCATCCGCCGCGCCGCCCTGCACCAGACCGAGATCGGCGCGCACATCACCCCATCCACCATGGTCTTCCAGCAGAAGTCGGCGGCCATTGCTGCCTACCTCGGCCACCGCGTCGGTCCGGCCCAGGCGCGTCCCGGCTCCATGGGTCTGCTTTATGGCCTCATGGAACAGCAATCCGCCCTCATGGCCTACGTCGATGTCTTCCGCTGGACCGCTGTGCTGGCGCTGATTTGCGCCGCTTGCGCGTGGCTCTTCAAGAAGCCGAAACAGCCCGCCGCGCCGCCGCCGGGGATGCACTGAGAGAAGGCTCAACCCAGCAGCTCTAGATGGAGGGAATAGCGGAGGAATGCAGCGCAGTTCCTCCTGTAGGGAGGAGAGGAGAATAGCCCAGGGTGAAACCCTGGGAAAGCGTTCGGCCGATAGATCTCCGCCCCGTAGGGGCGGTGTGAACCCCCAGCACGGTCGCAGGATCCAGCGATCCATGGCGAGAGCATTCGATCCGCCGCTCAGGGGCGGATGACCCTTCCTTTGCCCCTCACCCAGGGCTGCGTTTCGCTCGCCCGGGGCTATTCTCGATGGCTCCCCACGGGAGCAGACCGACGGGCTGCTCATGGGATGGCCGATGTGGAGGCCTATTAAGAATTGCTGGCGCATTTCGGAGCCGCTTGCCTTTGGCTCCCGATTGCTGTTTACTGCTTGCATCATGCAAACAGAACAGTTCTTGCTCTCTGCGCGAATGTTGCGGAGCTTTGCCGCCGGATTCATCGCGCTTACTGCGCTCGCCTCCCCGCTGCCGGCCCAGAATGATGCCGAAGTGTTGAAGTCCCTGCCGCACAAAAACGAGACATTCCTCTTTCTTGTGAACGAATCGGTTGTGCTCGTTCAATGGCCGCATACGCTCAAGCTGGTCAACGCTCCGCAAAATGTTACTCTGCTCAATCCCGGTCAATGCATCCGGGTTGGCATCGTCGCCACGGGAGACAATCGCGACGAGTACCTCGAAAAAGCAAAGCTGTCCTTCCGGGTGAACTTCGCCGGCCAGAGCCAGGACCATCCGCTGGCGCCGCTGGCTCAAACCAAGCAGATCAAGCCGGAGGGCGGAGATTTCGTGACTGCGGCGCTTGCCGCCGGAGGCATCAAGAATCCGCTTCTCACCACGGCAAGCATGGGCGTATCGGCGGATAACTGGTGCGTCCCTGTGGACGCCAGTGATGGAACAGCCACCGTCGAGGCGGAGCTTGAAACGCCCTCGGGACACAAGACTCTCAAGCCCGCCACAATTCAGATCGAATCCTTCAAAACAGGCAGCAAGCGCTCCTTCAAAGACGAAGAGGAATTGAATGGCTTCCTCATGACCTACTACCGCCATCCAGACCCGGCTCGCCTTTTTCCTGCGTTGCAATTCTTCGCCGCCGACGCCAAGGCTCGGCAAAACCGTGGAACTCCCGAGAGCACCGCCGCCTCAATCGGCTCCGCGCTCAAGGCTGACCCCGTTGCCGCAAAGGACTTCATGGTGCGCGTCTCGGGCCAATCCGGGTTCACACGCGACTTTGGGCTCATTGCTCTGCGCTTTGCTGGTTGCGACATCGAACCTGCTCTCAAAGCCATGAGCGAGGGGGATCGCCAGATGTTCGCGCGCCTTCCTACTCTGCCTGACCCCGACGAAATGAGCGCGGATGGTGAAAACGCTACCCGCCTCGACATCCTATGGGGAGTGTTTATGACGACCGGTGAGTTCGCGCCCGTCCAGAAGATTGCGAGCACCCTCGCTTGGCGCTCCGACTGGGAGGCCTTCGAAAAGCTGATCAAGACGCCGGACCACCCCACGGAGTGGACCCCCTCGATCGCGCGGGCTGTCACTTACGGAGCCGCAGGATGGGCCTTGGGTTCCTTCCAGCGCACCGATCCTCTTGCCGCCGACTACATCGAATACATGCTCGCCTCGCCCGACACACCTCCTGCCGTCAAGTCCGAACTCACCGGCCTTGCCACCAATCCAGCCTTCCAACAGACCAATCGGAAATGAGTCGACTCGCGCCGGAGCGCCGGCCCTCCGCCGGATTGAACGGGTGACATCAACTCTGGTTCTGCTGTAGCCGCGCCACGCTGAACTGCGCTCCGGCAAAGAGGATCAGCCCCGAGGCATAGGCCCAGAAGAGCAGTCCGACCGAGACATAGAACGGCCCGTACAGCGCCTTCAGGTCCAGGTGCGGCAGCAGCAGTTCCACATACACAATCTTGGCCGCCAGCCACACAAATCCAGTCACGATGGAGGTGCGCAATACCGGCCGCCAGGGAACCTTCCGGTTGGGCAGCAGCCAGTAAATCACAAAGAAGAAGAGAATCGAGGCCGCTCCGGTGGTTGCCGTGAGCGTGACGAAACAGGCTCCCTGATAACTGATGTTCAGAACAAAATCGACGATCTTGATATTCGTGTCGTGAACGAAGATCAAAGTCAGCAGATCGCGCGCGCCGGCGTTCAGCAGGACGCTGCCCATGCCCAACACCACCATCAGGACTGCAAGGCCAAAGGCAATGACCTGATTGTGCAGGTAGTTGCGGCTCTTGGTCACGCCCCAGGCCTGGTTAAGAGCCACCTCCAGAGGCAGAAAGATGCCCGTGCAGGCCACCAGAATCATGATCAGCGAAAAAGCCTGCACACCATGCCGCGAGGCCGAGATGGCCACGTAATCCAGATTCTTGGCGACAAAATCCTGGTTCGAGGGCAGGAAGTAGCGCACCATATCGTTCACGACGTTCACCATCATCGCGGAATGGAAGACCGGCCAAGCCAGCGTGTAAAGCAACACAATGAAGGGAATGAACGAAAGGATGGCGTTGGCCGCCACGCTGAAGGCGAAGGTATGCACCTCGCTGTCCAGCAGGTAGGCGACCAGCGCCTTGCCGTCCCTGCGCCAGCGGTACCACTTCGCCTTTGCAGCGGGCTCAACCCCATTCATTGTGCCGGAAATCGCTATCGCCGACTCGCCGTTCGCGCCGGAATCTAAACCCTGAGCCACGTGCTACTCCCGTTGCTTTGGCAAATGAATCTTCGCGCCTGTCGCGCGCGGAAGCGCCCAACCGCCGCGCTGCCGTCGAATCTCTGTTTCTTCAAGGATAGTCTCTGCGGCCCCGTCCTCGTCCCACCGCTGGAACAGGCGCAACCGGCGCGTTCCTGCTTCTCTCGCCTCAAGGCTTCGATCCGCCGAGCTTTTCGAGCGCCCAGCGGGCCGCCGTTCGCAGCCCTTCGTCCGCGGCCTCGGCCCACGTTTTCAGCCACGGCCCAAACCTCGCCAGCCCGCTGTTTCCCATGGCGATGGCCACGTTCCGCCGGAGCCCAGCGAACCCCGCCCGCCGCACCGGCGAGCCATTGAACCGGCGCTCGAACTCCGCCTCGGCTAGTTCAGGCTCGGCGAGCCCGCCCAGCCATTCCAGCGCGGGATTCACCAACTCATCCCGCGGCTCCAGTTCGGGGTCCGCGCCGATCGGTGTCCGCCGCGGCGAATTCCACGGGCACACATCCTGGCAGATATCGCAGCCGAAGACCTGCCGCCCCATCCCCTCCATCAACTCCGCCGCAATCGGCCCGCGGTGCTCGATGGTCAGGTAGGAGATGCAGCGCGTCGCATCCATCTGGTAGGGAGCAATCAGCGCCCCGGTGGGGCAGGCGTCCAGGCAGCGCCGGCAGCTTCCGCAGCGGTCCGGCACGGCCAGTGCCGGCTCGTCCACTTCGAGCGAAGTCAAGAGCACCGCAAGGAATCCAAACGACCCCAGCCGGGGATGGATCAGGCAGGTATTCTTCCCCGTCCAGCCAAGGCCGGCCGCCGTGGCCAGAGCCCGCTCCACTACCGGCCCGGTATCCACGTAACCGCGCGCCTCAAAGCCGTCCAGCCCCGAGCGCAGGCGCTCCTCTCGAATCCGCGCCTCCAGCGCCCTCAGCCGCTTCTTGAGCACCCGGTGATAGTCGCTCGGCCGCCGCTCGCCGCCTTCGTCTGCATTTCCCTTTTCTGGCCGGCTCGACCACGTGTACCGCGCGATCCATCCCGCGCCCTCCGCAACCGGTTCGGTCGAGCGCGGCTTCGCGCTGTTGTAAGTGGCAAAGCACAAAAGCGCCGAGCGCGCCCATGGGAACGGATTCGCAACCCGCGACCGCACCAGTTGCCCGTCCTCGCCGCGCCGGGTCAGATAGCTCATTGTGCCCGCGTGCCCCGCGCGCACCCACTCCTCAAGGCGCGCCGCGTCCCTCGCCTCGTCGGCATAAGGAAGCGCCACCAGCCCGGCGTCGGCAAATCCCGCCACCAGCGCCCAGGCGCGCGCCTGCTCCCTGGTCAGGCCGCGCGCGCCAGTGGCGCCTGCATTGCGTCCGGACCCGGAGTCGCCGGGCGAAGGGGTTGGCGGGTGGACCAAGTCTCAATCCTCTATCACAAGAATGAACGCTCCAGCCCGCAAAGGCGAGAGCTGCGGCAGAAGTGGCCATTCCAGGCGGCGATCCGCGCCCTCTCGCAATGCTTGGGGAATACACTCATACCGCGACCGCTTAGATTTCTAGTTTCCCAGATCCTCTGCCGCGGCGGACGGGACCTGGGGCACCCAGGCTCATGGGCACGATTACGAAATCACCAGGTCGCGGTACTAGAATGAAGACGCAACGATTCCGAATGCAGGATTCCCCTACCGATGACGGACGAATTGAAATCTACTCTTGTAACCTCGATTGAGGCGGCGGCCGCGCAGGCCGGGCTTACGCTGCTCTCCGCCACTGCGGGCAGCGACTTTCGCGGCCATCCCACGGCGGTCTTCCGGCTTGGCCTGGCCGGCTTCGAGCCTGACGGGCGCGCGCTGCGGCTGGAGCTGAGTGAGCAGTTCGTCTTCGACAAGCTGCATTTGCTGCCGGCCATGACGGCGCACCTCGGGGCCGAGGCCAAGCGGCTGCGCAATCCGCGGCCCGAGTGCTACGTCACGCTGGGCGGACTGCCGGTGGCCTTCGGGCAGTTCCAGTGGCCCTTTCACCGCTCGACCTCGGGTGCGGACACTTATATCCTCCACGGCGAAGTTCAGCTGGTCGACGGCGGGGCGCACAACCTGCACGCCAAAGTGGCCGCGTCTGTGACGCTGACCTTTGCTGAGATTCTGCCCTCGATGGAGCAGCCCTATGCGGAGAGCTTTGTCTATAACGCAGTGCGCAAGACGGTGGATATGGGCCAGCTTGAGTTCATCAAGAGCGGCAACCGCCAGCCGGTGCCGGTGACAACACGCTACTACAGCCGCTGGCAAAAGAAGTTCCTGTTCACCGAGACCAGCGACGCCGAGCGGCTGGAGTATTTGCTGCGCAAGGTTTACTGGTTGAGCGGCGTGCTGGGCGAGGGGAAGCCGGTGTGGATTGCCGACCCCAGGGACGCGCAGTACCTGAACACCAAGGAAGAGGATTTGCTGCGCATGGCCGGGAACAAGGCCGGCGAGGGGCTGCTGGTGCTGGATGGGGAGTTTGCCGCGGCCACTCCGCAACTGCTGGCCAAGGCGCCGGAGTACCAGGCCACGCTGGAAGCCGCTCTGAACTTTACCAAGCCGCAGTTCAACGAGTCGATGCGGTCGGGCCACGCCAATATGTAGCGGCCGCCAGAAGCCGCCTCACTGCCCAATTTCTCTACCGCCTCCGCGCGGCGTCCTCCCCGTTTCGCCAATTCGAGCCTCTACAATATTCGCGGCCCCCGTTCGTCTACAGAAATGGATGGATGAGCCGGTGAGCGCTACGTCGATGATCGAGCAAGACCTTCAAATCTCGGAAGTCATCGCGGAACAGCGATCTCGGCTGCGCAGTTTCATCCGCAAGCGGGTGCCAAACGAAGCCGACGTGGAAGATCTTCTCCAGGAGGTCTTCTTCGAACTGGTGGTCGCCAATCGCCTGCTGATGCCGATCGACTACGTAACCGGATGGCTTTTTCGGGTTGCGCGCAATCGCATCACCGACCTCTTCCGCAAGAAGAAGCCGGAGACCTTCACCGACGCGGCGATCCTGGACGACGAGGGCGAGCTGCTGCAGATAGAAGATTTGTTGCCATCGCCCGATGCCGGGCCGGAAGCGATTTACCTCCGCAAGGTGCTTCTCGATGAGATGGATTCTGCGCTCGCCGGGCTGCCCACTGAGCAGCGCGAGGTATTCGTCGCCCACGAACTGGAGGGGCGCAGCTTCAAAGAGCTGTCGGCAGAAAGCGGCGTCAGCGTCAACACATTGCTCTCGCGCAAGCGCTACGCAGTGCTTCATCTCCGCCAGCGATTGCAGAGCATTCACGACGAGTTTACGAGGAAATGAGGAACTACCATGGAAAACGGCTGGATCAAGAGAAACAAGTGGATCTTTTTTGTTGCCCCGCTGGCAGTCGCAGGTTTCGTTGCGATTTTCGGCGAAGTGGTGATGCATCTATGGAACTGGCTGCTGCCGGGGCTCTTCGGATGGCGGCAAATCACCCTCTGGCAGGCTCTCGGACTGCTGGTCCTCTGCCGGATTCTCTTCGGAGGCTTTGGCGGTCACGGCTCCAATCAGTGCAATCCGCGGGGGCGGAAGCCCGAGCACTGGGAGCGGATGACGCCCGAGGAGCGCGAGAAGTTCCGCCAGGATATGCGCTCCCGTTGGTGCGGCTCCGGAGCGCCAACCGGCGGAACCGGCGAGCCTGCCTGATGGTGAAGGGCGTTCTCCCTGTCGAACCCGATTCGAGGTAGTGAGCGCCCTTATTTCCACACCCCTGGCTGCGGCCGCAACGGACTATACTCGCTGCAAAATCAAAAGCTGGAAACTCCAATTATGGCGGGGAAGAAACGGGGCAGGCCGCGGCTGTTAGGGTCTGTTCACCATTCTCGAAAGCCTGAAAGGTGAAGAAATGGCGCTCGGCACAATCGACAGTTCACAGCGATCGGCTGCAAAGGTAGTGGGGGTTGCTTACCTCGTCACTTTCGTAGCCGTGGTCTACACCCGCTACGGTATCCTCGGCCGCCTGCTGACGGACAACGCAGCTGATACCGCTCGCAATATCCTGGCGCAAGAACAACTCTTCCGCGCCGGAATAGCAGGATACCTGTTTTATTGTGTATCCCTCATCGTGCTTGTCACTGCGCTGTACGTGGTTCTAAGGCCGGTCAGCCGCGGCTTTGCATTGCTTGCGGCCCTCTGGTGGCTCGTATGGGTCTTCATGTGGCTGGGTATTACACTCAATCTCTTTGACGCTCTGCGGCTGATCCATGGCGCTGATTCCTTGCAAGCGTTTGGACCGGAGCGATTGCAGGCGGTGGCGAGCTTCTATCTCCACCGGTGCTTTGACTACTATTACGTTGGCCTGCTGTTCTGGGGATTGGCATCCACAGTCTGCGCCTGCCTGTGGTTCAAGTCCCGCTATATCCCCCGGGCGCTGGCCGCCTTCGGCGTGGTCTCGTCCGCGTTTGCCGTGGCCTGCACCTTTGTCTTCATTATGTTCCCCAGATTCGACACGATCGTTGGCCTGGGATGGTTCGATACACCGATGGGTCTCTTCGATATAGCATTGAGTTTCTGGCTTGTCTTCAAGGGATTAAAGCCACCGGAGGCAGCCGGAGCGCGCGTGCGGGCCGATGCGGTTTAACCTCTCCTCTTACCCATCCCCAGGAACTAGAGCCTGAGATGCGGTCGAGTTTTGCAAGTCAAGGCTGCGACGAGGGTCGGTTGGCAATAACAGCCGTGCCGGGGATGCCCGCCCTACCGCATCGCATGGAACGAGCTGTCGATGAGCATGGAAGCAAGCATGGAACGGACTGCGGAAGCGCCGCCGGCTTTCAAGGCCAGGGTTGCCCCAGCGTAACGGGTGACTCGGAAACGGACGCCCGATTCCTTTCCGGCGCTCCGCGCTCACAGCGCCGCGCCGCACCCAGAGCAGAAGCGCGCGCTGGGCGGGTTGGTCTGGCCGCAGCGGCCGCAGGCAATGAGCGTCGTTGCTTGCCCGGCTTGTCCGCCTTGGGCAGCGGGCGGGATGTTCACCGTCACGCTGAAGGGCTGGCTCCATGCCGGCATCGGCAGGCCCAGCGCGGCCGCAATCCCCATGGCCTGGATGGCATTGAACTCGCGCACCCTCATCGGCATGAAGAAGCACTCGATAAAGCCGAGAACCCACGGAATCGGCGTCCAACTGAGGCAAAGGTAGAGGATTCCCAGGCCCGTGCGGCGCAGATAGAAGTGGTGAACGCCGAAACCGCCCAGAAAGAGCGCCAGCAGAATGCCCACGACCTCGTCGCGGCGCACCGACTCATACTGCATCTGAAAGATGGCTTGCGGATTGGGATAGGGCTGGCTGCTCATGGCCGGTTCTCCTTGCTCTGCTCTCGCATTCAGAATACGTGGCGGGGTGATGCGTGGTTCCCGTACTGCCTCGGGCGAGGCAGAAAAGCCGGCGTCAGGCGCTACGCCGATCTGCGCGGTCTGTCCGACGAAAAGTTCAGGGCGGCGGACGTTCACTACTGCGCAGGCCGCGCCGCCTGCTGGATTACCGCATCGAAGGCCGGCTTGGGCTGTCCGGCGCGATCGAAGAGCAATGGATAGTCGGTGCGTCCCACCACGGGCCAGTTGTTCTTCCACGAATCGCCGTCGGTTACGCCCCAGAAGGTCACCCGGCTCATCACGGCGCGATGCTTCAGATAGACGGCAAAGAGATCGGCATACTTCTTCGCCAATGCCTTCTGCACCGCATCGGGCAAGCCGTTGGCGTAGGGGTTGAGCTTGGGATCGGCCTTCACGCTGAGGGAGACATCGGCGCTTCCCCGCACCACAGGCGGCAATACGTCGATGTCGAGCTCCGTAATCGCCACCTTGATGCCCAGCTTGGCGAAAGCGGTAATCGTCGCGTCTTCCAATTCGGCGGAGGGCCAATCGAGACTGTCGTGGCCCTGAACGCCCACCACCGCAACAGGTATGCCCTGGGCCTGAAGCTTCTTGATCAGAGCGATCGCGCCACTGCGCTTGGCCTCGTTTTCAAGCGAGTAGTCGTTGTAGTTCAGCTCGGCCTGGGGATCGGCCTCGTGGGCGTACTGGAATGCCTTGACGATATAGTCTTCCCCGATGATCTTCATCCACTTCGACTGGCGCAGGGTGCCGTCCTCGTTCAGGGCTTCGTTCACCACATCCCAGCTTTGAATCCGCCCTTTGTAGCGCCCCACGACCGTAGCAATATGGTCGTGCATGCGCTTCAACAGGGCCTCGCGGGTGAGCGGACTGCCCTTCTCGTCCTCAAAAACCCAATCCGGAGTCTGGCTATGCCAGATCAGATTATGGCCGACGATGAACATATGGTTCTTCTCGCCGAATTCGACGTACTTGTCGGCCAGATCGAAGGTATAGACGCTCGGCTGGGGATGAACCTGCTCCCACTTGAGCACGTTTTCGGGACTGATGGAGTTGAATTGGGCCGCGACAATGGCATCCCCGCGAGCATCGCTCCCGGTGATCTGCGCGGTGTTGATGGCCGCGCCGACATAGAAGGAACCGCCGTAAGCGTCCTTGAGCGTGGTGGGGGCCTGCGCGGCGATCGCCAAGCTAGCGGCAAGGATTGCAACGAGAACTGCAAAACGTCGAATCGTCATTTTTGGATACTCCCTGGGAACGGGGCAGGTTGGGGTTCGATGTTTCCCACCCTTGCGACGAAAAGAAGTCGCAAGGATGGGGCACCCAGCGGATGTGGGCGAAGGCCGAAGAGCTTTCCGCATTACGAGGCTGGGGCTGAAAAGCCCTTGCGCCGCTCAGCCAATTCGTTGGAGATGGTCAAATTCAATTTCTTGTCGATGCGGTAGAAGAGCAGGCAAACCGCAACGGCAAGGAATGCCGCACCTGCGACGACCGAGGCGATCCAGCGGATACCAAAGAGCGCGTGTTCGGTCTGCGCGACGTTGGCCTGATAGCCAAAGTAGGAGAGAAGCCAGGCCGCGAGGGCGCCGCCCAGTGCCAGTCCAGTCCAAAGCGCAAAGACCACCGCCGAAGTCACGGTGCCAGTGGCGCGGCGTCCGGTCTTCCATTCGCCGTAGTCGGCCACATCGCCCATCATGGCCCACAGCACCGGGCCTGAGCAGCCAAAGGCGAACTGGCGCAAAACTTCCAGAGTAATGATCGGCACTGTGGCAGTCGCCGGGATAAAGAACAACGAAACACTGAATACGCCAGTCAGCAACATGCTCCAGAAGAACAGCGTGCGCTTGCCGATGCGCTTGGTCAAAGCGGTCGAGCAGGCTACGCCGATCAGAACCGCTGTCAATCCGAAGCCGTTGAACCAACTGAAGAGAAACTCATTGCCGGAGCAGTATTTGAAGTAAGGCAGCATCATGCTGCCGCGGATCGCCAGGGCGGCAAAGTAGAAATTCGTCAGCACGAAGAGCACGATCCACGGGCCGTTCTTCATCAAATCGCCCAGATCCCGCATGACCGAGGTCTCCTGCTGCGGATCGGGTTCGATGCGCTCCTTGGTCACGGCAAAGGCAATCACGAAGAGCACGGCGCCGATCACCGAGAAAAGCCCCATCGTCCTCTGGAAGCCGTGGGCGCTATTGCCGTGCCCCAGGATGGCCACCATGGGAATCGCCAGGCTCTGTACAATGAAGCCCGCGCCGTTGGCGAAGAGCTGGCGGTAGGACGCAATGCTGGTCCGCTCGTTGGGGTCGTCGGTCATCACGCCTGTTAGCGAAGCGTAGGGCACATTGTTGGCCGTATAGACGAGACGCAGCAGGAGGTAAGTAACCCAAGCATAGATAAGCTTGGATGAAGGGCTCAGATTGGGCGTGGTGAAGGTCAGAATGACGATCACGCCAAAGGGGATAGCTGTCCACAACAGCCAGGGGCGGAATCTGCCCCAGCGGGTCTTGGTGCGGTCGGCGATCACTCCCATGACGGGATTGAAGACGGCTGCTCCCAGTCCGACGAAGAGAGTCATGGTTCCCGCCTGGGCCGCCGTCAGGCCGAAGGTGTCGGTGTAGAAAATCAGTTGCAGAGCCATCACCGTCTGGAAGACGAGGTTGGCGGCCAGGTCGCCCAGGCCGTATCCGAACTTTTCTCCGAAGGAGAGTTTGGTGCTTGCACCGCTCATCGGCTTCTACTCGCTTTCGCTGGAAGAGTGGTCGGCGTCAGCGCCCCGAGGGAGCGGACCCGATCTGGAACTCCACCGGAACTCTGTTCGATTCCACCAAAGTAAATCGCATTACTCCATGAGTTGGCAAGTGCAAAACCAAAGAAGTATTTTCCTCTGAGACTCTATCCACGAGGAGCCGGGAAACGCTACAATCATGCCGTATCCGCGCCACCCGTCGGCTGGAGGTCCACCGCATGGAATCTGCCTGGCCGTCTTTGGCTGGAAGGCTTCGAATAGTGTTGGCGAACGACCGCAGCCTGCCACCCTGGGCTCGATACCGTTGACGAGACTGTTTAACCGGATGAGTAAGAATTCCACCGAGGTTCCACGATGACCAAACCTGCACCGCTCTCCTGCCAACTGGGTTTCAACGCTCAGCATTCCCCCATGGGCGCATTCATGAGCTTTACCTGCGGCAACTTCGGAACCCGCGGCGGAATTGGCTTGCAAATCGGACAACCGGGCGATCAGGAAGTCTTCATCGGCTTCAAGGAAGGCGATCGCTATTCCGATGCCACTTTGAAGTGCCTGCCTTTTTACACGGCCGCGGTGGCCCGTTCCGCCGACGCCTTTCTGGTGGAGCAGGCTGGTCCCGCCGAGCAGAACGTCAAGCCTGACGCCGTGCCGTTCCGCGGCGGTGAAATGTCGCGCTCCTACGGCTGGGCCAGCGATCAGTGGGCAGTGGAGGGACTGAGCTTTTCAGTCTATTCCCCCTTCGGCGCAATTCCCGATCCCGCTGTAGCAAACAATGACCGGATGCGCGAGGGCCTGCTGCCTGCCGTCATCGCCCGGCTCGAACTGGATAACACCGCTGGCGCCACGGTCAAGACAGCGATGTTCGCTCTGAATCACGCGCGCCCCGGCAGCCGGATTCTCAACGACGATTTGGGCAGCGGCCGATTGGCCTTCGCCTTCCGCCGCGAGGCTGGCGGCGCAGCCGAACTCCGTGATTTCACCACTTCCGAAGACGGGGTGAAGGTCGAGGATCGGCCCTTCGTCTTCATGCGCTGGTCTGCCAGCGACGGGGTGCGCGAGCGCCACAATCCGGTTCACCTGCTGGGTTCCTGTCCCGGATTCGGATTTGAAGTTCCGGCGGGGAAAAAGTATGGAATCACGATCGCGCTCGGTTCTTATCTGGAAGGCTTCCAGACCAACGGACTCGACGGCCGCTATCTTTACACCCGCTACTTCAAGGGGCTCGGCGACGTACTGAAGACGGCGCTCGACAACTCCGCCAGGATCATCGCATCAGCCAAGGCGCTCGATAGCAAGCTGGAGAGCGCCGCGCTGTCGGACGACCAGCGCTTCCTGATTGCGCACGCCACCCACAGTTACTACGGCAGCACGCAGTTGCTCGATGTCAATGACAAGCCTTTCTGGGTTGTGAACGAGGGCGAGTACTGCATGATGAATACGCTCGACCTCTCCGTCGATCACGCCTTCTGGGAGCTCGACCACAATCCCTGGCTGGTGCGCAATCTGCTGGATAACTTTGTCCGTCTTTACAGCTACAACGACGAAGTGAAGGTTTACAAAGCGGAGTTCGCGCCTTCAGCCGAGACGATGCAGATCGATCCCTCGCAGGCCCCGCCGCCGCCCGACGAGGCTCAGCTCAACCGCCCCTACGACACCAAGCCCGGCGGCCTCAGCTTCTGCCATGACATGGGCGCGCACAACAACTTCTCGCCCAAGGGCCGCAGCAGCTACGAGTTGGCCAATCTGACCGGCTGCTTCAGCTACATGACGGTGGAGCAGCTCTGCAATTGGGTTCTGACCGCCGGCTGCTACGTGGCCAAGATCCGCGATATCGCGTGGCTCAAGCGCAACCAGGCCGTGGTGGATGCCTGCCTGAGCAGCATGATCAACCGCAGCGGCGACGTTGGATTTGCGCAGTTCGACAGCACGCGCTGCGCGGGCGGACAGGAGATCACGACCTACGACTCGCTCGATCACTCGCTGGCGCAGACCCGCAATAACATCTACATTGCAGTAAAGACCTGGGCAACCTATAAGTCCTTGGCGCTGATGTTCCGCGAACTGGGCGACACCGCCGGCAAAGCCCGCTGCGAAGAGCTGGCCGCCAAAGTAGCTTCGGTGGTCTGCGATCAGGCTGTTGACGGCGTGCTTCCGGCGATCTTCGAAAAGTCCAACCCCGGCTACTCCAGCCGCATTCTGCCCGCGGTGGAGGGATGCGTCTATCCGCTCTACTTTGTGAACACCGGGTTTGCCGGCTGCACGCTGGAGCAGATCTACGCATTTCCCTCTGAAAAGCGCATGTTCGAAGTTCTGAAGGAGCACACGCGCAATCTGTTGCTCGATCCCGAGCGGCGCAATCTGTTTGCCGATGGCGGCATCAAGCTCTCCTCGACCAGCAATAACTCATGGATGAGCAAGATCTCCATTTTCATGCACGTTACCCGCAAGGTCTTCCATCTCGATGCGGATCCCAAGGTGGCCGAGGTCTTTCGCCAGGCGGATGCCGCTCACGTCAACTGGCAGGTTGTAGGCAGCTCCTACTGGGCCTGCTGCGACCAGATCGTTTCCGGCGAAGGCAAAGCCAGCCGCTACTATCCGCGCATCATCACCAGCGCGCTGTGGGTGGAGTAATCCACGCGTGTCGAGGCTTCCGTTCGCCGGGATACAATGGGCACGCGGGGAGACTCCCTGCGTGCCCCTTTTCAGTTGAATTCGCGGATCTCCCAATGCAGAGCGAAGAGACCGCCGGCACAGGAATCATAGGAGGACGGAAGATGCCGTATCGCCGGCTTTTTCTTTTGTATTTTGCCCTGGCTTATGTTGGAGCATTGACACTTTCAGCCCAGAATGGGAGTCCAGAAACGAATCTGGAAGCGAAGCCGGTGTTTCTGGACCCGTCCCGCCCCGCGGCGGAACGCGCCCACGACCTGGTGGGCCGGATGACGCTCGATGAGAAAGCATCTCAACTGGAAGATTGGGCCACCGCCATCCCCCGCCTCGGCATTCCGGATTATCAGACCTGGAACGAAGCCCTGCACGGCGTGGCCCGCGCCGGATACTCGACCGTCTTTCCGCAGGCCATCGGCATGGGCGCCACCTGGGATCCGGTCATGGTTCGCGCCATGGGCAACGTCATCTCCGCCGAGGCCCGCGCCAAGTACAACCAGGCGCAGCGGCAGGGGAATCACCGCATTTTCTACGGCCTCACATTCTGGTCGCCCAACATCAATATCTGCCGCGATCCCCGCTGGGGCCGCGGCCAGGAGACCTACGGCGAAGACCCGTTTCTCACCTCGAGGCTCGGCGTAGCCTTTGTAACCGGCGTACAGGGCGAGGACCTGAACCACCTGCGCGCGGTGGCCACCAGCAAGCACTTTGCCGTGCACAGCGGGCCCGAGCCCATGCGCCACGGCTTCAACGTGGACCCCAGTCCGCGCGACCTGGAAGAGACCTATCTGCCCGCCTTCCGCGCCACCGTCACCGAGGGCCATGTGCAGTCGGTCATGTGCGCCTACAACTCCATTGACGGCTGGCCGGCCTGCACCAACAAGATGCTTCTCAAGGACCACCTTCGCGACGCCTGGGGCTTCAAGGGCTTCGTCGTCTCCGACTGCGGCGCCATCGTGGACGTGAACCAGGGTCACAAAAAGGCCCCCGATATCACCCATTCCGCCGCGTTCGCCATTGAGGCCGGAACCGACCTCTCATGCAGTATCTGGGCTCCCGGCTTCAACACCCTGGCGGATGCGGTTCGCCAGAAGCTGGTCTCGGAAGACCTGGTAACGCAGGCCGCCGAGCGCCTCTATACGGCTCGCTTCCAGCTCGGTCTCTTCGATCCGCAGGGCTCGAGCCCGCTGGACAGAATTCCGCCCTCCGTCGCCGGCTCGGTGCAGAATCGCCAAGCCGCGCGGAAAGCCGCCGAGGAAAGCATCGTTTTGCTGAAGAACACCGGCGTGCTGCCGCTCAAAACCGCGCCCGGCCACATCGCCGTCGTCGGCCCCACCGCCGACCTGCTGTCGTCCATTCTGGGCAACTACGTGGGCACGCCCGTCGCTCCGGTCACGCCGCTGGAAGGCATGATCAACCAGTTCCGCAGCTCTCCCGTCCTCTATGCCCAAGGCTCCACGCTGGCTGCCGGGGCTGGCGTTCCCGTGCCGCGCACGGCCTTCGGCCTCAATCAGGGACTCAAGACCGAGTTTTTCGCCACCCCCGACTGGACCGGCCGCCCGGTGGCCACACTCACCCAGCCCGCCGTCCAGACCGACTGGGAGAGCGCCCGGCCCGTGCCCCAGCTTGAAACCTACAATTACTCCGTTCGCTGGACCGGCACAATCACCGTTCCCGCGCCCGGCCACTACGTCTTCACCCTGGAATCCGGCGACAGCTTCCCCTGGTCGCCCGCTGAATCCTTCCGCTTTGTCCTCGACGGCAAGGTTCTTGGCGAAGGCAGCCTGCGCCAGGCCAGGGACGTCTCCGTCATGGGCGACTTCAAATCAGCGCCCGGCGCCTCGCCCACCTCGCCGCCCATCATGAAGTTCTCCAGAGTGCCTTCCATCCCGGTCGACTTCTCCGATACCAAGCCGCACGACATACGCGTCGAGTACTCTCACTCCGGCGACGAAGCTGGAGGCGGATTCACCCTGAAGTGGGAAGCTCCGGCCCAGGCCCAGCTCGACGAAGCCGTGGCCCGCGCCCAGGAGTCGGATGTCGTGGTCGCCTTTGTCGGCCTCTCGCCGCAGCTCGAAGGCGAAGAGATGAGGATCAAGATCGACGGCTTCAACGGCGGCGACCGCACCAGCATCGACCTGCCCGCGCCCCAGCAGAAGCTGCTTGAAGCCGTGGCCGCCACCGGCAAGCCGCTCATCGTGGTTCTGCAAAGCGGCAGCGCCGTCGCCCTCAACTGGGCCAGCCAGCATGCCGATGCGGTTCTCGAAGCCTGGTATCCCGGCGTCGCGGGCGGAGAAGCCATTTCCCGTACCCTGGCCGGCCTGTCGAACCCCGCCGGCCGCCTGCCCGTCACCTTTTACGCCTCGCTCGACGGCCTGCCGGATTTCACCGATTACGCCTTCAAGACCGGCTCAAAGGGCCGCACCTACCGCTACTTCCAGGGCAAGCCGCTGTGGGGCTTCGGGTACGGCCTCAGCTATACCACCTTCAAGTACAGCCCCGTCAAGCTCTCTATCGATCCCGCCAACGCCACGCTCAAGGCCGGCGATCCGCTGACCGCGACCGTCACCGTCACCAATACCGGCGCCCTCAACGGCGATGAGGTGGTCGAAGCCTACCTGAAGACCCCGCAACCGGACGGCCCCATCCAATCGCTGGCCGGCTTCCAGCGCGTCACCATTCCCGGCGGCCAGAGCAGGGATGTCTCCATCACCCTCGATCCACGGGCGCTATCGAGCGTAGACAATCAGGGCAACCGGGCGATTCTCGAAGGCAAGTATTCGCTAACCTTGGCCTCCGCCCAGCCCCAGGAGACTGAAACCAAGTCCGAAGCCAGCTTTACCGTCACCGGCTCCGTGCCGCTGCCGAAATGATCCGCGAGCGGCGCGGAGACCCAAAACTCGCCCTCTTCGGGTTGCGGAGCGAGTGAGCGGCTGCGACGCGCGGAGCGAGTGCGCCGCATATTCGTACAAAGATGAATATCAGTTCAGCTCCTGCACTCCCGCAAGACGCTGGCAGAATAGGCTTTGTAACAGGGCACGACTTCAGTCGTGCCGAAAATGCGAGAGGAAAAGGGGTTGGGCTTTAGCCCTTGCTATATTTATTTTCAACCGCTTGCGCGTTAGCAGCGGCTAAAGCCGAAACTCGATAGGGGCTGCAATCGGCACGACTGAAGTCGTGCCCTGTTACAAAGCCAGATCTTCTGCATTCTCTGCCTGCACCATCGATCCGCCTGAGCAAGATCGATATTTAACTGTGCATATTTGCCGGTAACGTCACTGGTTCGCGCGAATCATGCCAGCTCGAAATCGGCTTAGAGTGAAGAGATGAGGTCCATGGTCTCCCCAACTCGCGCTCCACGGCTGGCTTCCCGCTGCACGGCCGTTCTGTTGTCCTGGCTGATGGTTCTTCTGCCGGCCGCCGCGCAATCGACAGGCGGCTCGGCAAATGGCGGCACGACAACCGCGCCGGCCAGCTCCGCCGCCTCCGCGCCGAAGAAGACCGCCGCAAAGCCCGCGCAGAAGACCACGAAGCCTGCCTCAACGGCTACGAAGACCTCGAAGTCCGCGAGCACTACCACCAGCAGGGCCAGGAAACCCGTCAGCCACGCGACCAGAGCGGCGCGGCGGGCGCGAACCGCGCGCATCCGGCAGGCTTTCGTGGCTTCGACCGAGCTGCGCCCCATGGCCCAGCAACTGGCCACACTGCGCACGCCCGCCGCCTACGAAGGCGTAACCAAATACGCGCGTCAGCACAGCGGCGAAGCGGCTGCGGCCGCCTATCTGGCGCTGGGCCACGCCTATCTGCTGGACAAGCGCTACGGGGAAGCCGAAAGCAACTTCCGCCTGGCTCGCCAGGCAGGCCAGGAGCTGGCTGACTACGCGGATTTCCTGGGCGCCGAGTCGAACCACGAAGTGGGCAACGAATCTTCCGCCGAGGCCTTGTTGCGCGGCTTCGCGGGCCGCTATCCCGATAGCATCTTCGTCTCCCAGGCGCCTGAACTCGAGGCCAGCGTACTGCTGGCCATGGGCAATGCCGCAGCCGCTCAGCAGGTGCTGGCGCAGGCCGCCGCCACGGCTGCCGCCAACCGTCCTGGCTTCCAGCTTGCCCAGGGTCAGGCCGCCCTCGCGCTGGGGCAGACCCAGGATGCCGAGCGCATCTTCAAGCGGCTCCTTCTTGGCCACCCTCTGGCCTCAGAGGCGCAGATTGCCCGCGCCAAGCTGACGGCGATGGGCGCCGAGTCGAGCCTGACCGCGGCCGAGTTGCGCAGCCTGGGCGATGCCTATTACAACGCCAATCGCTACGAGGAGGCTGCGGAGCAATATCGCGCCCTGGCCCGCTCGGCCGGGCTGAATGCCCAGGCCCGCAACGGCTTTGCCGTCGCCGAGGCTGCCTGCGAACTGAAGCTGAAGCGGCTCACCACCGCCAAAGCCGAGGCGCTAGACGACAGCAAAGACGAGAACGGCGCGCGCCGGCTCTACCTGCTGATGGAGCTGGCCCGCAACCGCGACGATCTTGAGGAACAGAAACGGATTGTCGCCCGCATGGAGTCCGACTTTCCCCACAGTCCGTGGCTGGCCGAGGCGCTGTTTTCCAGCGGCAACCTGTACATGCTGCGCCGCGATTATCCCGCCGCCGTGAATTACTACAGCTATCTGGCCACGCACTTCCCTGACAATACGAACGCCGCAGCCGCGCACTGGCGGGCGGGCTGGTTCAGCTATCGCCAGGGGCTCTATGCCGACGCCGAGCGCCTCTTCGACGAGCAAATTCGCCTCTATCCCAATGACAAAGAGACCCCCTCCGCCATCTACTGGCGCGGACGCCTCTACGAGACCCAGGACCACAAGCCGGCCAGCGCCGCGGCCAACTACCGCACGCTCGTCCGTGCATACCAGCACTTCTTCTATGCCCAAATGGCCCGGCAGCGGCTGGCCGCGCTCGGCAGCACCCAGCCGGCGCCGCAGCCGCAACTCGATCGCTTGCAGCCGGTCCCGGTGCCGCAGCTTGCCGAGAGCTTCCCCACGGATAGCCCGCACCTGGCCAAGGCGCGCCTGCTGGCTAACGCCGGCTTGAACGACTACATCGCGCAGGAGATCGCCGCCGATCCCGACTCCGCTTCGTGGAGCGCGCTGGCCGAGGCCCAGATCTACGCCTCCTATGGCGAGACGTATCGCGCCATGCATGCTCTGAAGCGAGCTCTGCCCTACGCCGCAACGGCCTCCATCAAGTCCATTCCGCTCGCCTACTGGCGCATCCTCTTCCCCGAGCCGTGGTGGGAGACTATCAAGGCTGAGTCGGCAAAGAACAACCTCGATCCCTACCTGGTGGCCTCGCTGATTCGCCAGGAGTCGGAGTTCGATCCGAGAGTCGTCTCCTATGCCAACGCTTACGGCCTCATGCAGTTGCTGCCCGCGGTGGGCAAGCAATTGGCCCGCGAGGAGGGAATCAGCCATTTCGAGACCTTCCAACTGCTCGATCCGGCAATGAATATCCGCCTCGGCACTCGCTACCTCCGCCAGATGCTCGACAAGTTCGGCGGTGTGCAGGAATACGCGCTGGCAGCCTATAACGCCGGAGATTCGCGCGTCGTTGACTGGCAGTCTGCAGGCCCCTACAGCGGCATCGACGAATTTGTCGAGTCCATTCCGTTTACCCAAACCCGGGAGTACGTCGAAGCGATTCGGCGCAACGAGGAAACCTACAAGGCCATCGACGAGTATGCCGCTTCCCCGCCCCGAGCCGGTGCCACGCCGTCCCGGTAGAAGGCCGCTGCGCAATCCCGCGCCATGCCTATTGCGGTCATCTTGGTTGAAAGATGGAAACCCCAAGGGAACAAACTGCGCACGCGACGCGTAGATGAGATTGGCGGTCGCTTAACCGTCGCGCCGCTCTTTGCACAAGGAGAATCTCATGCGGAAGTTCCTCAGCGTTGCCGGCTTGGCCGGACTGCTAAGTCTCACGGTCCCCGCCTCCGTTGCCGCCACCCCCCCGGCTGCCAAGAACGGCCCGGCCACACTCGTGATCGTCTTCAAGGATGGCCGCCAACAGAGTTTCAATCTCTCAGATATTCAGCGGATCGAGTTCCCCGCTCCCCCGGCAGCCGCTGCTGAGACCGCGCCCGCCGCCAACCTGCCCTCGCGAGGCCGCTATCTGGGCAAATGGGAAGTCGGCGACGGCAACGGAAGCAACTTCTTCATCACCCTTTACGACGATGGCAGTGCTCGCAAGTCGATCGGCAGCACGCACGGCAAGTGGGTGTATGTAGACGGCGAGGCGCAGGTTACCTGGGACGATGGCTGGCACGATGCTATCCGCAAGACCGGCTCCCGGTTCCAGAAGTTCGCTTACGGAGAGGGCAAGTCCTTCTCGGACGCGCCCGACAACGTTACCGACGCCCACAACACCACCCCGCATCCGATCTAAAGCATCTTCACGGACAGTGTAAAGATATGGGTGCCCCACCCTCGCCGCGTCGTTGTCTTTGCGGCTAGGGTGGGATAGCAGAGTGCAAACATTGCAGCACCAGTGAAAATGCTCCAGAACCTGCTCACACGGCCAGGCTCCCGGCGCGGCGCGCGATCCGCGATTACCGCATCGCCGCCGCGCGCTTGCGATAGACATTCAGACCCATCCGGCCGATCTCCCAAACCAACTGCAGGACCGCGAGAGCGCAGAGGATTGACGCGCCCAGGTAGATTCCCTTGTTGATCCCGTCCAGGGCCGCGCCATAACGGGCCTGGTCCATCGCCGGATGGCTGAGCACGACCCATGCATGATTGCGGACGTTGAGCAGAAGGAGCAGCGGAATCAGCCCCAAGGCCTGCACCGTGTTTCGCTGCGCGCTCCTCGGCCCCCGCCAGCTTCCGCGCAGCAGGTCCACCGCGCGCCATCCCAGTTGCAGGACGTTCAGCCCCACCACCCACCAGTAGATGGGAACCCAGACCGGCGCCAACTGGAAGGGCGAACCCTGCATGTAGGCTGCGCCTGGCCCCATCAGCAGGTACGGATGATCGGGGACGAGCAAGAGCCACACCAGAGCGAGAAAGCCAAAGATCGCTTCGGCCACGGCGTGAGCGTAGCTGCGCGGCTTCTGACCGCTCACAGCTTCCTTATCCACCGGGGGCAGGGTGCTGGGCGTCCAGTCGGCGGATCGAGCCACGGGCAGGGGCCATCTCCCTGGGTAGCGTGTAGCCAAAAACTCGATCACGGCAAAAATGAGCGTAACCGACGCGGCAGTCGTCAGCAGTACCTCCGGCACACGAAGCACTCCTTCAAGGGCGGCCGTCAAGCTGGGGGTCCTTACGGCAATCTGCACCGCGACTCCGATCGAGTAAGCAACCGTGACCCAGAAGACCGCCAGTCGCAGCACAAACCAGTAGGTTGGGAAGAGGGCCGGCCCGATCAGGTACTGCTGCGGCATATAGCGCGCGGCCACCTGGATCGGCGGCCCGATCTGCTTGAGCCACTCCTCCGCTTCGCCCGCGGTGAGCGGCCGGCCCAGCTCAGCCTCCTTGTCCTCAAGCTGCGCTTCCAGGTTGGCCCGCAGTTCGGCGACGATGTCGTCCTGCCGCTCCCACGGCAGGTGCTTCTTAACGGCTTGCAAGTAACGATCGAGAAGTTCCATGGCGCTTTCCTTTTCTGCTTACTGAATGTTGTCGATGGTCAGGTGAATCGCTGCATTGATGGCCTGCCACTCCTCGAACAACTGCGCGAAGATTGCTTGGCCGTCGCTGGAGAGGCGGTAAAACCGCTTGTTGCGCTTGTCTTCCTCGCGCCACTCGCTGGTCAGCAGTCCCTGGGCCTCCAGGCGCCGCAGCAGCGGGTAGAGCGTGCTTTCGTCAATCTCCAGGCCGCGCTTGGCCAGGGCCTTGCGCAGGGTGTAGCCGTAGTGCTCCTGGCGAAGCTGCGCCAGCACCGCCAAAGTCAGGCAGCCGCGCCGCAGCTCCAGGCGAAGGTTCTCAAAGAGGTTCTCGGTGAGGGTCATGCTGTACCTCATACACTGTACTTTACATACTGTATTATACACAGTGTACGATGTCAAGTATTATTTTGAGGTTTTTTCTGGGAACCCGGCAAGCACGGGCTCACCACGCTGCGAAAGGACTCGATCCGGATGGCGGCTTGGGATCCAATCCCAGCATAAAGCTAACAGAATCAACACTGGCCTTCACCACAGAGGGACACAATTCGGGCAACTGCCTGCCCTACCTCGTCCGTAGCCCGTTTGGCCCTCACATTAATCAACCACCGCCGCGCCAGTGAGCGCATCCGCGCCAAAGCCGTGTTCCGAACCACGCCTTTGAATCCCTAGGACCCCTCCTGGGATACGTCCGGGAGCACGTGCATGGATTCCGGGGAAAGCCGGGCAGGAAAGCCGAGCAGTAGATTGGGGGTCTTGGAGCAGAACTTGGGTGCCGGCACCGTACTCGATGAAGAGTCTGCACAGCGTTGCATCGACGCCGGCGCAAGATTCCTGACCAGCCCGGGATTTGTTCCCGAGGTGGTGGCCTATGCAAGGAAGGCCGGTGTCGTTGTGTTTCCAGGGGCTCTGACGCCAACCGAGATCATTGCGGCATGGAAGGCAGGCTCGGACTTCGTCAAAACACTCCCGACAGCTCCCATGGGCGGCGCTGATTACGTCCGCGCACTGAAAGTGCCGCTCGCGCAGATTCCTTTGATTGTTACTGGAGGCGTGAATCAGTTGACTGCATTTGACTTTATCCTCGCCGGCGCAAGTGCAATCGGCGTGGGTACGGAACAGCTGCCCAAAGAGGCTTTGCGTCATCGCCAAAAACAGCGTATTCATGAGCTGGCTCACAGGTTCATAGATATGGTGAAAGAGGCGCGCGCCCAACGGAATTCCAGCTGACATGTCACTTCAGTTTCTTTGCGCGAAGGCTGAAAACTCTATCTGGCAGTTTCATCCTTTTGGACTGCGAGAGCTTGTTCAGAAGGTTCATAGTCATCAAGGCGTCCTTGAGTCTCAAGATTACTTGACATCCATGACCATCGGCGTTCAGTTAGAAGAAATCAAATAGCTTACCGTATTTGCTAGCAGATAGGTATCGAAAAACGCCCATGTAACCAGTTTCTCCTTGTCAAAATTCCGATCTACCGTTGAATCAGGCAGATGTGTAGCGCATCCAGTTTCGCTGTTCAAATGTAAGACCGGTTCATTTGCGCCGGTTGTAGATGCCTTTGTGGTTGGTTTTGCATTCAAGATTCGTCGAGGAGCCAATCGTGCTTGCCGCTTGAGAGTGAACTCGATCAAGACGAGCTATCTGTGGCAGAGGCAGAGATTGTCGCTGGGACTGGGCATCGATGCCTTCACGGCACGGATTTCCTACAGGTTCCCATTCCTTTGTCAGGCCCATGATTCGCTTCGCCAGAATGCCACTTCATGCCGACGTTTACCCAAGTTTTACCGGGCATTCACCGAAGCATCATGTTTGCCAGCGACAGTGTATTCAACAAATGCAGCTCGGCGCAACGTGACTTGGAGTGGGCCGTTGCGAGAACTCATTGCATTCCGCAATCAGAGGCTCTCCCAGGACAAGTTACAGGCGATCGCGGAGTAGTCCTTTATTAAGCCATCCGTTTCTGAAGTGAGGTACGGGCCAGGTCTCAACCATATGTCAGGCGCCGTCTCTGAGTGGCGCGTATATCGGCCGTTCCGAGCGGTCTTTGGCTACCGTCGAAGCGAAGGAGAGGAACTTGAAAAGCGCTGTGAAGCTGTTTCCCAAAACATCCCTGTTTTGCCTACTGGCGCTTTGCGGTCTGTTTTTAACCGCGAAGATCGCCGCGCAGTCAACCTACGGAACGATCATCGGAAGGGTGACCGACCCAAGCGGCGCTGTCGTCGATGGCGCAAAGGTGAAGGCGCAGAATCAGGCCACCGGCGATGCCCGCGGCGTGGCCACAAACAGCGAAGGAGAATACCGGTTCCTGAACGTCGATCCGGGCCAGTACACAATCACGGCATCGGCGGCGCATTTCGCGTCAACGGAGGACAAAAACGTCGTTGTGCTGGCTCGCGAGACCGCGCGCTCGGACATTCGTCTGGAAGTGCAGGGCGTGCAACAGACCGTGGTGGTGGATGGCGGCCAGTCGGTGCTGAGTGAAGACCTCACCGAGTCTACCTCCATGTCCGGGGTCGAGATCGGGTCGCTGGCGTTGAACTTCCGCGCCTCCAACGCGCCCAGTCCCATTGAAGCCGCCGCTGTCTCTCCTGGCGTCAGCCAGGATCAGGGCGGCAACCTGACGTTTTCAGGGCAACTGCCGACCGCCACGTCCTTCTCACTCGACGGCATCTCCATCCAGTCCGTGCGCCAGGGCGGACCCAGCACCAACCTCTTTCCGTCGGTGGAAGGCATCGCCGAATTCCGCGTCAATACGGCGGGCAACAGCGCGGAGTTTGCCCAGCCGACCGACCTCACCGTTGTGACCCGCGGCGGCACCAACCAATTCCACGGCAGCGGCTTCTGGTACTTCACCAACAAGGACTGGAACGCCACGGATGGAATCGGCCTCTTCAATCCCACCCTCAGCGCCAACACCTTCGGCGCCTCGGTGGACGGCCCCATCGTCAAGAACAAGCTGCTCTTCTACTTCGATTACGAAGGAGTGCGCCTCGACCAGGACACGCTGATCGCAACCCAGACCATGCCCGCCGCCTGGGCCTCCGGAAACTTCTCCGGTGTCCCCGGCCTGCAACTGTACACTCCTGCCGGAAAGCCGGTGAGCGGCAACCAGATTCCGGTGAATGCGGATTCGGCAACCATCATCACGGATTTCTTCCCTGCGCCAGCCGGATCCAATGCGGCCAGTTCCAATATCGACAGCACGGGGAACAATTTGAATATGACGTGGCCAGGCACCTACACGGCCAATGGTTACGACGGCCGCCTGGACTACAATTTCTCGGCCAAGCATCACGTCTTTGGCCGGGTGACACAACACGACATCACCAGCACGGGTAGCGACGCCACTTCGGAGGGCGCTCTGGGGGCGGTGGGCGACACCAGCTACAACCCGGATATGGGCACCTTCTCGACCATCACCGGCGCCACCAACGTGGCCATCTCCTACAACTGGATTATCAAGTCCAACATGGTGAACGAACTGCGCGGCGGCTACACCCGGTACAACCTGACCTACACCTACCCGCAGGCATCGCAAGGCGACTCCATCATCGCCGCGCTGGGCATCAAGGGGCTCCCCGGATCGCCGGTGAACGGGCTGGGCGGCGTCCCTGTCTTCTATGTAGCCAACCTGATGGGCGAGGCGACCAACCAGTTCGGGCATCCGCGCGATCAGAAGAACGGCATCTGGGAGGTGGGCGACAACCTCTCCTGGACCCACGGCAAATTCAACGCCAAGTTCGGCGGCGACTGGCGGCGCTTGAACTACCAGGACAACATCACCTTTGAAGTCGGCGACGAATACGGCGACTACTACATCACCGGAGATCAGGTGTGCCCCGCCGCCGAGCTGAAACTCTATCCCGACGCCTGCGCGGCCGCGCAGTTTGTTCAGGGCTACCTGGACGAGGCTGACCAGGCGCAAAACGGACCGGACGGCAAGCCGTTCGGCTACCACTACGACTTCTTCGGCCAGACTGAATACAAACTGCGCCCCAATCTCACCGTGACTATCGGCCTGCGCGACGAACTGAACACGCCCTTCCAGGACGCCACCAATCAGCTAGGCAACTTCGATTACATGAAGTCTTCGCCGAATTACGGCAAGCTGGTCTACGACCAGAACGAGAAGCTGTCCTCCGGCTGGGTCGATTTCGTCAACAACTCGCAGGTCAACTTCCAGAACCAGTTTGTTCTCAACTCGGCAGTCGGCCTGCCCAACGGGCTGCGATACATAGACAAGACCAACATCCAGCCCCGGCTCGGCCTCTCCTGGAGTCCCACGCCCAAGACGGTCGTGCGCGCCAGCGGGGGCATGTACTCGGTGCCCGTCCTGGGCGCCGTGCTCTACTCTCTGCTGGGCGTGGACACGAGCAACTTCGGATCCTTCTACCCCACCGGCGGCGCAGGCTCCCAGACATGGGCCAACGCCTACGGCACCGGCAATCCCTTCGCTCTACCCTGGACCGCGTGTCCCACATCCTGCCCCGGCTACCGCCGCGCCAACCAGTGGGATCTGAAGGATCCCAGGGTGATCCAATGGAACGCATCCTTCGAGCAGAACGTCGGCTTCAACACGGTCTTCAAGGCCAGCTACGTCGGCTCACACACCTGGGACCTGATCTACAGCCCGGATCTGAACCAGATTCCCGCCAACACCATGGGCTACTGGCAGTATCGCGCCGCCAATGGGGCCAACTTCCCCAACTTCCGCGAGGTTCTTACCCGCGCCAACGGCCCCAGCGACAAATATGACGCGCTCATCCTGGAGTTGAACCGGCATCTGGGCCGCGGATTGACCTTCGACAACGCATTCACTCTCACCTACAACAAGACCAATGCGTTGGGCGCGGTGCCCAGCGGCGCTATTCCCGTAGGCGGCCAGGGCGACAACAGCGACAACGTTCTGAACGTCTTCAACATCGCCGCTGAAACCGGCAACGCCTTCTACGATCCCAGCAAGAGATTCTTGAGCACGGTGGTCTACGAGCTTCCCTTCGGCCGCGGAAAACAAATCATGGGCAGCGCCAGCAACGCAGTGGACGCCGTGATTGGCGGCTGGAACCTCTCCTCCATGCTGCTGTTCCACTCCGGCTTTTGGCTCACTCCCTACTTCCCGAGCAGCGAGGCCGATCCTTCCGGCACCGGACCGAGCTACCGCTCCGTCAAGCAGCAGAATCCCGATTGCGGTTCCGGCTCCACATCTGGATTCTCAGGCACCATCGGCGACTTCTTCGACCCCAAACCCTACAGCATCCCGGCAAGCGCCATCGGCCGCTTTGGCAACTGCGGGGTCGGCATCCTGGAGGGTCCAAGCACCACCACCCTTTCCACCTCCGTCGGAAAGACCTTCCGCGTGACCGAGCGGTTCGGCGTGCACTATGAGGCCCAGTTCGCCAATCTGTTCAACATCAATAACTGGGGCGAGCCGAATATGAACGTAGGCAGCTCGTCGTTTGGTGAAATCACCAACGAGCAAGATGGAACGCCGGGTTCGCAGGCCGGACCTCGATCCATCCAGATGTCTCTGCGCTTGTCCTTCTAACTCCTGCCGTTTGCCGGGGAGGGATCGCTCGTCTTCGAGTGCTCCCTCCCGTCCTTTTGCAACCATTGCGCCGTCATGATTTCAGGACTTGCTGAACGGATTGTTAACGAAATGGGAGAGATAGCTTGAAGCTCTTGAATCCGGCGGTTCCGCCGCAGACTGTTCACGCCAGCCGCTTGAAGGCGCTGGTTCTCGATTGGGCCGGAACGGCAGTAGACTTTGGCAGCCTGGCTCCGGCGCGCACCATGCAGCGGTTGTTTGCGAAACTGGATATTGCTCTGACCGAACAGGAAACTCGCCAACACATGGGTCTGCCCAAGAAGGAACACATACGCGGAATCCTGTCGATCCCCCGCGTTCGCGAAGCATGGAGCAAACGGCGCGGCTGCGGCCCAGGCGATGCGGATGTGGACGAAATGTATGCCGAGTTCATTCCTATGCAGTTCTCCTGCCTGGAAGAGTACTCGGCGGTAATCCCCGGCGCTCCGGAGGCCGTGGAGAGCTTTCGCCGGCGCGAACTCAAGATCGGCTCGACGACCGGATACACGCGAGAGATGCTCGATCTGCTGCTGAAGACCAGCGCGCAACAGGGCTACCCGCCCGATTGCAGCCTGACTCCTGAAGAAGCGGGCGCCGGCCGGCCGTATCCCTTCATGATGTATGAGAGCGCCGTGCGCTTGCAGGTCTATCCGCTGTCGGCCATCGCCAAGATCGGCGACACGCCCGCCGATATTCAGGAAGGCTTGAACGCCGGCGCCTGGTCCATCGGAGTGGCCGGAACCGGGAATAGCATTGGTCTTTCCGCCGATGAGTTTTATGCGCTTCCGGAAGCCGAAAGAGAATCGCGGTTAACTCAGGCGCGGGCTGAATTGGAGAACGCGGGAGCGCATTACGTCATCGACACACTAGCCGATGTCCACCCCGCTTTGGACGACATCGATGCACGCTTGAAAGCGGCATCCAAGAGGGGGAATGAGTAGCGCCGCAGTTTGCCCTGGCACACCGCCACGCACAGCCGGACTGCACTCCCGCCAAGCGTGGACGGTGGCTCTGCTTTTTGTTGGCTATGCAGCCTATTACTTCTGCCGCTCCGATCTCTCTGTCGCCATGCCGCTGCTGATCGAAGATCTTCAGCGCCACGGCATGGCGGGCAGTGATGCGATCATCCGCATGGGGCAACTCGCCTCATTTGGAGTTCTCGCTTACGCCATCGGAAAGTTGACCTTGACCGGACTCGGAGACATATGGGGCGGCCGGCGAAGCTTTACTCTTGGCCTGGGGGGCGCTGTCGTCTTCACGTTGCTCTTTGCGTCCACCGGCTGCTTGCCCGTCTTCACGATTGCCTGGATCGGCAACCGGCTGGCACAATCCATCGGCTGGGCGGGACTGATTAAAGTCTGCTCCAAGTGGTTCGGTTATTCCTCGTATGGCACGGTCGTCGGCATTCTAAGTCTGAGTTATTTGATAGGCGATGCCGCAGCGCGGCAAAGCATGGGGTTGCTCATTCAGCAAGGATATGGCTGGAGAGCGCTGTTCTGCTTTGCCGCCATCGTGGCGGGATGCATTCTGATCGCCAACCTGCTCTTCCTGCGCGAATCGCGTGCAGAAATTGGGTTCCAGGAGCCGGAATTGAATCCGCTGAATCTCTTTGCCGGTTCCAGATCGAAACCAACAAATGTTTGGGAGATTCTCAGGCCGCTGATCGTGAGCCGCACCTTTGCAATGGTCTGCCTGCTTTCGCTCGGATGCACAATCGTCCGCGAAACCTTCGGACTTTGGACCCCTGTCTACTTACGCAGTTATTTTGGTTACAGCATTGCGAGCGCCGCGGGCACGAGCGCCATCTTTCCCGCCGTGGGTGCGGTTTCCGTCCTTGCAATGGGCTGGCTCAGCGACCGTATGGGACCGAGCGGCCGCTCCATGGTCATGTTCTTTAGCCTGACTGCAACGGTCGTGCCTCTAATTGTGCTCACATCTCTACGAGCAGGGTCTGCAGACTCTACTTGGCCGGTGGTCCTGATTGGCGTGGTGGCTTTCTTCCTGCTCGGTCCTTACTCTTATCTGGCTGGAGCGTTCGCCTTGGATCTCGGCGGAAGCCAGGCTGGCGCGGCTTCCTCCGGAATCGTCGATGGAGTTGGCTATCTGGGCGGAGTGGCCGCCGGCGACAGTATTGCCCGCTTGTCAGTGGCCTTTGGTTGGCGCGGGGTCTTTGTGGCCCTCACGGTTGTAACTGCGCTGTCTGCTTTGGCTGCTGGATTCTTGTATCATCACCAGCGCGAGCAGCAACGAAATGACAAGACGCTCGCGTTGGCCGCCGTTGAATAACATGCGACCCAAAGTCAAAGGAGAAGCTGAATCCATGGCGACCGATAAACTGCTCTTCACTCCCGGACCGCTCACCACCAGCGCAACGGTCAAGGCAGCAATGCTGCGCGACGCCGGATCGCGCGACCGCGAGTTTATTGAGACGGTGCGCGAAATTCGCCAGCGGCTGCTCTTAATCGGCGGAGCGGCAGCCCCACAAAACGGAAAAGCATACGAATGCGTCCTGGTGCAAGGCAGCGGCACCTTCGCAATTGAATCGGTGATTTCATCGGCGATTTCGCGCGATGGCAAACTGTTGGTTCTGGTCAACGGCGCCTATGGGCGGCGCATCGTGCAGATGGCGGGCGTCCACGGGATCGAAACCGAAGCCATGGAGACGCCGGAAAACCGCAAAATCTCGCCAAGAGCCGTGGCGGAGCGCTTGGCCGCATCGCACGGCATCACCCACGTAGCGGTGATCCATTGCGAAACGACAACGGGCATTGTCAACCCAATCGAAGAGATTGGCGAAGTCGTGGAGCGAACAGGCGCCGTGTATATCGTTGATGCCATGAGCAGCTTTGGCGCTATCCCCGTTGATCTCGCCGCTGCGCACATTGATTTTCTAATCTCCTCGGCGAACAAGTGCATTGAAGGCGTTCCTGGCTTCGGGTTCATACTGGCACGGCGCAGCCGCCTGCTCGAAGCCGAAGGCCGGGCGCGCACGCTGAGCCTCGATCTGTACGCGCAGTGGGCCGGACTCGAGGCCGACGGCCAGTTTCGCTTCACGCCGCCCACGCACGCGCTGCTGGCCTTCAATCAAGCTTTGCTCGAACTCGAAGCCGAAGGCGGTCCGGCCGGGCGTTTGGAGCGTTATTCAACGAATCACGCGGCGCTGATGCGCGGCATGGAGGAGATGGGTTTTGAAGCCTATCTTGCGCCGGAAGACCAAAGCCCCATCATCACCACTTTTCGCTATCCCGAGAACCCTCGATTCAGTTTTGCGGAAATCTACGAACGGCTGAGCCAATTGGGATTCGTCATTTACCCCGGCAAGCTCACGGCGGAGCCTTGCTTTCGCATTGGGACGGTCGGGAGGTTATCGCCCACCGACATAAAGGGGCTGCTCACTGCAATACGGCGCGTCCTGGAGGAGATGGGAATCGCTCCCAGCGCAGATGTTTTGAGTTAGGAGCTGTTCGCTCTGCCTGCATCGCCAACCAAATCAAATGCTCACAAACAGATTCGAACTCGCTTAGGTATTCAGCATTTTTCCCGACCAAACCGGGAGCCAACACATCATATGGAATCTAAGCCAATGAAAATCCTTTGTCTCGGTGGCGCCGGCCGCATCTGCCGGGAAGCCGTTCTCGATCTCGTGCAGTTCTCTGATTTTGAGCAGATCACCGTTGCCGACACCAATGAATCCGAGGGCCAACGGGTTGTGGCTTGGCTTAACGATCCACGCGTCGATTTTGCAATGGCTGATGTGAGAAAGCATGACGAGACGGTCGCTCGGATGCGTGGATACGATGTGGTCATGGACGGGACGACCATTGCTCTCAACGGGCTTTCGACCGCCTGCATCGCCGAAGCCGGTTGCCATGGCATCAACCTCAACGGTTTTGGCGAGGAAGAGGTATCGGACCCGGTCTTCAAGCAGCATGGAAAGACCTGCGTACCGGGCTTTGGCATGACTCCGGGCACGACCCAAATGATGGCGATGCAAGCGGCCAACCAGCTCGATACCGTCGATGTCGTGCGCGTGAGCCACGGCGCTTACCGCCCGATCGCGTTTTCCGCGTCGATAACCGAAACGACCACGTATGAATATGACCCCGGATTGCCGGGCCGCGTGGTGTATGAGGATGGACAGTTCGTGCAGGTGCCGCCGTTTGCCCGTCCGCGTGAAATCGAACTGCCGCCCCCGTACGGCTCCGCCACACAATACATCATCCCCCATGCTGAGACCAGGACATTGGCTCGGAATCTTGCGCACAAGGGTGTCCGGCTCATCGAAGTGCGAGGCACATGGCCGCAGAGGAACATGCAACTGATTCGGGCCCTCTACGATTGGGGCTTTCTGCGCAATGACAAGGTGCGGGTCAACGGCAACGAACTTGGTATCGTAGATGCCATCGCCGCCTATTTGATGCAATCTCCCGCGGGGCGTGAGACGGAACTCTACGGCTACGCTCTGCATGTTGAGGTGGCCGGGACTCGCGAAGGGAAAAACTACCTGCACACCTTGTGGCATACCCATCCGACATCGGACGGGACGGTGCCGGGTTGGGACAAACTACGTGCGTACACACGCAATGTCGGAATCCCCATTTCGATCGGCGCGCAGATGCTAGGCAATGGTGTGGTGAAAAAGACAGGAGTTATCACCCCCGAAGAGGCCTTTGAGCCGCAAGCGGTTTTTGATGAGTTGAGGAAACGCGAGGTATTTGTGCATGAAAAGGTTGAGTTCCTCTGAAGCGGCTTGGACGTCCGGAGGACGCGACCTCTCGGATGGATCAGGACTCGTAGAGTGGTTTCCTAACTCGCATCGCCAGTCCAGGAGTCGGTGCACTCTCAGCAAGAATTGTATTGGGAAGTCAGCCAGCGTTCATTGAATTGCCCACAGATAAAACTTAGTTGTTGCCAATAGCCCTTACCATGTTTCCAGAATTTCGACCCATGGAAACGCGCCTGGGCGAATGATGCACTCACCGAATTAGATCGGGCGCCACCAGAACCAGGTTGCCAACCACCTGTCCGCTTTCCAGCAGCGCATTCGCCTTCGCCGCCTCGAGCAATGGAATGCGGTCGCTGATTACAGGCCGGATCTTGCCCTCCTCGAGCAGCCGGAACAGAATGGCCCAGTCTTCCAGAAATGGCTTGCGATGAAAGAGCGCGGCGCCAGCCCCGTAGCCCTTCAGCTTCCTGCCGCTGGGGAGAAGATTAACCATCAGGGACCTGGCCAGAAGGCGCAGCACGCCGCGCAAGCTCAGTGGGTTCCCGTATGTCACCAGCACACCGCCGCGCCGCAACAGCGGGAGGGTCCTGTCGATGTAGTCTCCACCCATCCCGTCGAAGACGAAATCCAACCCCTGCGGCTCGGCGCGTCGCATCACCTCCACGAAATCCTCCCGCTGGTAGTCGATCGGGATGGCCCCAAACTGGGTGAGGATCGAGCTCTTGCGCCCGGAGGCAAGACCATACATCTTGAGACCGGCAAGCCTGCCCAGGTCGAGAAATGCCGTGCCGCATCCGCCGCTTGCACCGATGATCAATACCTTGTCGCCAGCCTTGACCTTCGCGCTCCGGTGCAATACCTGGTACGCCGTAACGTAGTTCAGCACCACCGGAGCCACTTCGGCTGGATCGAGCGACGAGGGAACAGGAATCAGCCGGCTCTCCGGAAGATAGAGATATTCGGCGTAGCCTCCGAACGACGGCCATGCCGCAACTTTCATCCCCGGCAAGGCATGCCGGACTCCTGATCCAGCCCCATCCACAGCGCCCACGATGGCCGAGCCCGGTTCGTAGGGCACTTTGGGCGGGAACGGACTCCGTCCGTAGCGATTCTGCACATCTGGTTGGCAAACACCGCAGGCCAGCACTCTGATCCTGACCTCCCTGGCCGCGGGTTCGCGCAGATCGCACTCCTCGATCCGCAGGTTTTCCGGCGGACCTCGTTTCACGACGACAATGTGTTTGTATCTCACGGCCGACCGTGCGCTACGCCACGAGGCAAACCGCACGCAATCTATTCACTCGCTGCACGGCAGTCTGTGGCTCTGACCACATGCTAATCTCTACTCGCAATAACAAGCCAGTTCACCGAGCAAACATCCGTCGTGTGGAGCAGGATGGTTTGGTCCTGAGAAACGCCGTTGTAACCAGTTTCCCATCGCCAAAATACCGATCTGCTGTTGAATCAGGCAGATGGGTAGCGCATCCAGTTTTGATGCTTGGATGTAAGACTCGTTCACCTGCGCCGGTTGTAGATGCTTTTGTAGATGGTCTTGCATCCAAGATTCGTCGAGAAGCCCAACATTGACGCACCTTTTGACGATAGAACCCCTGGGCTAAGCCTGGGGGGCGGGGTCTCTGGTCTGCAAGTGATTGAAAACATTGGTCGGGGAGAGAGGATTTGAACCTCCGACCCCCTGGTCCCGAACCAGGTGCTCTACCAGGCTGAGCCACTCCCCGAACTTGGGTTGCAAGAGCGCATTGCCGGGGCGCGGCCTGGCGCGTTTGGCCCCTTGATTGCGCTTCGACAAGTGTAGCAGAATCCAGGGGACGCGGCGACTCTTGCCCTGCTCGGGCAGGCCTCGCGAGCATGGTCCGTGGGAACCGGCAGGCGGAGGCGCGATTGGCTTGCGTCCGGAATGGCCGCATCGCCAGCCCTCCGACTTTGGAACTTCTGCTCGCGGTTTCACGCTCTTGCCCCCTCCGTGCGCTATCATTCCCTTCAATACCCATGTCTTCAAATCCCCCATCCCCGCCGGAACCGTCCGATCTCGAAGGCGACTACCGCCCCGCGGGCCCGGCCGCACCTCTGGACCCCATCAACGCGCGCGTGGACCCGGCCGACGTCGCCTACCTCATGGAACTGGCCGACGCTCTCAATACCACTCTCGATCTTGAAACCCTCCTCAACCGCACCTCCCAGCTTGTCCGGGCCGTCATCCATTACCGCATCTTCGCTATCTTTCTGCTCAACGACCGCACCCACGACCTGCGCGTGCGCTTTCAGATCGGCCACACCGCCAAGGGCCAAAATGTCCGCCTGCCCCTGGGCAGCGGCATTGTCGGCCAGGTGGCCCTCACGCGCCAGCCGCTCCTCGTCAACGACGTCTCCACGTCGACGGACTACATCTCCGTCAACCCCGAGGTCCGCTCCGAACTGGCTGTACCGCTGATCGCCAAGAACCGCCTCATCGGCGTCATGGACATCGAGAGCGAGCAGGCCGGCTACTTCCGTCCCGAGCACCTTCACTTGCTCACACTGACCGCCTCGCGCATCGCCCAAGCCATTGAGAACGCCCGCCTCTACGCCCGGGTCTCGCGCCAGGCGCAAACCCTGGAGGTTCTAAACGAGATCGCCGTGGAACTGGCCTCCATCCTCGAACTGAATCCCCTCCTTGAGCGCATCGGCCAGCTTCTCCGCCGCCTCATCGACTACCAGATGTTTGCCATCATGCTGCTCGACGAGAAGGGCGAGACGCTCGTCACCCGCTACGCATGGCGCTTCGGCTCCGCCCACGCCCCCATGCGCCGCATTGCCATCACCAGCGGCCTGGTCGGCGCGGCGGTGCGGGAGTGGCGCTCCATCAACGTCCCCGATGTCCGCAACGACCAGCGCTACATCTCCACTAACGCTGAGACTCGCTCCGAGCTGGTTGTGCCTCTTTTTTATAAGGGCCGGATCATCGGCGTCCTCGATCTTGAGCACACGCGCCCGGCCTTCTTCCATGAAGACCACGAGCGCATCCTGACCACCCTCGCCGCCCAGGTGGCCATCTCCATTGAAAATGCGCGCCTCTACCAGGCTGTCCGCCGTCAGGAGGCCCAATTGGAGCGCGACATTGCCATGGCACGCGAGGTGCAGCTCCGGCTTCTGCCCACCACCCCGCCGGAGCACCCCCACGCCGAGATGGCCGTCCGCTTTCTTCCCGCCCGCACTATCGGCGGCGACCTCTACGACTTTGTCGATTACGGTCCCAACCGCACCGCCATCGTTCTCGGCGATGTCAGCGGCAAGGCCGCCCCGGCCGCTCTCTTCGCTGCTCTTGTAAGCGGCATCATGCGTTCCGCCGCCCTTCACCAGCCCGCGCCCGCCCAGATGCTCGCCCTGCTCAACGACGCCCTCCAGGAGCGCAAGCTCGAATCTCAATACGTCACCATGCTCTTCGCCCTCTGGGACGACGAAAGCCAAATCCTCCTGGTCGCCAACTCCGGCGCCGTCCAGCCCATCCTCTGCCGCGCTGGCGAGTCGCTGACCGTCCGCGCCGAAGGCTTTCCCCTCGGCCTTTTCCCCGACGTAACCTACGACGAAATCAGGGTGGTCGCTCAGCCCGGCGACGTCCTTGTCTTCGTCTCCGATGGAATTCTCGACGCCGAAAACGCCCAGGAAGAAATGTTCGGCAATGAACGCCTGGCCGCGCTGCTCTGCGCCCACAGCGACCAGCCCGCAGCCGAGATCGCCGACGCCATCCTCGCCGACGTGGCAAGATTCCAGGGCGCCCAGGATCGCTTCGACGACGAGACCATCATCGTGCTGCGCGTGCGTTGAACTGCCGGATGGCCGGGCTTTCCGCATGACCCGGACCGGAGCGGATCAGAATACTCCCTGCGCAGTGTCAGACGTGGCTGAGAGCCAGGTAAATCACGGTGATCGCCGGTCGAAGCAGCGCCATCAGCACATACGGTCCGATGCAGATCATCAACAGCTAACTGACCCACATGGGAACCCGGTCGTAGACCTGCACGGCGTTGTAGGGCAGCATGTTCCGGACCAGCCGGCTGCCGTCCAGCGGAGGAATCGGGAAGAGATTGAAGATGCAGAGCGAGAGGTTGACGAAGATAGCCAGATTGGCCAGCAGGATCACCGCCTGAAGGCCAGAGGGCACGCCCAGTGCGAGAGCGCCTCCGAAAGTGTCTAGAACCAGCGGGCGGCCGCCGGGGACGGCAATGGCGATGACCGCCAGCACAAGAAATGCTGCCAGAACAATCATCAGATTCGACGCGGGTCCGGCCAGCGTGGTCAGATTGTCGTCGCGGACGATCTTGCGGAAGTTGCGGGTAATGACCGGGGTGGGTTTGGCCCAGCCCACAAGCATGCCGCCAAACATGCTTAGACCGACGAAGGGGCCGAAGATCATCAGCGCGGGAAAGAGGAGGGTGCCGATCGGGTCCACGTGAACTGCCGGATTCAGCGTGATGCGGCCTTCCAGGCGGGCGGTCTGATCGCCCAGGCGCGAGGCCATCCAGGCATGGGCGCACTCATGCACGCAGAGCGAAAAGACAAGCAAAACGAATTCAAAGACGGCAATGATCAGATCGGACTGTTGCAAACTCGCTCTCCACGGGCCGGAAGAATCAGGTTAGCATGGAGTGTCGAAGGGAAACGGCGGTACGGCGGGAACGAGATGGCAAGCGGTGTTGTCTAAAGGACTAGGCCTTCCGGTTTCAGCGGGAAAAAGGGGGACGGTGTGCGGCGATGGATAGCGGTGCTTTGCGTGGCGATTGTGGGCCTGGCGGCGGGTTGGGCGCAGGAGCCGGTGGACGAGGCGGCGAAGGCGAACGCCCTTTACTCCGCGGGCAAGCGGGTAGACGCCTTGCCGCTGTATGAAGATCTGGCCAAGGCTCATCCCAATGAGTGGATGTACCAGGAGCGGCTTGCCGACTGTCTGGGAGCCAAAGCCACCCAGCTCAGCGACCCGGCTGAGATAAAGGTGCTGCGCACGCAGGAGCGCGACGCGGCTAAGCGAGCCGTGGAGCTGGGCGATCCGAACTACTTTGTTCAGGTGCTGGCCAAGACCGATCCGGACGCGCCCCTCCAGATTGCCCCTGCCAGCCCCGGCGGAGCGCTGTTGCAGGAGGGCGAGAAGGCCTTCACGGCCGGCGACTATTCCACGGCCCTGGCCAAGTACACGGCCGCGGCGGAGGCCGATCCGCAACTGTATCTGGCTCCGTTGTTTGCTGGCGACACGGCTTACCAGCAGCGGGATCTGAAGACTGCGGCCAAGTGGTTTGCCCGTGCCATCGCCGTCAATCCGGACCGCGAGACGGCCTACCGCTACTGGGGCGATGCGCTCTTCAAAATCGGAAGCGACCCGGCGGGCGCCAAGGAGAAGTTCATCGACGCCGTTGTGGCCGAGCCTTACAACAGGCTGGCTTGGAATGGACTGCAGCAATGGGCGCAGCGTGAGCAGGGGATGCTGGTGGCGCCCAAGATCGAGCGGCCGGCGGCTCCGCTGGTGGATGCCAAGAAGCCGAACAACATCACCATTAACGTCGCCCCTGATGCAACGGACGAAAAGAAGCATCCGGGGGGCTACGCTTGGATGGGTTACTCGATGGCGCGCGCCGCCTTTCGCGGCGATGGGTTCAAGCAGGCGTTTCCCAACGAGAAGGTGTACCGGCACACGCTCAAGGAAGAAGACACTGCGCTGGGCGCGGTGGTCGAAATCGCAAAGGAAGGGAAGATCAAACGGGAAGAACTGGACGAGAGCTTGCGCAACCTTTTGGATCTCAGCGACGCTGGAATGCTGGATTGCTGGATTCTGATCAATGGAGCCGATCAGGGAATTGCCCAGGATTACGATGCCTACCGCAAGGAACATCGCCAGCTATTGCACGATTATCTTGAGCGGTTTGTGGTGCATGGAGGGACAAACTAGAGGCACAGCCTAGGCTGTGGGAAAGCTGCCAACCGTTTCGCCTTCGCCAACATGCTTGCCGGCGAGCACGATGGCGTGGCTGGCGATGCGAGCCCCATCGCCGATGAAGGTGGGCGCCAGAGTGACTTGGCCGTATAGCTCCGGGTTGTGGCTGTGGGAGTAGACGCGGGCGTAGGAGCCGATGACCGCGCCTCTGCCGATACGGATGCCGCCGCGGTCGTTCAACAAGACGCGCTGGCGGATGGTAACCCCGTCGCCGATTGACAGGTTGTAGCCGTAGGTAAGGTCCACGCCGCGGTAGATCTTGACGCCCGCGCCGATGTGCGCAAAGATGTGACGGCCCAGCATGGAGCGGAAGCGGAGTCCCAGCCAGTGGTTGAGGCCTACGGGCGAGCGGTCGAACATCTGCCAGAACCAGAGCAGCGGCTTGCGCTGGCTGTAGCGCTCTCGGTCGGCATCAGCGAAGTGCTCCGCCTCCAGGGTCACATTCTCCGGGTCAAGCGAGAGGCTGACGACGTTGCCTGGCAACTCGGAGGTGAGGGTGAGGTTGAGCTTGCCGCCGTGCGGGCGTCCCAGGTAAAGCTGGCAGAGCTGGTCGCGCACAATCTCGGAGCGCAGCTCCGGGGAGTGGTGGCGGGTGAACTCTTCATCGAGAAACTGAATCCAGCGGCGGTAGACCTCTTCCGCCTCAGGCGCGGGATGCGGGACGCTGCTTGCAGTGGATGCCATACGGATTGGACGATACACCCCCAGGGCGGGTTGCTTCGAGCCGGCGGGCGGAGAAACCAAGCCGTCAACGCTCCACCAGGCGCACCAGAACGACTCCCTGGCGTGGGATTTCGAGATCGATCTCAGCCAGGCCCGCACGCACCGGGATGGAGTGGTCCGGCACGGATTGTTCGAGCGCGCCGGCCTTTTCCAGTTGCGCTGCTTGCTCGGTGCCAGGATGCGCGGGGCTGACCATCTGCTGCCAGACCCGATAGGCGTTGCTGTGCGTTTCATCCATGCGAAATTCTGCTGCGCGCACGGTCTTGCCATGCAAGCGATCGACGGCCAATTGGATCTCGGTGGGCGGGGCGGGAAGATCGGCGTCGTGGTAGTTCCACAGCAGGACATCGATTTCGCCACCGTTTCGAGTGGCCACGGCATTCACATCGGCAGGGCCGGTCACGCCGTGCTCCAATAGGCCGGCCAGCGGCAGGGCCGCGCTGCTCTCCGTTGCGATCCACTCCGCGCCCGGCTTGCGCGCGCCCAGCATCCCCAGCATCCTGAAGACGTTCAGCACTGGCTTGTCAATGCCGTTGGTGGCCAGTTCACGGAATCCGGTAAAGGCCGGCTGATCTTCAAACTCGAAGGCCCAGGTAACGGATCCCTCGACCGTGACGCCGTATTGCCGGGCCAGTTCGTAGGTGCGCAAGGTGGCTTCGGCCACGCTGGCCCCGTAGAGCGGCCCGTTGCGATAGCCGTTCTGGCTGCCCTGGCAGGCGGCACAGCCCTCAGGATCGCTCTCGCCAAGAAGGATGGGCGTGTGCTTCCACTCCGGGTAGCTGGCAATCACCTGCATTCCGCGCTCGACGGCGCGCAACTGGGTTGCAACACTCATCACAACCCACCCCGGCGGCGAAGATCTGTCGTCGGGGACCCCGGCCGCATGTCCATCGACAAAGGTGGGTTTGCCTTTGGGGTGGTAGCTGATGAAGTCGAGCGGCGCGCCGGTTGCGCCGGTGGCGGCGTTCACGCCGTGTGCGCAGTGGTCGAGAAACTGGCGCAGAAATGCTTCGGAGCGGTCGCTGATGCCGGTGGCCTCGGGACCTCCAATGCGGGCCTGGGGCAGAACCCTGCGGATGGCGGCTGCGGTCAGATCGTAAAGGCGGTCATACTCGGCGGCAGTGCCGTGCCAGTAGCCGATGTCTGGCTCGTTCCACACCTCCCAGAGCCATGTGTCCGTTTGCCTGCCGTACCGTTCGCGCAGATGCGCCGTGTAAGTCTCAACCAGCTTCGACCACCGGGCTTCGTCTTTGGGCGGATACGTCCAGCCGGTAAAGATGTCTCCCTTGGGGAAGCTGTGGCGATAGGGTTCAGGGTGGGTAGAAAGCGCCTGCGGCATGAATCCAATTTCGACCAGCGGCCGCACATGCGCGGCGGTGAGAGTGTCAAAGATGCGGTCGGTGATGGTGAAGTCGTAGACCGGCGTTCCATCGGGCCGCTCGGTATAGACGTTGGTCGAGCCCCACTTCAGCGAGCCCTCGCCGTTGCCGGTGGTAAACAGATTGTGAGGGCGAAAGTAGACGGGAACCGGACTGAGCGCGGAGAGTTCGCCCAGCAGCTTTCTGCCGTTGGGCGCGTAGAGAAAGTTCGGCTCGTCGGCGCCGAAGTAGTTCCAGATGGGGGTGTAGGCTCCAATGGATTGGCCGGCATGAACCTGGATCGAGACGGGCGCGGTGGCTTCAGCTGGAGCCTGGGCAAAGGCCATTCGCTGGGCTAGGACCAGCACAATCACAAGCGCAACGCGGGCGCCGGCAAATGCATTCTTCATGCGGTTCAATATAGCAGCGGCCGGTAGCCGCTCCGAAGCACGCACAACGTCTTGATGATCTACAGGCGCCAGCGCAGGCGGAGGCCTGACGCCGGGAAGCGCAACGACCCCTTTAGCTCACGGCCTTCTTGATGAGAGCGGCGATCTTTACCTCGTCGTCGGCGGTCAACTCCTTCAGCGCGAAGGCGGCCGGCCACATGGTTCCTTCGTCGAGGTTCGCCCTGTCGCTGAAGCCGAGCGTCGCGTATCTCGTTTTGAACTTCTGCGCGCATTGGAAGAAGCACACAACATTGCCGTCCTTGGCATACGCGGGCATCCCGTACCAGGTCCTCGGCGAGAGGACCGGCGCAGCGGCTTTGACTATGGCATGAAGCCGCTCGGCCTTGGCGCGATCCGGTTCCGGCATTTCGGCAATCTTCGCCAGCACGTCACTTTCCCCGTCAGTCATCTTCGCGCTCGGGCCTCGGTGCTCTTCCGCCTTCAGCTCCTTGGCGCGCTCCTTCATTGCGGCGCGTTCCTCATCCGTGAATCCCGCGACCGCCTTGCCGGTCACACTGGCGCCCTTGGCGGACTTTCTTGTTTCCTTCTTCGGACTCATAGAACCTCCCTATATGCATCCCCGACGCCAAGCAAACCCACAGCTGCCTCAGTTTATCCAAATCGCGGCAATTTTGGCAGGGCAGGCGCGTTGCGCTTGCTGCATGGATTGGGCTGGCAATCACTGGGGCAAGACCGGTGGCCCGGGTCCGTGCTCTCCCACCCTTGAAGCGGTAAGACTGCTTCAAGGATGGGGTACCCTCATCTCAGTGTGGGCAGGACGGGCGACGCGCCTCTCGTCTCGATCACCCCTCACCGGATTGGGTGCCCCAGGTCCGGACTTTCGGACCTGGGAACGAGCGGCGCCGCCTACCGGCGGCCCTGAACGGCCCTGGGGTTGACGCCCGTCTTTTTGGCGGCGCGCCGGGCGGAGATCTCGTGCATCTCCTTGCCCATGCTGGATTGATTGATGGCGATCTGGATGGCCAGCATGATGACGTTGCCGGTGCCCCAGTAGAGCGCCAGGCCCGAGGCGTAGTGCAGCAGCATGAAGCCGAAGAAGACCGGCATCATGAAGGCCATCATCTTGCGCTGGGCCGGGTCCATGCCCGGCGAGGGCGTAATGTACTGCGTCAGGAACATGGTGATGATGATGAGGATGGGCAGGACGTAAGTCGGGTCGGGCGCGGCGAGATCCTTGAGCCACAGCCAGTGGGCATGGCGCAGCTCGACCACATTCTGCAGCACGCGGAAATAAGCGAATAGCAGCGGCATCTGAAAGAGCATGGGCAGGCAACTGCCGTACATGTTCACGCCCTCGGCCTTGTAGAGCTCCATCGTCTCGGTGTTCATCTCGGCGCGCTTGGGGTCGGTCGGCTTCAGATGGGCGTAGCGCTGCTTGATGGCCTCCACCTTGGGCTGGATGCGCATCATCTTCAGCGACGACTTCATCATGATCACGCGCGTGGGCAGCAGCAGCACATTGAAGATCACGGTGAGAATGATGATGGCCCAGCCCCAGTTGTCCACTCCGTGCTCGACCAGGAAACGCAGACCAAGATAGAGCGGCTTGGCAATGATCGTCAGCCAGCCGAACTGGATGAGCGGCTCGAGCGACTGGCCAGTGGGCTTGCCGTCGGCGCCGATGGCGTGGATGGAAGCGAGAATGTCCATCGACTTGGGGCCGGCGTAGAGGCGCAGGCGGGTTTGGCCGCTGGTGTCGCCCATCGCCAGTCCAAGCACGTGGGCTGGCCTCTTCTGGCTGTTGGGGTTGCTCAGATCGCTGGGAATCTCGATGGTGTTGTGCAGCGTGACGAGCGTGGCGCTGTCGGGCGCGTCGGGCAGAAAGGCCGAGGCAAAATACAGATCGGTGACCGCCGCGTATTGGTAGGGCTGGTCGAAGGTGGCGTCGCCGCTCACCCCTGGCGAGGTCCAGAACAGGAACCCTGAGGAGCTTGCCGTCTGCGAGCTCTGTTTGCCATCGACGGACCAGGCAAACTGAGACATGGCGGAGGTGGGCACCTGGGAGCGCGTCGAGGACGACGGCAGAAACTCCTCCATGTCGCCCAGGCCGGAGGGCCACGCAATGAGCGCTCGCACCGGCGCGCCGTTGCGCTTCACCACAGCTTCGACGGTGATCACATAGCTTGCGTCGAAGCGCACGGTCTTCACCACATCCAGGCCGTTGGCCGCATAGTGGAAGGTGAGGGCGCTGGTTTCAGGCACCTGCGCGTGGCCGGTAGCGGAGGGCTGAGCGCCGGAGGCCGTGAGCTGATAAAGCGCCTGATTCAACTGCGCCGTGAGATCCGGCTCATAGGTGAAGAACGAGAGGGGCAGCCCCAGCTTCTCGGCAACCTGGGGCTGGACCATATCCAGCGGTTTGCCGGCCGAATCGGTGTACTTCTTCAGGATCCAGTGCCTGACCTGCGCGCCGCGATTGGTGAAGACGATCTTGTACTGTTCGTTTTCGACCGTGGTCTCGGTTTCGAGCTGGGCAGCCACAGTCGGTGTTGCCGCGGAAACCTGTGCTGGCCCCGGAGTCAGCGGCGGCTTGCCTGGCGTGACTGGTGCGGCTTGTCCAGGCTGTCCTGCTTGCCCAATTTGCCCAGCCGGCAGATTCGTCTGCGACTGGGCTTGTTGCACTTGCTGACTCTCGTCCTGTTTGGGCTTGAAAAAGAACTGGTAGCCAAAGAGGACGACGATCATCAGCAGGGCGAAAACCATGGTGGAGCGCATGTCACCGCCGCTGCCGCTGCCGCCGGAGCCCGGCGACTGAAGATTGGGATTGCGAATTTCGGGCAAAGGATACTTCCTGTCGTTGAAGAGATGCAGGCCTTCGGGTCGCCGCTTCTTCTATGGTAATGGTTCCTGGGGGAAAATGGATGGCCGCCCGGATTCGCGCCGGGTGGGGGCGGGAACATTGTCAAGGCCTCCGCGGCCGAATGGGTTGCAGCGCAGCAGCCTCCAGGCAGCCAGCGCAGTGCCGCGCACAGGGCCGTGGACGGCTATGGCCGCGGTGGCATACTCCGAGCAGGTGGGAACGTAGCGGCAGCCGCCGCCGGGATTGAGCGAATGCAGCGCCGGAGAGAGCCA
>JBEKDH010000008.1:0-43073 GCA_050014455.1 Occallatibacter sp.
GCCAGGTACTCAGGCTCGAAGTCGCCCAGCACTGCGGTGGGCCACTCGGTCAGGTGCACCACGGTCTCAATCAGCGCTGCATCTTCGCGCCAGCGTGCGCCGGGCACAGTGCGCGTTGCCGCATCAAGCGCCTTGCGGATAGACTGCCTGCGCTCGGCCACATCCGCCACAACGAACGCCTTGCGCAGTGGTTCCATGTAGTCAGTTGCCCTGGTCAGCACGACAGGAGCCTCGCCATGCAGCACGCGATGCCCGCGGCTGGTGTTTCCGGCTTTGATACCTGCAATCTCCACGGGAACGATGGCCGAATCGAGCAGCGCCACCACCCAGCGTACCGGCCTTACGAAGCGCTCCGGCTTGCCGGCGCGCCAGTACATATTCTTGGCCCAGTAGAGCGAGAGCACTTCCTTCGGCAATTCAGAAGCGAGGATTTCAGCGGCAGAACGTCCTGGGCGCTCTATCTTCGCGCCGAAATAGTTACCTTTCGCTGTCGCGATGTTGCCGAAATTAGCAACAATCTTGCGAAGGTTTTCCATCGTTTCTTTGCCTAAGCCAGCCTTTTCGGGCGTCATACTGCCAAAACCCAAAATAGGGCCCTGATTGTCGATCAAAGACTGCAAAGAAGTAAAGCCATTAATCTCCATAGCCTCACGGTTAGGCAGGCTTGCAGGATCAGTCGTCACACGAATGTTTTTGAGAGACGTCGCGTCAGCGCCAGCCTTCTTCGCGAAGGCTTCTGCAGCGGGAGTAGGTGCGCCGTCTTTGAAGGCCACCTTCCATGACGGGCCGGTGAGCGTCTCTTCGGAATCCGCCTGGCTCGCCAACACATCTTCAACCAGCACGGCCAAACGGCGAGGAGTCGAATAAGTGGTGACCTTGGCCGCGGAGCCGAGCAGCCGCTCGCGGGTGAGCAGATCGTTCACCCGCTTGCCCAACTCGGCCTCGGCCCCGGCAATCATGCGGGCCGGTATTTCTTCAAGCCCGAGTTCGAATAGGAAATCTGCCATTGCTTTGCGCTTTCCTTCAATCTGCTGTGGAGGTTTTCAATCCCGCAGGGGTTAACCCCCCCTGACTCATTTGAGGCTTGTGGGGCACAACTGAAGTCGTGCCCTTTCAAAACCGCGCCCTCTACTCAACAAAGGTGCGGGTGCCCCAGGTCTCGCTTTTGAGACCTGGCAAACCGCTTATCTGCTTGGGTGCCCCAGGTCCCTAGCATTTGGGGACCTGGGAAAGCACTCAAGTTGAGCTAACAGCTCCTTTACGCCGCCTGCTGCGCCACATACGCCTTGGCCACGCCCACGGCCAGCGTGCGAATGCGCCCGATCATGCCCACGCGCTCGGTCACGCTGATGGCGCCGCGCGCATCCAGCAGGTTGAACAGGTTCGAGCACTTGAGCGCCAACTCATAGGTAGACATCAGCGGGAAGCGCCGCTTCTCCGCCGCGCTTGCCTTTTCATCGGCCAGCAAGCCTCCGGCCCTCGCCAGCAGCGCCTGCGCCTCAGCTTCGTAGCTATTGAAGTGCGCCCAGAGACGCTCCACATCGGCATCCTCGAAGTTATAAACCGAATACTGCAGTTCCTCGGTCAATCGCACATCGCCATAGGTGACCGTCGCGCCGGTCTCCGGATCGCGAGCCCAGACCACGTCGTAGACCGAATCCACATCCTGCATGAAGGCACACAGGCGCTCGAGTCCGTAAGTCAACTCCGCGCAGATGGGGTCCAGATCGAGCCCGCCGCACTGCTGGAAGTAAGTGAACTGGGTAATCTCCATCCCATCCATCATCACCTGCCAGCCCACGCCCCACGCGCCTACAGTTGGCCCCTCCCAGTTATCTTCCTCGAACTTCAGGTCGTGCTTCTTCAGGTCGATGCCGATCGCCTCAAGTGACTGAAGGTACAACTCCTGCACGTTGACCGGCGGCGGCTTCAGAATCAGCTGAAACTGCGTATGCCGGAAGAGCCGGTTGGGATTCTCGCCGTAGCGGCCGTCGGCCGGCCGCCGCGAGGGCTGCGCATAGCCGACGCGGTAGGGCTTGGGTCCCAGCACGCGCAGAAAGGTCTCCGGCGCCATGGTGCCCGCGCCCACTTCAACGTCGAAAGGCTGCTGCAGCACGCAGCCGCGCGCCGCCCAAAAGCCCTGCAAGCGGAATAAAAGCTCCTGAAATGTGAGCGGAGCGGTCTTGGACTGCTGCAAAACTGTGGCTGTAAGCACTGGAGGCACTCTCTTGTCGGAACTGAGTCAATTTTAACAGCCCTTGAGCGCTTATCAGACTCCCAGCCGTTCTCAGCCTCCCAGCCGCGCCTTCGCCTCGGTTTCCTGAAAGATACAGGCTACTCGCATCCAAACAGCGACTTGTCGAGACCCGATTGGCGAATGATGCTCTGGAGAGTGCCGCGTTGGAGGGGATCGTGGAGCGGCATGGGGACGGTGATGGTTGTTCCTTCTGTTTGCAACTGCATGATTCGATGACTGCCGCGCTGGCGCACGGCGATAAATCCGCGCCTTTCGAGGATCTTGCAGGCTTCGGAGCCTGAGAGAACTCGCAGCTTACCCAACGGGCACCTCAACCTGAGTGACGAAGACCTCGCTGTGCAGCCGCCGTGCAACTTCGGAAGGGGAAGCGGTCTCGAAAAAGAGCGTCAAGGCTTCGACGAGGTTGGCACGCGCCTCCTCAATCGTGGCGCCCTGGCTTGCGATGTCCAATTCGGGGCACAAGGCGACAAAGCCTTGGTCCTCGCGCGATAGAATGGCTGTCATTCGTTGCGGGCTATGCATGTCCGGATTCTACGCCACCCCGATCTGTCGGGACATCAGGCTGAAATCCGGGCGTTTTCAGCCTCCCAGCCTGCCCAGCGCCTCTGCCGAGCGCAGTTTGCGCTCCAGATGGCGTTCCAGGGCCTGCAAGGTAAAGCGGCGCAGGTCCTCCCCGCGGCGGCGCGGCCACGACTCCGCGGCAAAGGCCGAAGCCGGTGCACGAAGCATCCGCTGCGCCAGTTGCCAGGAGTCGGCCGAGAGCCCGCTCGCGTTGCCACCCCGATGCGTTGCGCAGAAGAGGCCGTCGCCGAGGGCATTGAAGCTGGTTTCGCCGGCGATGAGTGCCTCGCCGCAGGCCGTGCAATGCGCGATGTCGGGCAGCAGACCCATCAGGCGAGTGATCCACAAGGAAAAATAGGTCAGCGGCATCCACGGCTGCTCGATCGTGGTCTGCTCCAGGACCGCCAGCAGCAGGCGGAAGACGGTCTCCTGGGGATCGTGGTCGGGCAGCGCCTCGTCCAGCACCTCGGCAAAGAAGCTGAGCACCGCCATGCGCGCGTGGTCCACGGGGGCCGAAAGCGGCGAGCGGAGGATCTCCAGTTGATCCAGGCGCACCAGCTCCTGGCGGGGCCGCTCGGCGAACCAGGCGCGCGCCACGGTCATCGGCTCCAGCGCGCCGCCAAAGCGCTTGCGGCTCTTCAGCGCCGATTTGGCCACGCCCCGCACCTTGCCGTAATCGCGCGTGAAAAAGCTCACAATCAGGTCGGCCTCATGCACCGGCCAGGTGCGCAGAACCACGGCTTCCGAGGTGAGCACGCTCATGCGTCTATTATTTTCGCATTGCAAAGTGTGCAGGAGCGCAGGTTAAAATACAGACAGAGGTTCCAAATGCCCACCGCAATGGTCACCTTCAACGGCCGCATAACCCTTCCCTCTCACGTACGCAAACAGCTTGGGATTAAGACGGGCGACAGCGTCGAATTTATCGAAGTCGAAAATGGCCGCTTCGCGATCTCCTGCCGTAATGGATTGGCTCCCTTCTCCAGCCTTCGCGCTTCCGAGCTTCCTGAATGCCCTGTTGAACCCGAAGAGGCAAGTTGACGTATAGGCGATAGGGCGTCGTTGCGCCCGGAATTCCCTTGGTTGACCTGCGAGGCAAAATGCAAATAGCCGACGCTCAGAGAGATGTGAGAACTGTCTTTATCGGAGGATTCCCAGGGCAAACTGTGTCCAGCGCTCTCTGGTTTGCTTCAACCGCTGCCCTCACCTGGTGCTCATTCCGCGCCGGTGTTGCCATTCTGGTCTTTGGCGGCATGTTGATCTTCCCCTTGACTCAGGCACTTCTTCGATTGATGGGCGGGCCGCATAGCCTTCCCAAGGGGCATCCCATGAATGGCCTGGCCATGCAGATCGCATTTACTGTGCCTCTGGCCATTCCGCTGGTGCTGGCGGCTGCGCTGTACCGCCACGCCTGGTTCTATCCTGCATTCATGATTGTCGTCGGCTGCCACTACCTCCCGTTCATCTTCCTTTACGGAATGCGGCAGTTCGGGGTGCTGGCGGCCCTTCTGATCGGGTCAGGATTGTTAATCGGAATGTATCTGCCCACGGCGCTTACCCTTGGAGGATGGCTGACCGCCGCGCTTCTCCTGGTCTTTGCCTTCACCGGCCGCGGGGTTGTGCTGTCCGAACCCCGATAGAAGCCGAAGTTCAAGCACCAATCAGTGAGTGGCACATTCGCACAAACACGGGCGCGCACCCGCTCAGGCGGAATGCGCGCCCGTGAAGCAAGCTGAAAGCCGCCTAGCGTCCGAAATGAGCCGCGTTCTTTTCGGCAAAGCTGGCCCACTTCTCTGGCAGGTCGTCCTGGGCAAAGATGGCTGACACAGGGCAGGCCGGGACGCAAGCGCCGCAGTCGATGCACTCGACCGGGTCGATGAACAACTGGTCGGCCGCAGCGTGGCCGTCTTCGTCCTTCTTGGGGTGGATGCAATCGACAGGACAGGCGTCTACACAGGCGGTGTCCTTGGTGCCGATACAGGGTTCTGCAATCACGTATGCCATCTCTGAATTCTCCAGGGGAACTAAACTTCTCGACGCTGATAGTAGCACAGGAGGCCAAAGGGAGACATGGCGCAAAATGGCAACCGGCGACCCAAGCTTATGATGCAGTGCCGGACGTACCACAATGCGACCGATCGGCGATCCGTCAAGCCTCGGGCACTCTTCTCTCAGCGGCTCATTCCGATTCGGTTGCGCCAGCTGAGCTGCGGCGGTTCAGCATCCCATGACTTGAACCGGCTCTTACGTTCGAGAGGAGTTCTTCGTTGCCAGTCCAGCCAGGCAGCCAGCGATGCGCTCGGCGGCGGCGGGATGAGCCTGGTTTCGCGCCGCTTCGGCCATGGCAGCCAACTGCCTGGGCGAGGTCAGCAGTCCGGTGAGCGTGTTCAGCAACTTGCCCGGAACGCTCAAATCCTGCTCAAGCAGGAACGCGGCAGCCCCGGCATCCACCATGGCCTCGGCATTGCGCTTCTGGTGCCCATCGGCTGAGGCGGCAAAGGGCACCAGCAGGCTGGGCTTGCCGGCGGCGGCCAGCTCGGCCACGGTGGATGCGCCGCTGCGCGCCATCACCAGGTTAGCCTGGGCAAAGCGCGCCGGCATGTCGTAGAGAAACGGCCACACCTGCCAGCGCTTGGGGTCTGCGCCACTGGCCGCATAGGCCGCCTGGGTCGAATCGGCGTGGCGAATCCCGCTCTGGTGCAGGACCGTCAGGCCGGGAACCGCATCCAGCAGGCCTGCGACGATGCGCGGGAGGTGAAGATTGAAGATATGCGCGCCCTGCGATCCGCCAAAGACCAGCAGGTGTGGCTCGGGGCCGGTAGGGGGCTCGATCGCGAAGAACTCCGGGCGCACCGGAATGCCCGTGACCTCGCAGTTCTTGAACCACTTCGCCGCTGAGGGGAAGTTGACCGCCGAGGCCTGCACCCTCTTTCCAACCAGGCGATTGGCCAGCCCCGGCATGGCGTTGGGCTCAAAGGCCATGGCGGGCGTCTTGAGCCGGAGCGCCGCCGCCATGGCCGGGCCGGAGGCGTAGCCGCCCACGCCGAAGACTACAGAGGGCTTGAACTCGCGGATCAGCCGCGTGCAAGCGATGATGCTGCGCGGCAGGCTCAATAGGGTGCGCAGCCGGGTCACAAGCGACACGTTCTTGAGCGGACCCACATCGATCAGGCGCAGGTTGAAGCCCGCCTCGGGCACCAGGCGCGTCTCCAAGCCGCGCGCTGTGCCCACGAAGAGAACCTCGGCCGAGTAGCGCCCAACCAGCTCGCGCGCCACCGCCAGCGCCGGAATGATGTGGCCGCCGGTGCCGCCACCGGCTATTAGAACGCGCAGATTCGCCAACTCACTCGGCCTTCCTGGAGATATTAAGCAAGATCCCGATGCTGGCCAGGGTGAAGAAGAGCGAGGTTCCGCCGGAAGAGATCAGCGGCAGCGGAATCCCTTTCGTGGGCACCAGCGACAGCACCACGCTGATATTGAAAAAGGCCTGTAGCAGAATGGTGACGGTGATGCCGAAGGCGGCCAGCCGCGCAAAGTTGTCTTGAGAACGAAAGGCAGTGCGCAGCCCGCGGTAACCCAGCACCACGAAGAGCAGCACGATGAAGAGAGCGCCGATGAGCCCCAACTCCTCGGCGATATTGGCGAAGATGAAGTCAGTGGACGGCTCGGGCAGGAAGAAGAGCTTCTGGATGCCCTCCATGTAACCCCGGCCGGTCAGGCCGCCGGTGCTCACGGCGATCAGCGACTGGTTGATGTGGAATCCGGCGCCCATCGGATCCTTATCCGGGTTGAGAAAGACCAGTATCCGCTGCAAGCGCCACGGAACGAAAACAAGCATCGCGATCAGGCCGGGCAGCGTTGCCAGGACGCCGCCAATCAGATACCGCCATTCCATTCCGGCCAGAAGGAGCATCATGGCTGTCACTCCCAGCAGAACCAGCGCCGTGCCCAGGTCGGGCTGCTTGAGGATCAGGAGGACGAAGACCACGGGAATGAGAACCGCGCGCAGCAGAGTGTGCTTCCAATCGCGCATGAGATGCAGGCGGGTATGAAGAAACCAGGCCAGAAAGAGGACCAGCATCGGCTTGGCAATTTCAGAGGGCTGAAAGGTAAAGTGGCTGCCAAAGCGAACCCAGCGATGGACGTTGTGGGAACCGGGTATGAAAAAGACCAGTACCAGCAACAACGTGGTGACGCACAGGGCGGGATAGATGAAGCGCGGGGATTTGTACAGGTTGTAGTCCACCTGCATCAGTGCCAGCATGGCCAGGACGCCGGCCAGCGCCCAGCCGGCCTGCCTGCCGACATCGGCAAACTCGGAGTGATAGCGCTCCTGCGCCACGACGGCAGAGGCGGAGAAGACCATCGCCAGCCCCACCACGGTGAGCAGCAGGGTGGTGAAGAAGAGCCATTTATCGATCCCTACGCGCGCTGGCATGCTTTTCATCCCCGCCGTTCCGCAACCAGCTCCTTGAAGACGCGGCCGCGGTGTTCGTAGTTTTCAAACTGGTCAAAGCTGGAGCAGGCCGGCGCCAGCAGCACCACATCGCCCGGCCGCGCGGCCGAAGCCGCTGCGTTGACCGCATTGTCCAGCGTCTCGCAGGAGTGGATAGAGACGACCCCGCGCAGTTGCGACTCGATCTTGGCCGCTGCCGAGCCGATGGTGTATACCGCCCGCACCCGCGCCCGCAGCAACTGCGAAAGCTGGGTATAATCCGAGCCCTTGTCCTTGCCGCCCAGGATGAGGTGAATGCCCGATTGAAAGGCTGCTACGGCCTTGGCGGTAGCGTCCACGTTGGTGGCCTTGGAGTCGTTGAAAAACTCGACGCCGTTGATCGCAGCCACAAACTCCAGCCGGTGCTCGACTGCCTGAAAGGCCTCGATGGCGCGGCGAATAGACTCTGCCGGCGCTCCGGCAAGGCGGCCCGCCACCACCGCGGCCAAAACATTCTCCACGTTGTGCGCGCCCTTGAGGGGAATCCCGCTCAGGGGCATCACATGCTCAGTCGCCGCATCCGCAGCCGGGCGGTAGACCACCGACCCTTCTTCCAGCCAAGCCCCCTGCGCGACCGGATGCTCGATGGAAAACCAGTAGACCTTGGCAACGGAGCGGGATGCGGACTCGGCGGCGCGCGCATTGTCGGCGTTCAGCACTACAAAGTCGAGTTCGTTCTGGGCGGCAAAGATGCGCTCCTTGGCCCGGGCATAATTCCCGAAGCTGCCGTGCCGGTCCAGATGGTCGGGCGTAATGTTCAGAATTACGGCAATGCTGGGGTGAAACTGCTGGGTGCTTTCAAGCTGGAAGCTGGAAACCTCGAGGACGGACCAGGTTTCGTCCTTGCTTTGGTCGATAAGCGCCACCACCGGCACGCCGATGTTGCCTCCCACCAGGGTGGGCAGGCCCGCCTGCTTGAGAATCTCGCCCAGCAGAGCAGTGGTGGTGGTTTTGCCGTTGGAGCCGGTTATGGCCACGATTTTGCCCTTGAGAAAGCGCGCCGCCAGTTCCAGCTCGCCGATCACGGGCAAGCCGAAGCTCCTCACTTGCGCCAATTCGGGGGTATCCAGCGGCACGCCGGGGCTCACCACGATCAGGTCCTGGCGGCGGAATGTGAGCAGGCCATGGCCGCCCGTCTCCACCATGATGCCCTCGTCGAGCAGCGCGGGAATATCCTTGGCCAGCGCCTCGGCGCTGCGCACGTCCGAGACCGTCACATGAGCGCCGCGATGGCGTAGAAACATGGCCGCCGCCAAGCCGGATTTCCCCAGCCCCACAACCAGAAGCTTCTTGCCCTTGAGCTCCAACATAGACACCTATCCTCAGGCTTCAGCGACCTCTTTATTGTGCATCGCGCCGGGCGTTGCGTGCAGCTTGCCTAGCGCAGTTTCAGGGTGGTGAGTGCAAACAATGCAAACACCAGGGCGCCGATCCAGAAGCGCGCAATGATCTTGGACTCGTGCCAGCCCAACTGCTCGAAATGATGATGGAGCGGAGCCATCTTGAAGATTCGCTTCTTGTTGCGCAGCTTGTAGCTGCCCACCTGAAGCAAGACGGAGACGGCCTCGAGGATGAAGATGCCGCCGATAAAGGGCAGCAGCAGCTCTTGGCGGATTTCGATAGCGACCGTGCCAATGGCTCCGCCCAGGGCCAGCGAGCCCACGTCGCCCATGAAGATCTCAGCCGGATGAGCATTGTACCAGAGAAAGCCTATGGAAGCTCCCACCATGGAGCCGCAAAAGACGGTCAGCTCGGCCACGCGCGGCATGTGCTGAAGCTCCAGGTAGTCGGAGAAGACCACGTTGCCGCTGACGTAAGTGAGCACGGCCAGGGCGCCGGCGGCGATGATGGTGCAGCCAATGGCCAAGCCGTCGAGCCCGTCGGTCAGGTTCACGGCGTTGGTAGAACCCATAAGCACGAAGATCACAAAGGCAATGAAGGGCAGAAAGATCAGGAATCCCAGGTGGGGAAGGGAACCGGCCCAGTGCCAGAGCAGATCCGGACGCCATTGCTTGACGAAGGGCACCGTCAACTGCGTAGAAAAAATCCGAAACTGATCGAGCGCCACCAGCGCAATGGCCACCGCCGCCCCAGCCAGCGCCTGCCAAAGGAGCTTGGCGCGCGCCGTCAGGCCCAGGCTCCGCCGCTTGACCACCTTGATGTAATCGTCGGCAAAGCCAATGGCCCCGAAGGCGAGGGTGGAAAAGACGGTGATCCAGACAAAGGGGTTCGAGGGATCGGACCACAAGACCGTGGGCAGCAGAATCGCAATGATGATCAAAATGCCGCCCATGGTGGGCGTTCCACTCTTCTTCAGGTGCGATTGCGGCCCGTCCTCGCGGATGAACTGGCCGATCTGGAAATCGCGCAGCTTCTGGATCACCCAGGGCCCAATGAAAAGCGTAATCAGCAGCGCCGTGAGCGAGGCAAAGGCGGTGCGGAAGGTAAGGTAACGGAAGATCCGGAACGGGTGAAAGAACGGAAATAGCTTTTCGTAGAGCAGCCAGTAAAGCAAGTGGCCTCCAAAGCCGGAATGAAGCGGGTTTCAGATTGATTTTACTAGGCCGGGAGCTGGCGGGAGCCTGGAAATCGCGCTGGGGGAACCGGCTTCCCAACCCTCTCCCGCTTCAGTCTTGATTATCGAAACATGCGCTCGTCGAAACAAAACGGTCTGGGAGCGGCAATCTGGACTCTACTGAAATCGGGATGCCTGGGGTTCAGCAACACATTCCAGTCTCCATCGACGATTGCCGACGGAACCCGGAGCGCCGCGGAACGCCCGCTTGCCGCCCAGTTGGAGCCGAGATCGCGGCACACGAGGTTGTTCAGCTCCCGCCAGTCCGAGGGCAGCAGGTCAAGGTCCAGTTGGTCGACCGGATCGCCAGGAATCTCCGCCTCCGCCAGCAGCAAATTGTCCGGCGCATCGTTCGGTTCCAGATTGACGAAGAACTCCAGAACCGCCAGCGCTCGCGAGGTAGCGGTGTAGACCATTACTGTGCCCAGGTTATTCCAACGCCTGGCTGCGTAGAGTCCGCCAACGCCCGTGAAGGCCGTCGCACGGAAACGCTCCGGGAAAAGCCTCCATACCTTCATCAGCTGTACATTCCGTAGGCGATGCTGTAAAGAACCTCCTCCACCGAGCGCACGCCCACTTCTGTATCGAGCTGGTCGAACGGCCGCTGCCCGCCCAATGCGCGATTCGGAGCCACCATCCAGCGTGATGCCTTGTCTTCGGCGCCCAGGATTTCATTGGCCAGAGCAACCACCCGCGCCATGCGCAGCGTTCTGTCCGATTCATCCTGCGTCAGACGCGATTTTGTCGCCAGCCTGCGGCTCAGAGTGCGGGCCGGAATGTTGAGGCGCTTGGCGACCTGCGCTCTTTGGATTGACAGCGAATCGGCCAGCAAGGTGACGGTCGAAGCCGGCAACCCGGCGCGCACCTCGGCTACCAGATCGTCTGCCTTCCGGATGGGCTGTTTGAAGGTCCTTTCGCCGCCGAGCACCTCCACAATCTCTGCAATGCTCATATCTGCCACCTGGCAATAGTATTGCGCCATTTGGCAGAATACGCAACAGCGCAGTCTCTATTGCTTAGCCGCCAACTGCCGTTTCAGCTCCGCCTCGAACGCCCGCTCGCGATCGGCGATGTAGCTCTTGTAGCCGTCAGGATCTATGAAGGCGTCGCGATCGCCACTTTGCCAGCGCCGGTATTTCTCCGCCAGCCCGTAGTAGCTGCCGTGAGCGCCGAGAAAGAGGTCGCAAGGCAGGCTTTTCAACACCTGGAATCCCTGACGATAATCTTCGGCGATCCGCGGAAAGGCCTGGTTGCCCACCAGCTTGTACCCCGGATTCACATTCGGGCTTCCCACAATGACCGCGTGCAGCGTTCTGCTGCCTTCCACTTCATCGATGGTCCAGGTGGTTGTTCCTTTCGTGTGGCCGGCGGTCAGGTGCGCGGTCAGAACCGCGCCGCCGAGTTGCACCGTATCGCCGTCTTGGAGCACTCGATCGACCTTCACGGCAGGAAAGAGCATGGCCGGGTGCGTGCCGTATTGAAAGTCCGCCTTGCCGCCCGACTCCACCACAGGCACATCCGCATCCATCACGAAGTATTTGGCGCCGGTGAGCTGTTTTACCCTCGCACTGCCCCCGCAGTGGTCGAAGTGAGCATGGCTGATGAGCAGGATCTTGATATCGCTGAAACGGAAGCCCAACTGCTCCACGCTCTTCCGGATGAGCGGAACGTTTTTCTCGGTGCTGCTGTTGATGAGAATGTCGCCCTGGGGCGTGACAATCAGGTAGGAGGCGAGTTCCTGGCTGCCGACGTAATAGAGGCTGCCCGCAATGCGGAAAGGAGTGAAAGGCCTGGTCCAGGATGGGCTCTGCGCCGCGAGCGGGGCAGCAACAGCAAGCGCTGCCATGAGCGCGGCGCAACAGGAAGACCCCTGAAGATTCACGATTCCTCCACGCTCTCGCTTCCGCGCCTGACCGCCTCGATAGCCCGCTCCAGATGCACACCGCGCGAACCCTTCACCAGCGCCACATCGCCTGGCTGCAGTGTCTGCTTGAGCCAGCGGCCGGCCGCTTCGGCATCCGGCAGAAAAAGGGAAGCGACTCCGCCAGCGCAAGCGGCAGCGGCCAGATGCTCGGCGTTGCCGCCCACGCCGGCCACCATATCCAGCCCGGCCTCAGCGGCGGCGCGTCCGCAGGCGGCGTGTAGAGCTCGTCCCTGCTTGCCCAGCTCCAACATTTCGCCAGCCACCAGGATGCGGCGGCCCGCTGGACGCGCGGCCAAGGTGCGGATCATCGCGCGCAGCGCCTCGGGATTGGAGTTATAGCAGTCGTTCAGAATTGTCGCGCCGCCAAGCTCGATCGCCTGGCCGCGCTTGTCGCCGGCAACCAGTGACGCGAGCCCGGCCAGCGCCGCATCCAGATCCACGCCTGCCTCCAAAGCTACCGCGAGCCCGGCCAGCGCATTCGAGGCGTTGTGTGCGCCCAGCAATTTCAGCGTCAAGCCGCCCTCGCGCTCCCCGGCGCGGAAGCGCAGGTGAAGTCCAGCCAGATCCTCTCTCGCTTCAAGAAGACGGGGATCGGCGCATGGGCCCGCTCCAAAGTAAACGGCCCGGCCGGGAAAGTCGCGGCCAAACTGCGAGACATACGGATCGTCGCAATTGAGGAAGGCCACGCCGCTGTCCGGAAGCGCGTCCACCAGTTCGAACTTGGCGCGAGCTATTCCAGCCTGTCCGTCGGCAAAGTTCTCGATGTGCGCCGTGCCCACGTTGGTCACCACCCCCCAATCGGGCGCGGCGATGCGCGTCAGGGTCGCAATCTCGCCGGGGTGGTTCATGCCCATCTCCACCACCGCGATCTCATGCTCCGCTTCCAGGCGCAGCAGTTGCAGCGGGAGGCCGAATGCGTTGTTCAAATTGCCCTGGGACTTGTGAACGTTGAACTTCGCGCCCAAGGCCGCGGCCACGGCCTCCTTGGTGGTGGTTTTGCCGGCCGAGCCTGTGACGGCCACCACCCGCCGTCCCCACTGGCGGCGCACGTGCGCGGCCAGCGCCTGCAGCGCGGCAAGCGGGTCATCGGCGATCAGCAGCGGCACGGCAAGCGCAGCATCGGGCAACGTGGCTGCCCGCGTGTGCGATACAACCGCCGCAACTGCCCCGCGCTTGAGTGCAGCCTCTACAAAGTCGTGACCGTCATGCCGATCGCCGCGCACGGCAAAGAAGAGCTCGCCGGAGGCCACCGTGCGCGAATCGATGGAGTAGCCGCCCACCACCAGCGCGCCGGCCTCATGAAAACTGGCAGGAGCCTCCAGCAACGCCCCCGCGCCAATCGCCGCTTCTGCAAGTGTGAGCTTCATTGTTCCTTACCATATCTCATTTCGAAGCCCAATTCAGCCAGCGCCGCATGGGCAATCTCCGCGTCGTCGAAGGGAATCGTGCGGCCGGCCAGAATTTGCTCCTTTTCGTGGCCCTTGCCTGCCAGCAAAACCACATCCCCGGTACTAGCTGCCTTGAGCGCCATGCAAATCGCCGTGGCGCGATCCGGCTCAATGGTAAAGCGAACGCCGCTGGCCTTCAATCCCGGCTCGATCTCGGCCAGAATCGCCAGCGGCTCCTCGGAGCGGGGATTGTCGCTGGTGGCCACAACAAAGTCGCTTCCCTCGCCTGCCGCCAGGCCCATCTTTGGCCGCTTGCCACGGTCGCGGTCGCCGCCGCAACCGAAAAGCGTAATCACGTGGCCCCCGGAGTGCGCCGCCATTTGCCGGGCCAATGCAATCAGATTGCGCAGCGCATCGTCGGTGTGAGCGTAATCCACAATCACCGTGAAGGGCTGGCCCGCATCCACGGGCTGGAAACGGCCCGGAACCGGCTTGAGCCGCGGAACGGATTCAATGAGTTTGGCAAACGGCACGCTGCGCGCATGGGCAGCCGTCAACGCGGCCAGCAGGTTGAGGATGTTTACTTCGCCAGCCAGCCGCGAGTTAACTTTGGCCGACCCTGCAGGCGTTTCCAGCTCCAATACCGCGCCGCCGGGAGTGAGCGAATGGCTTGCCGCCCGCCATTCGCCCTGGCCGATCCCATACGTGCGCACATCCGCGCCTGCCTTGGCGGCGGCGGTTGCGAAGCTCTCGCCGCGCGGATCTTGCGCATTGATCACGGCCAACCGCGGCGCCGGATAGGCCGTACCGTCGAAGAGCAGCCGCTTGGCCGCGGAGTACTTCTCCATTGTCCGGTGATAGTCGAGGTGGTCTTGCGTGAGATTGGTGAAGACTGCTACGTCGAAGTTGACTCCGGCCGCCCTGCCCTGATCGAGCGCGTGGCTCGATACCTCGGTCACCAGCTCGGTGGCTCCACGCGCCGCGCCCTCGGCCATCAGCTCAAACAAGTCTCTCGATTCGGGCGTGGTATGCACGCTCGGCCTCACCTCGCCGGCCACGTGATACTCGATCGTTCCCACCAGCACCGTCTTGCGGGCAGCCATATTCAGCAGCGCCTCCAAGAGAAATGCCGTGGTGGTCTTCCCGTTGGTGCCGGTGATGCCCGCGGCCATGAGTTTGCGCTCGGGATGCCCGAAAAATACCGCCGACGCCTCGGCCAGCGCGCGCCGCCCGTCTTCCACCTCCAGCACTGGCAGGCCGGGCTGAAAGACCAGCAGGTGGTCGAACTTCTGCGATGAGTCGGTGATGATGCCCAGCGCGCCGGCGGCGATGGCTTTTTCCACGTAGCGGTTGCCGTCGGTCGAGCCGCCCTTCATGGCGACAAAGACCGATCCCGGCCGAACGCGGCGCGAATCATACTCCACGCCCGTGATCGGCAGATCGGATTCGCCGCCCGCGCCGACGGCGGTCACTTCCTCAGCTAATTCTTTCCAGTTCATCTCGTGCTTGATTGTAGATTGCCGGAGGCCCCGTTGATCCTCAGCGGCTCAAAGGAAGCGCAATTTTCAAGACGTCCGCTGCCGGCACAAAGGGGCGGGTTTCCCGGGCCATTGCCGGAAGAGTGCAGCCGTCTTAGGTGTAGGATGAGTGCCATGGCAACGACACGTGCTGAGGCATTACTGGCAATGCCTCCTCAGCTAATTGCAGACGTTATACTCTACCCAACGGCAGAAGGTGGCAAAATGCTGGCCGCGCAACCCGGTTGGGCCTGTCCATGCTGTTGCTCGAAATCCTCGCCCGTTGTTGGCTATGACGGATGGCCGTTGCTCAAAGAGCCCTTGGCCCCAGGTGATAGCCGACGGCTTGGTTTCGTGTTCCTCTCCGGCAAAGAGGCCGCGGATGTTTTGCGCAAGGCTGGAACCTTCTACCTTTGGGAGGGTCGCTTTGTCGGCGAGGCTGTTGTGGTGGGGTAGCTCCTCGCAACGCCCAAATCGAAACTGGAGGGAGGAACGGATGGCTCAATCTGAGTTTGTATATGTGACCTACATCCGCACCACGCCGGAGAAGCTGTGGCGGGCGCTGACAGAACCCGAGTTCACCCGCCAATTCTGGATGGGGACAACGCAGGAGTCGGACTGGACGCCGGGCGCATCGTGGCGAATCGCGAAGCCGGACGGCAGCACGGCCGACAGCGGCGAAGTGCTGGAGATCGAGCCGCGCAAGCGGCTGGTGCTGAAGTGGCGGAACGAACTCTTTCCAGAGATGACCGCCGAGGGCTTTTCGCGCATGACTTACGAGATCGAAGAGAAGGGCGATGCCGTCAAGCTCACCGTCACGCACGTCATGGATAAGAGCGGCTCGAAGTTCATCAAGGCCGTGTCAACCGGCTGGCCGATGATCCTGGCGAGCTTGAAGAGTCTTCTCGAAACCGGCGAATCGCTGGAGGCGACGCGCCTCTGGCCGGAGGGGATGTAGACGAGCTGGTGCCGCCTGCCGATGCCGCGCCTCATCGTCCGCAGTGTGTATGCAGCGTTGCTCCGCTGCCGCTGAAAACACTTCTGGCTCGCCTGCGATAATCTCAGCAAAAGAGCCCGAGGCTCTAGCCACCATGCCTAACCCCGCCCCGTTGCACATGATCGACCTGATCCGCAAGAAGCGCGACGGGGGTGTACTGGACGCAGCGGAGATCGGTTTCCTGGTCTCCGGCGCGGCAGACGGGTCGATCCCTCCAGAACAGCTTTCCGCCTGGCTGATGGCGGCCTGGCTGCGCGGCCTGTCTCAGGAAGAAACTCAAGCCCTCACCATCGCCATGCGCGACTCTGGTGAGAAGTTCTCGCCCGCCCGCCTGGGCAAGGTGGCCGTCGACAAGCACTCCACCGGCGGCGTGGGCGATAAGACGAGCTTTCTGGTTGCTCCCATCGCAGCCGCCTGCGGTCTGGCTGTGCCCATGATCAGCGGACGCGCCCTCGGCCACACCGGCGGCACCCTGGACAAACTCGAATCCATCCCCGGTTACCGAACGGACCTGACACTGTCTGAATTTGAGACAGTTCTGGCGCGATGCGGCGCATCCATTGTTAGTCAAACGCCAACCCTGGTTCCCGCCGACCGCGTCCTCTATGCCTTGAGGGACCGCACCGGCACGGTCGAAAGCCCCGGCCTGATCTGCGCCTCCATTCTGAGCAAGAAACTAGCCGCCGGCCTCGATGCCCTGGTACTGGACGTGAAGACCGGCTCCGGCGCATTCCTGCGCAAGCGGGAGGACGCCGAATACCTGGCCGCTCTGATGGTGGCCACTGCCGAGGCTGCCGGAGCGCGCACCGTGGCCCTGCTTACCGATATGGGACGACCCCTGGGGTGTGCGGCGGGCAACTGGATCGAGGTGGCTGAGTCGGTTGCGCTGCTGCGCGGCGCGAGGCCGCCGGTAAGCGAAGACCTGCGCGAGTTGTCGTTGATCCTTGCGGGCTGGATGATCCACCTGGGCGGCAAGGCTGAGACGCCCGAAGCGGGCTATCGGCGCGCAGAAGCGGCGATCGCCGATGGGTCGGCTTTGCTCGCCTTTTTCGCGATGATCGAGGCCCAGGGCGGCGATATAACAGTCTTCGACGATCCCACGGGGTTCCACAAGCCGGGCGCAACGCAGGTGCTCAATGTGTGGGAGACCGGCTTCATCGCCGAGATGGATACCACCAAGCTCGGCTGGGCCGTGCAACGGCTGGGCGCGGGGCGGGAGAAGGCAGGCGAGCCCGTCGATCCTCATGCCGGCATTCACTTCCATGCCCGTCGCGGCGCACACATCCAGCAGGGCCAGCCGATCGCCACTCTCTACGCCACGGACGTCGCGCTTCTGGGTGAACCCATTGCACTGCTCCGTGAGGCGATCGCCATCGCCAAGGCTCCGCCCGGCGATGTACCCCTCGTCAGCCGCATCTTCACCCGCGAGTCGGCGGAAGCTCATCTTCAACTGCCACTTGGTCCGATTGCCACTTAATCCGTGATTCCGATCTCCCGGGCTCTTAGCGCGCGATGACCTGCCTCCGGAGAGCGCGCCGATCAATGAGGGTTTAGGCCGGAAACGAGATCTCCGCAATCAGCGGCGGCGCCTGATCGAAGTCGCTGTACCGAATCCACCGGGGCTGGACAACGAAATACGCTATTCCGGGCCAGCTGAGGCGGCTTGGCCCATCCGGCCAAACCGCAAAGTACTCCCTTTGGTAGCGTTCAAGCTCGGCCCCCTTCGACTCAATGGCAATTCCCTCGAATTGCACCGTCTGCTCCCCAACCCATCCCACCACGAACGAACAAGAAGGCCGCTCGACTAAATTGGGATACTTCCGGGATGAACGAACCGTATCGAAGATAATCTCCAGTCTGGGAGTCGTTGCAATCCCTACCAGCGCCGACTGAGGAGCTCCGCCCGGTGAAATGGTGGAAACGACACCATAGCGAAATCGCGCCATAAATGCGTAGATAGCCGCTCTATCCATGATGACCTCCAGCATTCTCATCACGAAATATAGCGCAGACTTGCAATGAATATCCAACGCAGATGCGGACCCTCATTTGCAAGATGCTGTAAGGTAATCGAAAGCCAGTTTTGAGCAGATCTATGCAGAAGGAGAGCTCGTTTTGAATCGATTCACCGGATTGCTGGGGATTCTGGCCGTGCTGCTGGCGGCTTGGCTGGGCTCGACAGATCGCAACTGTATCCGCTGGCGCACCGTCGCCTGGGGACTTGGCTTGCAGGTGACCTTTGCCTTCCTGGTGCTGCGCTTCGACTACGGACAGCGCGCCATGAGCTGGGCAGGCGGCGTGGTGAACGCCATGCTCGCCAACACCTACGCTGGAACCAAGGTCGTCTTTGGTCCGCTGGGCGTGCCCACCGGCTCCATGGGCTCCATCTTCGCCTTTCAGGTTCTGCCCACCATCATCTTCATCTCCGCCTTCTTCGCTGTGCTTTACCACATCGGCCTGATGCAGATCGTCATCCGCGCCCTGGCGTGGATCATGCTGATGACCATGCGGATCAGCGGCGCGGAGAGCATGAACGTGGCGGCATCCATCTTCATGGGGCAGACCGAGGCTCCGCTCACCATTCGTCCCTTTCTTTCCAAAGCAACCCGCAGCGAACTGATGACCATCATGACCAGCGGCATGGCCCACGTATCGGGCGGCATCATGGCCATGTACATTGCCCAGGGCGTGGCGGCGGAGCATTTGCTCGCCGCTGTCATCATGACCTCGCCCGGCACCATCCTGTTGGCCAAGATGCTGGTTCCGGAGACCGAAGTTCCCGCCACCGAGGGCCGGGTCGTCATCCCCAAGGACGAACTGCACAAGGACGAGAACCTGATCGGCGCCATAGCCCGCGGCACCATCGACGGCGGCAAGCTGGCCTTCAATGTAGCCATTATGCTTATCAGCTTTCTGGCGCTCGTCGCGCTGCTCGACAGCCTGCTCGGCTGGACGCACGGGCTGAACTACATGCACTGGGTTCCCGGCTCGCTGGGGCAGATTCTGGGCTTCCTCTTTGCGCCCGTCGCCTGGCTGATCGGCGTGCCGTGGCACGACTGCGGCGCGATCGGCAACCTGCTGGGCACGCGCATGGCGCTCAACGAGGTGATCGCCTATATTTCGCTGGGCGCGCAGAAGGCCACGCTGGCGCCGCGCTCCTTCATCATCGCGACCTTCGCTCTGTGCGGCTTCGCCAACCTGAGCTCCATCGGCATCCAGATCGGCGGCATCGGCGCGCTGGTGCCCGAGCGCCGCAACGAACTCGCCAAATTAGGATTCCGTGCCATGCTGGCCGGGACCATGGCTAACCTGATCTCCGCCTCGATCGCTGGGATGTTTTTGGGGTAGGATTTGCGTAGAGGATCGCCAATGGACAACCCCCATCTGCGCAGGATGTTGAGCGAATTCGTCGACGGACGCACGAAGCTGGTCTTCGACTTTCTGACCAATGGGCTTGGCGCAGGGCACAAAGACGAGAACGGCGTCTCCCTCATCCAGCACTGCGCCTACTACGGAGATGTCAGTGCCACCCGTTTTCTTCTATCGCACGGAGAGACGCTTGACGCGCTCGGCGCGAACTTCGATCTCGACTGCGCGGCGTTTCATGGCCATTGACGGATTTGCAAATTCCTGCTGGAGCAAGGCGCAGACGCCAACTTTGCCGCAGCCGACACCGGCGAGTGCCCGCTCCATTCAGCTTTGTGCAACACAGACCGAATGGTCTACGACCGCGTTCTCAAGTTGCTGCCGATGCATGGAGCAAACCCGAATGTCGCCACCAAACCGGAAGTGGAAACAGGCGGATTCATGCGGAAACCGCCGCATCTGTTTATAAAGGAAGGACGCATATGCGGATTTCGCTCCGCTTTGCGCGGCCGATAGGAATATGCTGACACATTCGACACTGCCGGCGAGAAACACGCATGGAATGCGCCGCTGGCGAATCGCCTGGCTGCTCGGCTTCGGCGTTCTGGTCAACTATTTCGATCGGGTCAACCTGTCGGTGTCTCACGATTCTCTATACATTGCATTCGGAATTTCCAACGTGACCTTCGGCTGGCTCTTGGGCGCCTATAACTGGACCTACGCTCTGTGCCAATTGCCGATCGGAGTCTTACTGGATAAGTTGGGCGTCCGCCGCATCGGGCGAATCAGCGCATTCATATGGAGCATTGCCTCATTCGGCGCGGCAGTTACGCCGAGTCTGGGTGGGTTGTTTGCGGCCCGATTGGCTCTGGGCGTCGGTGAAGCACCTACATTTCCCGCCAACGCAAAGGCTATCGGCTACTGGTTTCCTGCCCGTGAACGCAGCTTTGCGACCTCGCTCTTCGACGCGGCGGCCAAGTTCGCCTCGGCCATCGGCGTCCCTATCATCGGCATCGTCCTGATCAAGGTGGGCTGGCGCTGGAGCTTTGCCGCTACCGGATTGGTCAGCTTTCTCTACTTTATGCTTTTCTGGCGCATCTATCGCGATCCGGAAGACGATCCGGAATTGAGCGATGCGGAGCGAGAGTACATCGCAGAGCAGCATATCGACCCGGAGGCGCAGGCGGCAGCGCTGGCGAAGCCGGCCTCGCTCTGGTCCCTGTTGAAGCAACGCAAGGTCATTGCCATGGTGCTCGGCTTCGGATCGTATAATTATGTCTTTTATCTGTTGCTCACCTGGCTGCCGAGTTATCTGTCCTTCGCATTGCACATCGACATGCTGCATTCCTTTCTCTACACCAGCATGCCTTGGCTCTTTGCAACGTTCACCGACCTCGCAGTTGGCGGTTGGCTGGTGGACTCGCTGATCCGGCGCGGCTGGGATGCGAGCCGCGTGCGCAAATTTGTCCTCGTGGGCGGCACGGCTTGCGGGCTTGGAATTCTGGGCGCAGCCAATGCCCACGGCGCACAGCAGGCCTTGCTTTGGATTGGACTTTCAATCGGGGGCCTGGCCGCAGCAGCGCCGGTTGGCTGGTCGATTCCATCGCTGATCGTGAGCCGCGCCAACGTCGGGAAGGTGGGCGGCATCATGAACTTCTCGAATCAGATATCCGGAATCGCGGCGCCCATCGTAACCGGGTATCTGGTCGAGGCGCGACACTCCTTTGCCTGGGCCTTCGGCGTTTCTGCTATCTATCTCGCCATCGGAATCGGCGCATATATTCTTTTGCTCGGTAGAATTGAACAGCCGCATGAAAGCCAGGCAGCCTCCGGCGGTGTATCCTGATCCGGAGCAAAGCACGAACGGCTGGCCGCGCAAGAAGCTGAGCGTTGGAGCAATTCAATCCCGGCGAAGATTGAGTTCTTCCAGGGGTAACATGGAGATTACATGAAGGCATTGATGCTTTCGGCCTACAAGCAGCTCGACCTGGTAGAAATGCCTGTGCCGCGGCCCGCCGCCGATGAGTTGTTGATCCGCATACGGGCCTGCGGAATCTGCGGAAGCGACGTGCATGGATACGATGGCAGCACGGGCAGGCGCATTCCTCCCATTGTCATGGGGCACGAGGCCGCCGGCGTCGTCGAGGCCGTGGGCGGCGAAGTGGCAGACTTTCAAGCGGGCGACCGGGTAACATTCGACTCGACCGTCTATTGCGGAAAGTGCTTCTTCTGCCTGCGTGGCCAAGTCAACCTGTGCGATAACCGCGAAGTGATCGGAGTTTCGACCCCGGCGTTCCGGCGCATGGGCGCGTTTGCCGAGTATGTTACCGTGCCGGCGCGGATCGCCTATCTCTTGCCGGAGAATATGCCTTACGCCCATGCGGCGCTCGTCGAGGCGGCCTCCGTCGCCGTTCATGCCGCGCTGCTCACCCCGATAACTCTTGAAGATACGGTCGTGGTTGTGGGCGCGGGCATGATTGGGTTGCTCGTCATGCAGGCGGTTCATGTGGCGGGTGCGGGCAGAGTCTTCGTTGTGGATGTGGATGACTCGCGGCTCGAACTGGCGCGCAGCCTGGGCGCGACACAAACGTTCAACTCTCGGAAAGCGGAAGTGGTTCCGCAAATCATGGAGCAAACCATGGGGCGCGGCGCCGACGCCGCATTCGAGTGCGTGGGCAGCACCATACCTGTCAAGCTCGCCCTAGACAGTGTAAGGAAGGGCGGCGCGGTAACACTGATCGGCAATGTCACTCCGGTCATCGAGCTTGGCCTGCAATCTGCGGTCACGCGCCAGATTCGGCTGCAAGGCTCCTGTGCGTCGGCGGGAGAATACCCGGCATGCATCTCGTTGATCTCGCGGGGAGCCATTCGCGTCGATCCGCTTATTTCCGCCGTGGCCCCGCTCGAGGATGGCGCTTCATGGTTCCATCGCCTCTACGCGCGCGAGCCCGGCCTTCTCAAAGTCGTTCTGGAACCGTGAGGAAGCAGCTTAGAGGAGACAAACGATGACCGGCTCATTGTTCGACTTATCGGGAAAGGTCGCGCTTGTAACTGGAACCAGCCGCGGTCTGGGGCAGCACTTTGCCCGCGCGCTGGCCTGCGCCGGCGCTGACATCGCCATCACCAGCAGAGACATCCAGTCGCTGGCGGGCTTTGCCGGCGAACTGCAATCCATGGGACGCCGAACCTTTTCGGCGGAACTCGATGTGCGCGATCATTCGAGCATTCAGCAAGCGGTCGCAGCGATCGAGGCCCACTTCGGCAAGATCGATATCCTGGTCAACAATGCAGGCTGCAATATTCGCAAGCCCGCGCTCGATGTTACCTGGGAGGACTGGAACACGATTCTGGACACCAATCTGCGTGGTTCCTTCTTCGTTGCTCAAGCCGTTGCGCGCGGCATGATCCAGCGGAGTTATGGTCGGATCGTCAACATAGGTTCGGTTACCAGCGTGGCGGGATATGCCGGCCTGGGGCCCTACGGGGCGAGCCGCGGCGGCATAAGGCAACTTACCATGAGTCTCGCCGACGACTGGGGCAGCAGCGGAATTACCGTAAACTGTCTGGCTCCCGGCTGGTTCAGGACGAAGCAGAATTCGGCATTGTATGAGAATTCCGCGTGGGTCGAATATATCTGCGACCGCATTCCGGTAAAGCGGCCTGGGTTGCCGCACGATCTCGATGGAGCCATCGTCTTTCTGGCCTCCGAGTCGAGCCGCTATATCACCGGCCAGACACTGTTAGTGGACGGCGGCATCTCCACCGGGGCGACGAGAATAACTGCTTAGGCCGATGCGCTTGCAATTATTCAGTTTGCATACCTACACGCAGCCGTGATTGACTGGAGGCCGAAGGGGTACGGACCATATGGCTTACATCCTTGCATTGGACCAGGGAACGACAAGTTCCCGCGCGATTCTATTTGACGAGGCGGGCGCGATTGCCGCCACGGCGCAGCACGAGTTCGAGCAGTTCTACCCGCGGGCCGGATGGGTGGAGCACGATCCCATGGAAATCCTGACCAGCCAGCTTGCCTGCGCCGTCGAGGCGCTGGGGCGGGTGGGCGCGCGGCCCAGGGACGTGGCGGCCATCGGCATAACCAACCAGCGCGAGACGGTGATCGTGTGGGAGCGGGCGACGGGCAAGCCGATTCATCCGGCTATCGTCTGGCAGGACCGGCGGACTGCTGCGCAGTGCGCGGAGTTGGAAGCAAGCGGAGTTGGGGAGAGCGTCTCCGCGAAGACCGGGCTGGTGCTGGACCCGTATTTCTCCGCGACCAAGGTGGCGTGGATTCTGGATCACGTGGAGGGCGCGCGGGCGCGGGCGGAGCGCGGCGAACTGGCCTTTGGAACCGTGGACAGTTGGCTGATCTGGCACCTGACCAGCGGCACCAAGCACGTGACGGACGTGACCAACGCGTCGCGGACGCTGCTCTTCAACATCGTCAAGGGCGAGTGGGACGCGGAACTGCTGCGCATCTTTGGCGTTCCTCAAAGCATGCTGCCGGAGGTCGTCTGGTCGAGCGAGCAGGTGGGCGAGGTGACCACGACGCTGGGACTGGGCGGGGCGATGATTGCCGGCATTGCCGGGGATCAGCAGGCGGCGCTCTTTGGGCAGTTGTGCTGGCGGGCGGGCGAGGCCAAGAACACCTACGGGACGGGCTGCTTCCTGCTGCAGCATATCGGTACGGAGTTTGCGCGCTCGCGGCACAAGCTGATCACGACGCTGGCGGCCAGCGCCGGCCGCCGCCTGGAGTATGCCTTCGAGGGCAGTGTCTTTATCGGCGGGGCAGTAGTTCAGTGGCTGCGCGACAATCTCAAGCTGATCGGCTCGTCGGCCGAAGTGGAACAGTTGGCGCTGAGCGTGCCGGACTCGGGCGGGGTGGTGATGGTTCCGGCTTTTGTGGGCCTGGGCGCGCCCCATTGGGATCCGCACGCCGGCGGCCTGCTGATCGGGTTGCGGCGCGACACCAACCCGGGACACATTGCGCGGGCGGCTCTTGAGAGCATCGCGTTCCAGGTCGCCGACGTGCTGGAGGCCGTCCAGAGCGAGACCACACCGCTGGCGGCGCTGCGCGTTGACGGCGGGGCGGCTGTGAACAACCTGATGATGCAGTTCCAGGCCGATTTGCTGGGCGTGCCGGTGGTGCGTCCGCAGGTGACGGAAACCACGGCCCTGGGCGCTGCGTACCTGGCGGGATTGGCGACGGGTTTCTGGGCGGGGCCGGAGGAGCTGCGGGCCAAGCGGCAGAACGATACGCGCTTCGAGCCGAAGATGACGCCAGAGGAACGAGCCGAGAGGCGCGGACGCTGGCAGCAGGCGGTGGAGCGGGCGAAGAACTGGAACGCGTGAGAGAAATGGAAGGGACGATGCATAGGAAAGAGATGGTGCGCGCGATTCGGGAGCGGGCCGCCAGTCAGGAGCCGTGGGACATCGCGGTGGTCGGGGGCGGGGCTACGGGTGTGGGTGTGGCCGTGGATGCCGCGGCGCGCGGACTGAGCGTGGTTCTTTTCGAATCCCATGACTTTGGCAAGGGTACGAGCAGCCGGAGCACCAAGCTGGTGCACGGCGGGGTGCGTTACCTCGAGCAAGGAAACATTCCACTGGTGATGTCGGCCTTGAAGGAGCGGGGGCTGATGCGGCAGAACGCTCCGCACCTGGTCCACGATCTTGCTTTCATCGTGCCCAACTACTCGTGGTGGGAGGCGCCGTTCTATGGCGTCGGGCTGAAGCTCTACGACCTGCTGGCGGGCAAGTACGGGTTTGGCGCCTCGAAGCTGCTAAGCAAGGAGGAGACGCTGGAGTGCTTGCCGGCGCTGGAGCCCGATGAATTGAGGGGTGGAGTCATTTACTTCGACGGCCAGTTCGACGATGCGCGGCTTCTGATTCACCTGACGATGACGGCGGCAGATCACGGAGCGGCGCTGCTAAATTATTTTCCGGTCACAGGCCTGCAACGCGACTCGGCAGGTTATGTGAACGGCGTGACGGCGCGCGACGAGGAGACCGGCGAAGTGTTCCGCATTGCCGCCCGGGTGGTGGTAAATGCGACCGGCGTCTTCACGGACTCAATCCGGCGCATGGCCGATTCCAAGGCGGAGCAACTGGTGGTTCCCAGCCAGGGGATTCACCTGGTCTTCGACCGCTCGTTCTTGAAGAGTAAGACGGCGCTGATGGTTCCAAAGACCAGTGATGGGCGGGTACTGTTCGTGATTCCCTGGCATGGGCACGCCGTGGCCGGCACTACAGACACGCCGGTGGACGAGCCGAGCCTGGAGCCGCGGCCCTATGAAGAGGAGATTGAATTCGTGCTGGAGACGGCTGCGCGCTTCTTTGCCCGTCCGCCAAGCCGCAAGGATGTGCTGGCTGTTTTCGTGGGACTGCGGCCGCTGGTGAAGGGCGAGGGGAAAACCTCGGCGCTCTCGCGCGATCATATGATCCATGTGGACAGTTCGGGACTGCTTACGATTACCGGGGGCAAATGGACTACGTACCGGCACATGGCCGAGGATTGCGTGGACCACGCGATTACGCTGGGCAAGCTGGAGGATATGGCCTGCACGACGAAGAACCTGAGGATTCACGGGTATATGGAGGACTCCGCCGCGCTGGGCAGCCTAGAGGTCTATGGCTCCGATGCGGAGGCCATCCGCAGGCTGGCCGGGGATCCCGCATTGGCGGTGCAACTGCATCCCGCACTGCCCTACATTGCCGCCGAGGTAGTATGGGCCACGCGGGCTGAGATGGCGCGAACCGTGGAGGACGCGCTCGCCCGCCGCACCCGCGCGCTGTTTCTGAATGCCTCCGCGGCGATGGCGATGGCCGAGCCGGCAGCAAAGCTGATGGCTGCCGAACTGGGGCGGGATGAGGCGTGGGTTGAGGCGCAGGTAAGGGAATTCTGTGAGCTGGCAGTGCAGTATCTGGTGTCTTGAAGGGGCTATCCAGAGAAGTTTCGGAGATCGGCCCCCACTACACCATCGCCCGCTCCTTCACCATCAGATATTGATTCAGCACCGAGGAGGTGAGCGCCTCGGGGTTGAGGTCGAGGGTGAGCGCGCCCTGCTCGTGGAGGCGGGCCAGCAGCAGCTCGCGGCGGCCGGCCATCTCCTGCGCGGCGGCGGCGCGAAACATCTCTTCCACATTTTGGGGCCGGGCCTGGGCGATGGACTCCACCTCCGGCTGCGCCATGGCGACAAATAGCAACACGTGGCGGCGCAGCAGTTGCACCGCGCCGTCGATGACCTCGGGGCGCATGGCGGTCTCGGCCAAATCCGTCACCCACAGAATCAGTGAGCGGCGCGGCTGGAGGCGGTTGAGCACGGCGGTGGCCCGCAGGTGGTCGGCCTCGCCGGACTCGGCGTGGACCTGGGCCAGCGACTCGATCAACTGGCGCAGGTGGGTCGCGCCCCGGCCGGGCAAAAGCCGCTGCTGAATCCCCTGCCCGTAGGCCAGCAAGCCGACGCGGTCACCGGAGAAGAGGGCCAGTTGGGCCAGCGCAACGGCCGTTGTGCAGGCGTGGTCGAGCTTGGAGTGGACTTTTTGGTTCTCGAAGGAGTTTTCCTCAGGGGCTAAAGCCCGCCCCTTTTCCAGCCGCTCATTGGCACGACTGAAGTCGTGCCCTGACGCAGAGATGAGTTGAGGAATCGCCACCCGCGCACGCATCAGCCGCCCGCAGTCGAGCACGATCCAGACGGGCTGGCTGCGCTCGGTCTGGTACTGGCGGGTGATGGGGCTGCCACGCCGCGCCGTCGCCGTCCAGCAGATATCGCGCAGGTCGTCGCCCTCACGGTATTCGCGCAGGCTCTCGAAGTCGCGGCCCAGGCCCCGCTGCTGCGCACGCCGCAGTTGCAGCTCGATCTGGCGGCTGCGGGCCAGGAAAATCTGCTGTTCCTCGCCGGTGCGCAGGGCCGGGTAGACGCGCACCGTCTGCGTAAGCGGCGCCATGGCCCAGCGCTCCGTTAATCCAAGCGACGAGCGGTAGCGCACGTAGAGCCAGCCCGTTTCCCAGTCGCCGCGCTCTTTGGGTTCCACTCGGTAGCGCAGGCTGGCGGGCACGCGCGGGAAGGCCATCAGCCGGTGCGTGGCGGGCTCGGCAACCAAGGCCGGAGGCAGATCGTCCACCAGGCGGCATTCCACGATCATCCGGCTCTGGTTCTCGACGGCCAGCTCAATCTCCGTCTGGCTATCGAGAGCCGGAGCGTTCGACCAGGAACGCCCGGCGGTCAGTTGCTCGGGGCGCGGCAAACGCAGGCCGTCCACGAGCGCTGCCAGCAGAATCACCGCATCCCAGGCCAGCATTACATAGGCCAAACGCCCGAACCGGAATCCCGCAATGAGCCACAAGAACCCCGCCGCCAGCAGGCCAATAGCACGCGGTGTTAGCCCGAAAGCCCAGCGGCGGCGGCGTTCGCACACGGCGCGGATGGGGTCGGGATGGAGGCTACCGGAGATCATTTGATTCCCAGTCAAAGCTCGCGCTTCCTGTTGGCAAAGCGCTGTTCATCCTACAATCTTCTTTGTCAGAAACATCAGAAACCAGGTCCAGGGCAGAGCCGCCACCAAATCGGGATAGTAATGTTCACCGGTAGAGAGAGTGGCCACGGCCGTCAGCGCCGCCAGCGATCCCAGTATCCACCTGGACCATCCCTTCGAGTTGATCGCCAGCAACAGAGCCCACGTCAGGTGCATCGACGGCATGCAGTTGCGCGTGGCCTGCGGATCTCCCACATGAATCGGTCCGACGGCCGGAAAGAGCAAGTAGCAGGGAATCACGAGTAGACCGCCAAGCGGCAATGAAATAAGCAGCCTCCGCCGGAGCTGGCCATCACTGAGGCCGACAGCCGCCATGCAAGCAATCCAGAGTGCCGGATCATAGAGGAAATCGAGCGATCTTGAGAGCCACCAGTGCGCCTTGGCAAAAACGCGGACGGCCGGGGCGACGCCCATATCCCATCGTGCCAATTGGACATCGAAGGTCGTGGGAGTCAGGCGTGTGACGAGATTCCAGAAGTAGCCCTCGATCGCTCCAAAGGCGATGAAGCCCACAGAGACGATCAGCGCCATCCGCAATTCTTCTCTACGGCGGTCGCCGTTGCGGATAGCGTGGAAGTGCCTTAAGATGGGCAGCGCACCCGCCGCTACCGGTAAGCCAAGAACGAACCTGGTGTGCGCCGGAATCGGAACCGCGAGGCAAAAGAGCGCCATGGCGAACCACAGGCTCAACATCAGGAGCTCCGCTGTTGTCCACGGTCTCCGCGGCGCAAGGGCCTCCTTCGCGCTCACTGTGTTGCTCCGCGCGCCGCTCATTGCCGCGGCACCGGAACCGCGGCAATCACGTCGGCCAGCACGCGGTCGGCGTCGAAGCCCTCCAGCTCAGCCTCGGGCTTGAGCATGATTCGATGGCGCAGAACAGGCTGCACGGCGCGCTTCACGTCGTCGGGAACCAGGTAGTCGCGGCCATCGAAGGCGGCTGCCGCCTGGGCCACGCGCATCAGGCTCACGGCCGCGCGGGGACTGGCGCCCAGCAGCAGCGTGGGCCACTCGCGGGTGCGCCGCACCAGCGAGAGGATGTAGCCATACAGCTCCGGCTCGATGCGGATGGCCCGCACCTCGGCGCAGGCCGCCGCCAGCAGACCCTCCGGGATGGGCGCGATGGCCGCATCCTCCAGCAGCCCTGCGCCCGACCCTGCGTGGTGTCGCTCAAGGATCTGCAACTCCTCTTGCTCCGTGGGGTAGGCCACCCGAATCTTCAGCAGGAAGCGGTCCAACTGCGCCTCGGGCAGCGGATACGTGCCCTCGAAATCCACCGGATTCTGGGTGGCGAAGACCGTAAACCAAGCCGGCAGCGGGCGGCGCACGCCGTCCGTGGTCACCTGGCGCTCTTCCATGCACTCCAGCAGCGCGGCCTGGGTGCGCGGAGGCATACGGTTGATCTCGTCGACGAGCAGCAAGTCTGTGAAAACCGGGCCGGCGTGGAAGCTGAAATTCGCGGCTTCGGAGGCCGCGCCGGGCCGAAAGATGGTGGTGCCCAGAATGTCGGCCGGCATCAGGTCAGGCGTAGCCTGCACGCGCTGGAAGCCTACACCGAGTAGCCGCCCCAAAGCCTTGACGATCAGCGTCTTGGCGATGCCCGGCACACCCTCCAGCAGCGCATGGCCCTGGCAGAGAACGGCGATCAACACCTCCTCGATCGCACCTCCCTGGCCGGAGATCACCCGCCCCAGCTCAGCGCGGGCGTGGGAGATGAGTTGGTTGGTTGCGTGCAGTGTCCATAGTGAAGCATTCGCGTGCTGATTCGTTTCCTGGCTCATGAAGCCCTTTCCTGCTCGTTGGAATGAATGTTCTCAGATTTCAGGCTCTGGCCGCCGAAACTTTGCGCGGCAAGTATCTCTTCCTGGCGCTCGTGCAAGGCCTGCACCAGCTTGAGCGCCTCGCGGGGATCCACCGTCTCGCCCCTCGCGGCGTCCTCGCATGCGGCCAGATCGGTCTCCAGGCTGGCGCCGGCCTGCGGAAAGCGGCGGCGAATGGCTGCTGCCAACTCCGATGCGCCCATCTGGCTCGCCCCCACCCCGCCCGCCGCGGCGAAGCGCAAGCTATGCCGCCGGAAGCGCTCCCAGGCAATGGCCACCACCGTTGATGCCGCCCCGGCCTTGCGGTAGAGCGAGCCCAGCGCGTCGATAAACTCGATGGGCGCGGCGCGCGCTGGCAGTGGCAGGTCGCGCACCGGCCCGCTGCGCCGGCTGAAGCCGAAGATCACCAGCAGCGCCAGCGCCGGCAAGCCATAACGAAGCATCGTCAGCGCCGGTCCGGCGGCAAAGCTCCAGTTCGAACGAATCACCCCGTGCAGCGACTCATCCCAGTAGAAGCGATGGCCTTCGCGCGCTCCCAGCGAGTTCAGCAACAGGTCGAGATCGTGGGCGCGGGCCAGGCTGCCGTTTTCAAGCGGAGTCGAATTAGCCCACCAAACCGCGTGGCCCTTGCCCCAGTCAAACTCCACCACCGCCGGCTTCCCTGAGCAACTGTACTCCACGCGGTGCGCCGGGTCGCCCTCCGTCCAGGTCGCTTCGGGCTTCATCCACACCTCGCCCGTGTCAGAGAGCGGGTCAAGCCCCTCGGGCTCCAGTTGGCAGTCGGCCAATCCTGACCCCTTGGCATTGTGCCTGACCTTGCCGGGCAGAATCGATCCGCCCCAGAACCCTGTCGAAAGCACACGGCCTCCGCGCTCCAGAATCGTCCGCACCGCCTTGATGTCCTCGTCTTCCAGCGGAAAGGGCTGGGCGACGATCAAAACTGTATCCGGCCCTGCCTTGGGAGCCAGTTCGGCCAGCGGCCGCTCCCAGCGCTCCACCGGGTAGCCGGAGCGGAGCAGCGTCTCATAGGCTGCGCGCGCGCCGTGCTGGCCCGACAGATAGGTCGAGGGCATCGGATTCGCGTCGTCGTTCTCCTTGGGAATCAGAACTCCGGCCGCCACGGCCAGCGACAAACCTACGCCCAGGAACCAGAGCAGCAGCTTCTTGTCCTTGTCGTCGAGCGAGGGAAGAAACCAAGAATGGCGTTGGGGCTTCGACTCACGCCGATAAGCGGTTGGCATCGGCGGTTCAATCCCGGGTCCTAGCGGCGGCTCGATTCTGGGTCGTTGTCGCTGTTCCTCCTCGCCCGACCCCGGCAAGAAAAGGGTCACCCGCCACAGAAGAATATAGGCGACAAAACCCAATGCACTCAGCCAAGTGTTCCTGGAGATAAACGCAGTCAGCAAGCTCGCTATTGCGCCCGAATAGAAGAGCCAGCGCAGCAGCCCCTGCCTATGTAGTCCCTTTCGCCGTCGAAGGAAGATGACTGCTATCGCCAATAGGTAACTCAGCGCAGCGATTAGCAGCAAATAATTCCAAATGCCCCATGAGGAGAAGAGCTTCATTGCGCCGCACCTCCCCTGGCAATTGAAGCTCCGCTTCCCGAGATCAGAGCGGCCGCCAGTTGCTCGGCGTCGTGGTAGTCGCTCTCGGCCGCCGCGCGCCCACCGTACCAGATGCGCTCGAAGCTGCCGGTGAGTGTGGCCAGCCCGGCCTTGCGCGGGTCGTCGGGGGCCACCAGCGCCAGGTACTCCCGAGGAGTGCGGGCGCGGTCCGCCGGCCACAGCCGCCGCGATTCGAGCCGCGAGATCGAGGCCCAATAGAGGAAGTGAATCGCCTCTCGCCATTGGCCCCCGGCCGCGGCCTTGCGCGCATCCTCCAGCCATAGTTGCCAGTCGCGGGCCGAGGCGGCTCCGGCGCCAGGGCCGCTGCCCTCCAGTTCAAGCCGGGTGCGCCAGTCGCGCTCAATCCGCACCAGGCTCCAAACCAGCCCCACGCAGACTGCAACTATGAGTCCCCACAGCATCAGCCGGCCCAGCCACACCGAGCGGGCAGCAACTCGAGAGATGCTGTCGACGATCCGGTCGATCACGCGCCTGAGCCAGCGCCTGAGCCATTTTGCAATCTTGTCCAGAAGGGACTCTCGTGCCGCCGGCTCCTCCAGGTTGCGGAAGCTCGGGTCGGCCAGAACCTGCTTCATCGTTTCGCGCTCCTGGGAGTGCGCGGCCGGGGCGGCGGGCATGGCATCCACCTGGGCCAGATCCTGGGCCAGCCGCTTCTTGGCGTCCTGCAGCAGTTCTGTCGTGGTGCGCTGCGGCGGCAGCGAAACCGCCGCAACCGGCTCAATCTTCGCGCCGGTCGTGGGCTTGGTCTCTGTCTTGATCTTCACGGAGGTCTTCTCAGCGGCCTTGGCAGCCAGCTTCGCCGCGCGTTCGGCTGCGGCCTTATCCGCACTCCGAACCTTGGCAAGCAGCGCCCGCAGCCACTCGTAGCTCACCAACCGCCGTTGGGGCACGGCGCCGGCGCTCGCGCCCGCCGGGGCCGTCGCGGCGGCGGGAAGACGATCATCGGTTCCAACCAGCGCGGGATCGCAGGCTGCGGCATCTCGCGCCTTGGCGCAGGCTTCGACGACCGCCGCGAGCGATTGCAGGTGGCTGCGGTACTCTTCGAGCGAAACATCGCGCTGCTGGCTGGCGGCGGGCGGAGCGGCTGCCTTGCCAGCGGGCGCGGCGGGAGGAGCATCGGCGCGGCCCTGCGCCACAGCCAAAACCGCAGCCAGAGAAACGCTTGCGAAGAGGGTGCGGGCCGTCACGGCTGGGAAACCTCTGCAACGGACGCGACGGGGCTGTCTCCGCCGGGCGGAATCGAGGGCGCGGTCATGCCAGCCTCTTCCATCATCCTCACGATGTCGAACCCTTCATGCCGTATGCGCTAGTCATAGTAATAGTAGAAGAGCGTCACGGTGACTGAGCAAGGAACCGAGGTCACACCGCATTTTCCGATGGAGGCGGTTCGGGCGGCGGGGGCGCAACCAGCCCGGCCTGCTGCATCATCCACTCGATATCGAAGCCCTCCAGGCGGATGCGCTGATCGTAATAGAGAAGCGTGAGCGCGATACCGTAAACGGGCACGATCAGCGCCAGAACGGCAAAGCCAACTGCGCGGCGGGCAATGTCCATCACCAAGTGGAAGGCTTGCGCGTGTTGCGGTCCTCTGAGGCCGGGGATCAGCGCCAGGATAGTCATTACTGTCAGGGTGATCCCTATTGAAAGCATCCAAGCGAGCACTGCGGCCAGAATGTAGAAACCCCCGGTCCCTTTGCTAAGAGAGCTGCTACGCTTGAGCGCAGCCCCGGCGCCAATCTTCTCGATCACGCAGGCGGGAAAGGCCAGCGAAATCTTGAAAAGCATCCAAACAAAGAAGCCAATCATGGCTAAGAAAAGTAAGACGGACGTCACAACGAATAGCGTTTCGGCGCTGGCCATGCCTGCTCTATGCAGCAACGCCCCCGCGACGGCGAGGATGAGCGAGAGCGCAATCCATGCGGCCGCAGGAGCCACCATGAGAATGAGGCCCTGAAGCGTCAGGAGCCAGGCATACCTCCATCCGCGCCGCCAGACGGGATTGTAGGCGCCGCGGATGGTAACCTTCTCGCCCAGATGGGCGCGTGCTGCGGCATGGCTCATGGCCGCCATGGCCAGCGCCACGGCTCCGAGCAGGATGGGGACGGCCACCAGCACCGCGAGAACCTGTAGCAAACCTACCAGGAGTCCTGTCCAATGAGACCCCGGAGCCCCACGGCCTGAGCACAACCGCGCAAAAAGATACGGAAGGCCGTAAGCCGTAGCCAGCACCACGGCAGTTGGCGCCGCCGAAATCCCCAAAAACACCAGGAACCGCGAGCGGTAAAGCTGTACGGTCCGGTCGAGAATCTCGCCCAGGTTCATGGGCCGCAGGGCGACAGTCACACAGCTACTCCTGCCTGCGCCGTCGCGGGCGGCGGGCCGTCCTTGCGCAGGCGCTGGTCGTTGTAGAGCACCGCCAGAGCCGCCATCGTGGCCGCATAAGTCAGCGAGGTGAAGAGAACCAGGGCGGCAAACCCGCAGACTCCCACGAGGCCCAGGCCGATATAACTCCATGGGGCCGCCAGGTGAATGTGCGCCACCATCGCGACGATGGCGGCGACGACTGCCACCATGATGGCAACGAACTCGATAACCAGAAAGCCGGCAACAACGACGGCATAGACTACCAGGAGGACCAGAAAGATGCGCCCCATCGCGCCCCGGCTAAGCTGGAAGCTGCGCTTGATGGCCGCAACGGCAGTCAGACCCTCAGCCACGCAGGCGGGGAAGGCGAGGGACAGCCGCAGTCCCATCAGAATCGCGTAAACAAGGGCGCCCAGGTACAAAAGGAACACCAGGGGCAGCAGCAGGAAAAGCGCGGGAGCGGGCGTTCCGCCGCTGCGCACAAGCGCGCTGATCCCAAGCAGGCCCGCCGCCTCGATCAGCAGCAGCGGAAGAGCGGTGCAGAGATACATCAGCAGGAGCAGCCACAGATGACGCCCGCCGCGCTGCAAGGCCATTCCATAAGCCTCGCGAAGGGTGACCTCGACCCCCAGGTCCGCCTGCACCGACGCATGGCTTGCCGCCGCCAGGTAGATCGAGAAGATGGCCAGGTTCAGCAGCACAAAGCCGATCAAGACCGGAACAATAACCCCCGGCGTCAGATACTGAAGCATCGCTTCGGGCGAGGGCGGGTTGGGGAATTGGCGGAGCATCGGAATCCAGATGACCACCTCAAGCGACATCACCAGCAGAAGGACGATCCCCGACGGAATCGCCGCCATGCCCACCAGCAGCTTGAAGTGGCTGCGCGTGAGCCGGTAGGTGCGGTCAAGAACCTGGCCGAAGGTCTTAAAGCCGATCATTGAAGCCGTGGCGGCTGGGGCAAACGGCGCGGCTGAAACGGGCGGAACAGGAAGATTGGATTCGTTCATTGGGTTTCTCCAGATGCTTCGGGTGGTGTTTCTATGGGTTGTTGCATAGCCTCCGATTGCGCTGCTTCGGTCTCAGGCACCGGCGCGGCGGCGGGTTCGGCCGCCAGCGCCGGCACGGTCATTCCGGCGGCCTGCATCATCCACTCAATATCGAAGCCTTCCTTGCGAATGCGCTGGTCGTAATAGAAGAGGGTCAGGCCGGTGGCATACATGGGGCCGATAAAGCTGTTGGTAAAGAACCCTATCACCTGCTCAGCCGCCTGCATCCAGAGCGGCAGAGTGGCTTGGTGCTGGGCGGCCTTGAAGGCTGCGACCAGAAAGAACATCTGCGTAATGAGAACCAGCCCTAACTGAATGATGGAGATCAGCAGTCCCAGAACGAAGATGCGGCCCAGCGACCCTCTGCTCAACTCGACGCTGCGCTTGATCGCCTTCCAGGCTTTCAGGTCTTCCACCACCGAGGCGGGAACGGCCAGCGAATATCGCAAAGCCATCACAATGGCGTAGATAATGGCCGGAATGCAAAGCAGCAAGAAGATACCTGAGACGCAACCGAAGACAACCGCCGCTTGCGGGTCGCCCCCGGCGGCGGCATGGGTCAGCAGCCCCTTGGAACCGGCGTATGCAAAGACGAACACTAGATAGACTGCGAAGATTACCGCAAACGGAAGGTAGACGATGAAGGCAGCGATGGCCATCAGCCAGATGTAGCGCCCCAGCCGCGGCAGGATGCTCATGTAAGCGCCGCGAATGGTGGCCGGCTGGCCCAGGTTCACCCAGGCCACTGCCCGGTTGTTAGCCGCCATGGCTGCTCCCGCGCAGATGACGACCAGCGGGACGATGAGCAGAGACCAACCCCCGAGGAACAAAGGCACCTCCTTGGCCATGTGCAGCGAAGTCAGCAGCGCCGTCAGGCCGATCTGCACCAGGTTCAGCACCAGCACAATCCCCGCATAGACGGAGGCGATCCCCGCAAAGAGCACAAAGTTGTTCCGGTAAAGCTGGGCGGTGCGGTCCAGAATCTCGCCGAGCGAGAGGGGACGTAGGTTGGGTTCCATGCTGGGCTCCTCAGAAATCAATTGGGATTGCTTGCCGGGATACTACCACAAGCAGAAAACAGTTCGCCCAGCGCCGTTTGCCTGGAGCACGAATTGAATTGGCAAACAAATAACTATCGCCGCATCCATGCGCTAAACTGGAGTCCCATGCAATGAACGGCTCCGCCGCCTCAATGAACGATCTCGCGAGGGTCTGCGCCCGCTCCGCCGATGCCGCGGAATGGGAGGAGTTTGTGCGCCGCTCGACGCCCCTGGCATCGCTGGTGGCGCTGCGCATCTCGCGGTTGTGGCTGAGCGCCCCATCTCCAGCAACGGTGGACGATATCGTGCAGGAGGTCTTTTTGAAACTATGCGAGCGGGAGCGGCGCATCTTAAGGGATTTCGAGCCGCGCGGCGAGGATTCCTTTCTCGGCTTGCTGCGCCTGGTCTCCGCCTCCGTGGCCAACGACTACTTCCGCCGCCAGTACTCCGCCAAGAGGGGTGGCAAAGTGGTAACCATGCCGCTGCTTGAAGACGCGGCGCAACTGCCCGCGGCCACCACCCAGCCGGCTGCGCGGATGGCCCAATCGGCGCTTTTGGCCCAACTGGACCGGAAGTTGCGCTCGGCGCCCAAGGTCATCGGCGAGCGAGACCGGGCCTTCTTCTGGCTCTATTACCGCCAAGGCTTTACAGCCGAGGAGATTGCGGGCCTGGCAGCTACTGGACTGACGGCCAAAGGCGTCGAGAGCGCGCTGCGGCGTGTGACCATCTGGCTGCGCGGCGAGGTGGAACGGGAGAATCCAGCGGCGCAGGCCGAATCCGGGTAGCGCCGGAGACGTTTTCGTGAAAGGACAGTTGCAGACAATTCCGTTAGATAGAGTGAAGCGATGAAAGACGATCTGAATTCGAACTGTCCATCGGACTTCTCGGAAGATGCCTTGAAGAAGGCGTTTGACGAGTTGATCGAGGGCCGTTCCTTCCGCGCCGGAACGGTGCGCGAAGACGCTCCCGGCGAACCACCGGCCGGTGCAGGTGAGTGTTGCAGCGTGCAGGGCCCTTGGTCCCTGCCGCTCGGCTGGGAAGCTGGTCGAGCGGAAGCCGCGAGTTCGGCGGATGCCACCAGCCTGGACGATTTGTTGGCTCATGCCTCGGAGTGCCCGGCCTGCTCCGGCCGCTTGCGCATGTTGATCGCGGATGTCTCGCCTGAAGAAGCAGTTGAGCTGGGCGGGCTCGCCTCCGCCACGAGCGATTGGCAACGCTGCCTGGCCATACAGCTTGCCCGCACTCCCCGCCGTGGCCATGGCCTGGTTCCCATGCGTGCCCGGCCTTTTTATCTGTGGGCTGGGGCCGCATTGGCCGCGTCGTTGCTGCTGGCAGTGGCGCTCACTGGCTGGTGGCGCCTTGCCAGCACCCCTGAACGGCTGCTGGCCGAGACCTACACGCATTCCCGCATCTTCGATTTGCGCATGCCTGGCGCAGGTTTTGCCGAGGTAACGCCGCAAATGCATCTTCGCGGCGGCACAACAGGCCGCGAATCGGCCCAGTTGCTGGATGCCCGCGCCCGCATTGAACATCACCTGGAGAGCGCGCCAGAGGATCCGCACTGGCTTCAGCTCGAAGCCCGCGCCGATGTGCTCGAAGAGAGATTCGATCCAGCTATCGACATTCTTGACCGGCTGCTGGCTGCCGGTCCGGTTACCTCGGGCCTGCTGGTGGATGACGCGGCCGCTTACTTCCAGCGCGGCGCTTGCACCGGCAGTGAAAACGATCGCGCCACCGCTCTCGAATACCTTCGCCGCGCCGACGAACTGGCCCCAGGCGACCCTGTGGTCCTCTTCAATGAGGCCGTGGTCATGGAGGATCGCGGCCAGGTGATGAACGCCGTTGAGACCTGGAATCGCTATCTGCGCTTCGAGCGCGACCCGCGCTGGCTGGCAGAGGGCCGCCGCCGCATGAAGGCTCTCGAGCAGAAGCTGGACCAGTTGAAGAGCCATCAGGGGCGCATGGAGCAGCACCTGGCCACTCCCCAGGCGATGCGCGCCCTGGCCGCCGATCCGGCCACCCTGGCCGCCATCGACGAGGAGCTCTCCAGCTTCTTGCTGCCCCGCTTGCTCGACTCCGCCTTCCCCATGCCCGTGGATCGTTCCCGTGGTTCCCCATGCGCGGAGAATTGCATGGCCGCCCGCGCGCTTATCCAAGCCCTCGCCGCTTCCCTTGAACGCAATCATCAAGATCCCTGGCTGACCCAGCTTCTTCCCCCCAATCTCCTCCCACCCAGCGACTCGACTCCCAGTTTGAGCTTCGTGGAGGCCGCTCATGCCCTTGCCGCCGGTATCGATGCCAGCGGAAGGGGCGACCACGCCGTTGCCCGCCGGCAGGCCATCGAGGCCGTCCGGCTCTTTCACTCGCTCGGCAACGCCGCCGGTGAGGACCGCGCGGAGTTGGAACGGGTTTACGCTTTGCAGCGGCTTTCCCTTCAGGACCGCTGCTACCAGGCGGCTCATGCGCTACTGAACCGCAACCCGAGCCTGGCGGCGATTCATATCTTCGACCTTGTCGAGGAGGGCCTTTGCGACACGGGCCCCGGAGCCGCAACCAGCGACAATCCCGTCTTTGCCCGTGCCTTGCGTCTCGCCCAGGAGCACCACTATGCCCTTCTCGAGATGCGGGCCAGAAACATGCTGGGCAGTGCAGCTGTTGAATCGGGAGATACCGAGGACGCCTGGCGGATTTATCTCGCCACCATGAGCAGTTTCTACGCCGGCGACTATCCTCCCTTCCGGGCCTTCACCATTCTCTCCGGGCTGGCGGAGGTTGAGAAGTCCACGCCCAGGGTCCATCTTGCCCTTTTGCTTGAGCGGGAGGTGATGGGCATCCTGGAGCTCACTCCCAGCCGCGCCTTGATTCCTTCGCAGCGCTTCGACCTGGCAATCGCCGCCATCCGCGCCGGGTTCGTTCCGGAGGCGCAGGAAGAACTGCGCAAGATGCGGGCCGAACTGGCCGCCGACGAAACCGCCAGGCCCTTGAGGAGCTTTCTTGCCGACAGCGAGATCGCCATGGCTGAACTCTATTTGAGCCGGGCCGAATTGAGGCCGGCGGCGGACATGCTCGATCAGGCCCAAAACGATATGGCGGGCAACGACGACTCGGCAGATCGAAGGGCGTATGCGGCGGCTCGCGGCCAATTGGAGCTGGCCCTGGGCCATCCCGAAGCGGTTGAAGGGATGCTGCGCGAAGCGATTCTCAGGGAAGAAGCCCAGGCCAGCCGGGTGGGCGCCGGCAACATCCTCTTTGCCCAGCAAGACCGCGATCTGTATGCCGTATTGGCCGGCGTATGGCTGGCCCAGAACCGGTCCCCGGAGGACGTCCTCGCGCTATGGGAGCGCTATCGCCTTCGCGTTCTCGGCGATCCGGTCCCGGTCTGCCCCAGCAAAGGCCTCGCTTGCCTCAAACCGAGGCTCGTCGACGCGCTCGACCGGCTCGATTCCGGCCACTCCACGCCCGGCGGCCTCGATTCCATCCAGGCGATGGGCCAGGTAGTTCTTCTCGATCGTACCCTGCTCTATCGAGCCAGCGCTCAGGGTGTGCTTTGGACCTCAATGCCCATTGGCCGGGATGAGCTGCTTGCCGATGCGTCGCAGTTGGAACGCGCCGCCAGTTCTCCCACAGTTTCACAGGACTCCATCGATCATGCAGCCCGGCGGATCGGTGACCTGCTGCTTGGTCCTCTGAGCGAGGCTTCCGGCGCAAACGGCCGTTTGGCGGCAACCGGCCAGCTTCTGCTGGAGCCCGATCCGTTGCTCGGGAATCTGCCCTGGCCATCGGTTGAAACCGCCTCTGGCCCCATTGGGTTGCGCTTCAATCTCGAAGAGTCGCCCTCGCTGGTCCTCGACCGCCCTCTTGAAATCGCTGCCAGACCCTCCGGCCAGGCCCTCGTTGTCGGAGCCTCCGTGGCTCCCTCCAATTTGTCTGCCAGCCAGCTCCTGCCTGAAGTGCTCACCGAGGCCAGGGCCGTGGCCCGCTTCGACAACGATCCCAATCTTCTACTTGCCGCGGAAGCGACCGAGTCGCGGGTGGCGGCGCGATTGGCAACCGCCTCGGCGATTCATTTTGCCGGCCACGCTGTGCTACAGGACGGCTCAACCCGCTTGCTGCTCGCTCCTCAGAATGAACCACCCGCTGAAAACGGCTCAGCAGGCCCGAATCCGGTAAGGCTCTCTCAAGATCGCCCTTATTTGGACAGCGACTTGCTGCGCAAGCATCCCCCCAGGGCTGCGCGCCTGGCCGTCTTCTCCGCCTGCTCCACGGGGAAGAAGGAGGAAGGCTGGAACCATGGCATGGGAGACATTGTCGATACGCTGGCTTTGCTCGGCGTCCCGGATGTGGTCGCCACCCGCTGGCAGATCGACTCCGGCTCCGCCGTTCCCATGATGAACGCCTTCTATGACGGCCTGGCAAAAGGACTCAGCGTACCCCAGGCCCTTACGGCGGCGCGCCAGTCCCTCATTCGCGATCCCCGCTACCGTCACCCCTATTACTGGGCCGCCTGGTATGCCTCCGGCTATGGCAGGTCCGACCTGAGCCAGATATTTCACGCTGGCAGGCAAGGGACGGTGAATTTGACCGTGGAGGCACAGAATCTTCCAAAAACGCCCTGAAATCCGCGGGCATTGATTGCCGCTCAGCCAATAGACGCAAGTCTCAGGGGAAACTCTGCATAAGCCCGCCTTGGGTCAGGGCACGACTGCAGTCGTGCCGCATATTACTGGCCGCATAAAGCTGCTTCACATGGCGATGGTGGCACTCAGGCAGGGGTGGGGCTCCTTTGCCGATGCGCTGATTGGAGCATTGGGAACGTGGGCCGGTTGTGACAGCACTCTGACGTTCGACAAATGGGCGCTGCGACTCGCTGGGTTTGAGCTTCTGGATTGAGGTTTCGCACGCCAAGCGCCGACGTTTCGGCGCCAGCGCTTTTCTCCTTGCACTCCGCCTCAGAAGCGGTATAATTGCGCCGATTCCGGGTTGAACTGGAGATTCCAGATGAGAAGTCAGGTTATAGCAGGAGTCTCACTTCTCGCACTTGTATTTGCCCTCGCGGGCTGCGCCGGAAACGGTTCCGGAGGCACAGGCGGGACGGGCGGATCGGGCGGCACAGGCGGATCAGGCGGCTCCGGGGTTTCTGTCGGCGCCATCACCGGGCCAAATCACCTGCAAATTGGCGTCAGCTCCCCGGCCACATATACTTACACGGCATCTGTCACCGGCAGCACAAACACGGCAATTACGTGGTCGGTGAGCGATGCAACGGTGGCCGCCATTGATGCCTCTACCGGCGTGGCCATGCCCTCCTCCACAAAGACCGGCACAGTCACCATTACGGCCACGGCAGTTGCAGACACCACCAAGACCGCGACGCTACAGGTCAATGTGGTCGATTGGATTCTGGCAGGTCCCGAGGCATACATAACCGACAGTGCCAAAAGTTTTTACACTCCGCTGCTTACGCCCAATCTGTCTGCGGTCGAAGAAGACTGTTCCTGGTCTCACGATCATCTTGGCTTCGTTTGTGGGGTCCTGACCGCAGCTGGCGAAGGGCAGTTTTACATCTTCAAGACAGACGGCACGGCGGCCGGCACTGTGCAGACAGCTACCATCAACCTGGCGATAGGAAACTTGACAGGCTTTGGCAGCTACCCGCATTTCTCGCCCGACGGCTCCAAGATTGTTTGCTCATGCATCGCGAGCGGCGCCGGCGGTTCCGGCTTCGGCCCGTGCGTCGTGAACTCCAACGGATCCTCTGCTCCCGTTCTTCTCGCCACCGACCCGGACGTTGGCGATGACCTTACGGCCTCACCCCGCTTCAGCCCGGACGGAACTCGGATTCTGTTTACGCTCAACGACGCTCTCTGGATCATGAACTCCGATGGCAGCAACCAGCGGCAATTGTTCGCGGCGCCATCCACGAATGGGGTGTTCTCGGCTGACGGAACCATGATCTACTTCAACGGCTCACTTCCCAGCGGCCAGAGCGGCGTTATTCGCGCGAACGCGGATGGCAGCGATCCGGCTGTTATCGTCAGCTCATCGGCGGGATGCGGCGAATGCCTGGTTGAGGACGTGTCGCCAAACGGTCAGAGCCTTTTGTTGGGAGGCAACCTAGCAAACTACACGGCAAACCCGGACGGCACAGGACTCACACTCATTGACGGCTTGAGCCCGGGCTCCTGGTATTGACGAGCCGGCCCCAGGGGCTTTTTCCGCCGCGGCGGACGGGATATGTGGCACCGGCGCCTTCGTCCTGGCGCGAGAATTGTGCTCCCGATCCGATGCGATGGTGGAGCTTGGTGGCGAGCGGCTTCCCGGATCCCAAGAGCGGGATCCGGGAAACCCGGCAAAGTGTAAACACCGCGCAAATTATTGAATTCATGCGTTTTGTAACAAGGGCACGACTTCAGTCGGGCCTGCCTATGGGCGAAGGAAACATGGTGGGCTTCAGCCCCTGCACGCGGCATCGGCCTGCAATTGGCAATGGGACATGGAGAGGTTGGCAGGGGCTAAAGCCCTTATTATCTGATGCTTTCGTGGCGGCCCGACTGAAGTCGTGCCCTTGTTACAAGACCGACCGTGGACGAAAAGCCCCGAGGGCCGGTGGTTGGGCTTTGCGGTATCCCACCCTTGCCGGTCGCTGCGGCGACTGCGCGGCAAGGATGGGGCGCCGGTCAACGGAGCGAGCAGGGGCCTTCAGGCCCCTTAACAAAGCGCCGAAGTTGCTGGCCTTTAGGCCCGGGCCTGCAGCAGTTCCGCCGTGGATGCGACCTGAAAATGGCTACGGCGCTCAGCCGTCACGGCAGTGACAAGATACGTTCGGGTTTCCTGGGGCGCAAGCCGCATCTCGGCAGCATGATTGAAAGGCCCGTGGCTAAAGCCACTTTATCCTAAGGCCTGCATTCATGGGCCTGAAGGCCCATGCTCCCGCTGTCGGTAGCCGATCCCGCGGACGCCGAGCGAATGGGAAAGACCCGAGGGCTGGTGGTTGGGTTTTGTTGTCTCCCACCCTTGCCGGTCGCCGCGGGTCGCCGCGGCGACCGGCAAGGATGGGGCACCCAGTTCGTTTTTATATGTAGAAAAAAGCAAAAGAAGGGTGCGCCACCCGCCAAGGTACCCGAGGGCCGGTGGTCGGGTTTTGTGGTCTCCCACCCCTGCCGCAAGGTGCGCGGCAAGGACGGGCGCGCGGCGATGTAGGATATCCTTAACACGCAGATGGCTTTATCGCCTCAGCTCTCGGACGGTTGGACCTCATTTGTCGCTGGTGTATCCCCGCTCGCTATTGTTGTTGTAGTTGCCAAGGTTTTTGAATGGCTCGACGGGATGATTAGCGACAAGAGCCGAGTTGCATTGTGGATGTATCTCTCTAATGTTCCCAGCGAAGGACAAATAGAATCCTGGGGCCTCGTATTTCCTTATCTAATTGACCGGGTATTCGGAGCTAAGGCACTATCCCTGAGATTCTTCTTTCGGTCATGCATAGCCTCACTTCTCGCCCTCTTGATTGTGACGCCGCTTTACTTTGTCATTGTTGGATCCCGTGTTGCCGGAGGATCATTGTGG
>JBEKDH010000009.1:0-42389 GCA_050014455.1 Occallatibacter sp.
GGCCGATCTGACCGCGCTGGCCTTCGAGCTGGCAGACCGCTATCGCAACCCGGTGGTCCTGCTGGCGGATGGATTCATCGGGCAGATGATGGAGCCGGTGGAGTTCTCTCAAGACGCAATCGTCCCGCCCCCGCCGGAGTGGGCCGTGCTGGGCACCCAGGAGACGCGCGGCAATCTCATCACCTCGCTGCACCTGGATTGCGATGAGATGGAGGCCCACCTGCTCCATTTGGAGGCCAAGTACAAGCTGGCCCGGCAACGCGAGGCGCGCGCCGAGGAGTGGCGCACCGATGGAGCCGAGATTGTGCTGGTTGGCTACGGGATCGTGGGGCGGATTCTGAAGGCTGTGGCAGCCGAGGCGCGCGCCGATGGACTCAACATTGGCGTGCTTCGGCCCATCACGCTCTATCCATTCCCCACCAGCCATTTTGAGCGGCTCGCTGCCACGGCGCACGTATTTGTGGTGGTGGAGATGAGCAACGGACAAATGCTGGAAGATGTGCGCCTGGCCCTGAACGGTACTCGCCCGGTGGAGTTCTTCAGCCGCCTGGGCGGCATTGTGCCGTCGCATGAGGAGGTGCTGCGGTTCGTGCGCGAGCAGGCTCTTCGTTACCTTCCAGGTTCGCTGCCGGCCCTCGTGGCGGAGGAGGAGCGGCTGGCCAATGTCTAGCGAGACAGTTTCAGAATACGTGGTGGCGCACTCCAAGGCGAAGTCCTTTTACGAGCGTTATGAGCGCAAGCAGGAGTTGCAGCACGCCACCCACTTTTGCCCCGGCTGCGGCCACGGCGTAGCGCACAAGCTGCTGGCGCGCGCCATCGATGAGCTGGGCATCCAGGACAGAACCATCCTGGTTGGCCCGGTGGGCTGCGGGGTATTCACTTACAACTACTTCGACGTGGGCAACATCTCGGCCGCGCATGGCCGTGCGCCGGCCGTGGCTACCGGAGCCAAGCGGGGCCGCCCGGAGAGCATTGTCATCAGCTATCAGGGCGATGGGGATCTGGCGGCGATCGGGTCGGCGGAGATTCTTCATGCGGCCAATCGCGGCGAGAACTTCACCGCCATCTTCATCAATAACGCGGTCTACAGCATGACGGGCGGCCAGTCTGCGCCCACGACGCTGCTGGGCCAGAAGACCACCACCACACCGAATGGCCGGCAAGCCGCCACCGAAGGCTATCCGCTGCGCGTCTGCGAGCTGCTGGCCACGCTGGATGCGCCGGTCTACATCGAGCGCGTGGGGCTGGGCGACAACAAGCAAATCGCGCAGGCGGCGCGCGGCCTGCGCCGGGCGGTCGAGAGCCAGGTGCGCGGATTGGGTTTCTCGCTGGTGGAAGTGCTCGCGCCTTGCCCCACGATCTGGAAGATGCAGCCGGTGGAGGCGCAGCGCTGGGTGCGCGATGTGATGGAGAAGACCTTTCCGCTGGGAGTCTTCAAGGATCGCACCAGGGAGGCGGAGCCCCGGCGCCTGCGGGATGCGCCGCCGGCGCTGGATGAGATTCCGCACATTCTCGGCGTCGATCCTGGGAGCTTGTCCGAAGGCCATCTGGTTACGGGCGGGGCGGGGGCGGATCTGGACATTCGCGTGCGCGCCGCGGGCTTTGGCGGCCAGGGAGTGCTGCTGCTAGGTGAGGTGCTGGCGGAGGCTGGACTCGACGCCGGCCTGGAGGTCTCCTGGCTGCCCTCCTATGGGCCGGAGATGCGATCGGGCACCTCGAACTGCCATGTGCGGATCGCCGGCCGGCACATCGATACACCGCTGGTCAACGAGCCTGCCGTGCTGGTGGCCATGAATGAACCGTCGCTCAAGAAGTTCCAGGCGAGCGTGCGCAAGGGCGGCTGGATCCTTTACAACGGCGGGGCGCTGCCGGAGGGTTGCCGGCAAGAGGATGTGCAGGTGCTGGCGCGTCCCTTCACGCGCCTGGCCGGCGAACTGGGCGACGCGCGCGCGGCCAACATGGTGGTGCTGGGAGCGCTGCTTGAGATCGCATCCGTGCTGCCGGGGGCCAGCGTCGCCGCTGCGCTCCGGCGGCTCATCAAGAATCCGAAATGGGTGGAGCTGGACGAGCGCGCCCTGGAGCGCGGGCGAGCGTTGTACAGGGAGTCGCTCGATGGGACCGGCTATCAAGCCTGACGCCGGAGGTTTCAGCGGCAATGCGGATAGCGAGCGGGGGCGCACCGCGGTACATTCGCTCGCTTACTGGAGTTAAGATGAAGTTTCCGGTTCCGGCCTTGAACGGAGAATAGGGGGAGCAGCCAATGAAGAAAGCCGATAGCATTCATCTTCTGAATAAGGCGGTCGCCGACGAGTTGCAGGCGGTGCACCAGTACATGTACTTTCACTTCCACCTTGACGACCAGGGACTCAAGCCTCTGTCGCAGCTTTTCAAGAGGATAGCCATTCAGGAGATGGGCCACACCGAGCTGCTTGCCGAGCGGGTGCTCTTCCTCAAGGGAGATGTCGAACTGGTTCCGGCCGGTCCGGTGGAGAAGATCGCCGACCCGGAAGCCATCCTGATGAAAGCCATGGCGATGGAAGAAGGGAGCGCCTACTTCTACAATCAGGCCGCCATCGAGTGCGGAGCCAAGGCCGACGCGGCCACCAAGCAGATATTCGAACGGCTGGTAGGCGAAGAGGAAGGCCACTTCGACCTCTACGAGAAGCAGCACGACAACATCAAGCGATTTGGCTTGAGCTACCTGGCGCTACAGTCGTTTGGCGCCGGCGTGCCGCAAGGCGCTCAGACCGCGGAAGAGTAGCGGCGCAGGCGCGGAGGCGGCGAGAGGCGCAGAGGTTGGGAGCGGCCGGAGTATTTCCTGCCTCCTAGCCGTTCATGGTTAGCGTGGTCATGGGGCTCAGCGCTATGGCGGCCGAGTCATCGGCGCCAGGAATCTTCCGTGCCGTGGATGTTGCTTACGGCGCCGGTTTCAACACCCGCATAAGCCAAGCGCGCAGTTCGGCGTCCTGGGGCCACTCGCAGCCGGGTACTTGGGCGGAACTCTTCACTGCCTGGTTGGGGGCGCCAGCCAGCCTCAAGGTCGCCAGATCGACCTTGACAGAGGGCTTTTCCAGCAACCATTCGAGCAGGCCCTCGGCTTGTTCTGCGCTGACCGCATTCTGAATCACGGCCTGGTCTCTATTGCATTCGATGGGCATCGGACACCCCCCCAGATACTGAGAATCATGAGTACGGACGCGTCCATCCTCAGGGCTGGGCCGACGTGACTGAGTGGTCGCGCGCGAGAGCCAGCCAAGGGCTTCTGGAAGAGGTTTGTCTTCCAGAAGCCGTCGGCCGTTAAACCAAACGCCTCTACGCCCGTCGGGACCGGAGGCACAGCTAGTTCATCGGCAGGATTTGCAATTCGGCTTAGTGAAAAAATCCGGTAGGCCGCCGAATGCTTCCCGCTGGCTCTTCGGATTGACGCCATCCGCTGAAAATGCGCACTCCATCGATCTCACGGCCAGTGTTGGCGAAGTTGATTCCTTGATGAACAAGGTACGGCGATTTTGCCGGGGCCGCTGGAAGTGGTTCGGGGGCGCGGATAATCGGAGGTGTGGACAATGCAGGCAATCTCAGCCTCTTGAAGGACTACCAGGCGTATCTCCGCGTTGAAAAGGGGCTGCGCCCGCTCACCTGCGAGGCCTACGACGGCGACCTGAAGACCTTTGCCGAGTTCATCGAGGGCCGTCACGGCGTACTTTTGACGGCGGCTCAGCAGGACGTGGCGGGCTTTCTGGAGCATCTGCGGGAGCACGGCATCGACTCGCGCTCGGCGGCGCGCAAGCTGAGCTGCCTGCGCGGCTTTTACAAGTGGCTGCTGCTTGACCGCCGCATCCATCACGACCCCACCGTGAATATCGAATCGCCCAAAGCATGGAAGGTTCTGCCCAAGTCGCTGGCCGAGCCGGAGGTGGCGGAGATGCTGGATCGGGCCGGCATGGCGGCAACGCACCCCCAGGCGCAGGCCGCGGCGCTGCGCGATCGCGCCATCTTGGAGCTGCTCTACGCGGGCGGGCTGCGCGTCTCCGAGGTAACTGCGCTTTCCACCGGCGATTTGGGCCTCGACCTGGGCCGCGTGCAGGTGCGCGGCAAGGGCGATAAGGAGCGCATTGTGCCCCTGGGCCGCACCGCGCTTCAGGCGCTGGAGCGCTATCTGCGCGAGGGAAGGCCGCATTTGGCGCGGATCGGCTCGGGCCGGAAGACCGGCGCGGCGCGCCAGGACGCAGCCCGGCTCTTTCTCTCTTTGCGCGGCATGCCGCTCACCCGCCAGTGGGTTTGGCACGTGGTCAAGGTGGCCAACAGCGCTGCCAGCCCGCACCGCCTGCGCCACAGTTGCGCCACGCATATGGTTGAGCACGGCGCCGACCTGCGCAGCGTGCAACTGCTTCTGGGTCACGCCGACATCTCCACCACACAGGTCTACACCCATCTGGCGCTGGGCCGCCTGAAGGCCGTGCATCGAGAACATCATCCGCGCGGACGGCGCAAGGAACCGGAAGTTGAGCCAAAGCCGGACCCGCAGCCAGACTTGCGTCCGGTCATTCGCAAAGGTCTGCATCTTCTGCCGCGCAGAACTCCCGGCGGGCGGACGGGATGAGCGAGGCGGCGATGGCTTTCGGACTCGGCGCGCTGGTGGCCGATTATCTGCGTGTGCTGGCCAACGAGCGCGGCGCCTCGGCGCACACCCTGCGCGCTTATGAGCGTGAACTGCGCAGCTTTGCCGGCTTTGTCGCGGGGCGGTACGGCCCTGAGCAGGCGGTGGACCTAATCGAGCACACGCACATTCGCGCCTATCTGGGTACGCTCTATGATCGCGGTCTCTCCAAGGCTTCCGCCGCGCGGGCGCTGGCGGCCATTCGCAGCTGGTTCAAGTGGCTGGCGCGGGCGGGTTATCTCAAGCAGAATGCCGCCTCGCTGGTGGCCACGCCCCGCCTGCCCAAGCACCTTCCGCGCGTGCCCTCCATCGAAGAGATGAACCGGGTGGTGGACTCGGTGGGTGAAGATGCCGCAAGCTGGCCGGCGCGGGATAAGGCCATCCTCGAGATGCTTTATGGCTGCGGCATTCGCAATGCCGAGCTGACGGGGCTAAATCTGGACGACATCCACTGGGCCAACCAGGCAGTGCTGGTGCGCGGCAAGGGCCGGAAGCAGCGCTACGTCCCCCTGGGTGATGCGGCCGCTGTCGCGTTGCGGGCCTATCTCGCCGAGCGGTCGGCGCGTCTGGCGGCTGCCGGTGAAGGGGAGGGAATCGAGACCCCGGCCCTCTTCCTTAATCTGCAACTCCGCGGCCTCAACAAACTTGGAGGCCAGGCCCGGCTTACCACCCGCAGCGTCGCACGCGTCGTCAAGCGCATCGCCATTCTGCGCGGACTCTCCGCCGAGGTGCATCCCCACACGCTGCGCCACGCCTTTGGTACCCACCTGCTGGAGGAGGGCGCCGACCTGCGCGCCATCCAGGAGCTATTGGGCCACGAGCGGCTCTCCACCACGCAGCGGTACACGCAGCTCACCACGGCGCAACTGACGGTGGTCTACGACAGGACGCATCCGCGGGCGCGGTAGTTGCCGCAATTGAGAATTAACCCCCGAGTCTCCACAGCTTGCACAGCCGCGCAGCCAGACTGCGCCGTTTTTGCCGCTTGTGCCCACCCGCGGCGAGGAATAGGCTTCTCGATATGGCCGGAGCTGGGTACGGAGCTTCGGTTGCACAGGATTTGGGGCAGAGCCGGCGGTTCAACTCCGCGCCCCTCAAGGGGCTTTTGAGCTTTCCACAGGCGATTGCCGCTGTTTGCGAATGAGATGCCACAAATGTAAAGAAAATACAAGATATTGTGGTTTGTTGTTGACATCCACCACAGAGAGCGGTATTTTTTCATCTGCGGCTGTAAACGGATTGTTACGAATTCTGGCTCTTGGAGCCCCCGGCAGTTCGCACAGAGAAGAGAACTCGCGGTCTTCAAGTCCCCCGCTTCCCGTTCTTTGCAAGAGATTGACCGTGCACCCTTCCAAGCCGCGCGCGGCGGATGGGGCAGGAGATTCACCGGCTTTCTGCCGATTGAGAGGATGCTATGAACGAAACCCGTCTAAAGACTTCCAGCGCTGTCCTGCCCTCCCCGAGCAGTCCAAAGGGACTCGAGTTTCCCCGCCGCTTTTCCACTGAGGGGATCTCCCCTTACGACCAGCTCCAGTGGGAACGGCGCACTGCGTCGATCACCGATGCCAAGGGAAACACCATCTTCGAGCAGAAGGAAGTGGAGGTTCCGGCCGATTGGTCGATGACGGCCACCAACATTGTGGCCTCGAAATACCTGCACGGAAAGATCGATACGCCCGAGAGGGAGACCGGGGTGCGCCAACTGGTGAGCCGCGTGGCTGAGACCATCCGCGACTGGGGCCTGGCCGGCGGCTACTTTGCCAGCGCCGAGGATGCCGCCGCATTCCACGACGAGCTGGCGCATATGCTGCTCACGCAAAAGGTGGCCTTCAACTCGCCGGTCTGGTTCAACGTGGGCTGCGACCGCCTGGAGCCGGACGCGGAGGGGCAGAACTGGCACTGGGATCCCTTGACCGGGGGCGTGCGCTACTCCGCGACCGGCTACCATAATCCGCAGTGCTCGGCTTGCTTCATCAACTCGGTCGAGGATTCAATGGGCGGCATCATGGATTTGGCCAGGACCGAGGCCCTGCTCTTCAAGTTCGGTTCGGGAACGGGCACGAACTTCAGCTCCTTGCGTTCCAGCAGAGAATCCGTCTCGGGAGGCGGCACCGCTAGTGGTCCGCTAAGCTTCATGCGCGGCCTCGACGCCTTTGCCGGGGTCATCAAATCCGGCGGCAAGACGCGCCGCGCGGCCAAGATGGCGATTCTGAACGTGGATCACCCAGACATCGTGGAGTTCATCGAGTGCAAGAAGAAGGAGGAGGCCAAGGCATTCACACTGATCAAAGCGGGCTACGACGGCTCGGGGCCGGATTCGGAGGCTTACTCGTCGATCTTCTTCCAGAACGCCAACAACTCCGTTCGCGTGAGCGACGAGTTCATGCGCGCCTACGAGAGCGACGGCGACTTCACCACATATACGGTCAGGGACCACCAGCCGGTGGACAGCTACAAGGCGCGCGAGATCATGCGCAAGATTGCCGAGGCCACCTGGCTGTGCGGAGACCCCGGCCTGCAGTTCGACACTACCATCAACCGCTGGCACACCTGCAAGAACACGGGGCGCATCAACGCCTCCAACCCTTGCTCGGAGTACATGTTCCTTGACAACTCGGCGTGCAACCTGGCCAGCTTCAACCTGCTCAAGTACGTGAATGCGGCGGGCGTCTTCGACATCGCCGCCTACCGGCATTCGATTTCGGTGGTGATCACGGCCATGGAGATTCTGGTTGACAACTCCGGCTACCCGACCGAGTCCATTACCCGGAACTCCCACGATTACCGGCCGCTGGGGCTGGGCTACGCCAACCTGGGCGCCATGCTGATGGCCTTTGGCCTCCCCTACGACTCAGCAGCCGGCCGCGACCTGGCTGCCAGCCTAACGGCGATCACCTGCGGTCAGGCCTACTTGCAGTCGGCCATTATCGCGGCCAACTGCGCGCCGCTGGCCTCGGCCACGCCGCTGACCGCCTCGGTCGAGCATCAAGGCGGCGCCTGCCCGGGCTTCTACGTCAACCGCGAGCCGTTTTTGGATGTGATTCGGATGCATCGGGCCGAGGTGAATAACATCGGCAAGTCCCGATCGAACGGCGAGCCCTTCAGCGTGCCGCAACTCGACGCCCTGATCGACGCCAGCCGCGAGTGCTGGGATATGGCCCTGCAGCAAGGCGAGCGCCACGGCTACCGCAACTCCCAGACCACGGTTCTGGCTCCCACTGGCACCATCGGCTTCATGATGGACTGCGACACAACCGGCATCGAGCCCGACCTGGCGCTGGTGAAGTACAAGAAGCTGGTGGGCGGAGGGATGATCAAGATCGTCAACAACACTGTTCCGGCCGCGCTCTTCAAGCTGGGTTACGACAACGACCAGGTGGACGCCATCGTCAGCTACATCGACGCCACCGGCACCATCGAGGGCGCGCCGGGCATCGAGCCCGAGCACCTGGCCGTCTTCGATTGCAGCTTCAAGCCGGCCAAGGGAACCCGTTCCATCCATTACATGGGTCACATCAAGATGATGGCGGCAACGCAGCCCTTCCTTTCCGGAGCCATTTCAAAGACTGTGAACCTGCCCCACGAAGCTACTGTGGAAGAGGTTGCCGAGGCCTACGCGGCAAGCTGGCGCCAGGGCATCAAAGCCGTGGCCATCTACCGTGACGGTTCCAAGGGCACGCAACCCCTGAATACCAGCATGGAGGCCAAGAGGGAGCCATCGCCCCTGGACGCCGCCGCCAGCCGCGTACTGGCCCGCCTGGCCGCCGGGCAGGCTGCCGCCGAGGCCGACGTCAAGACACTGGAGGCCAAGGTTGGCGAAAAGCTTGAAGTAAGCGCAAAGCAGGTGATCGCTGCCGCTACTTCCTTCCAGCGCGCGCTGGACGAGTTCGCCAAGGCGGCGCCGACTCCGTCTGCGGCCCTTGAGGCTGAGCAGGGCAAAGATCCGACTCAGGATCTCAACGCGCCGCCCCGCGCGGTGCGCCACAGGCTGCCGAGCGAGCGCGCCTCCATCACCCACAAGTTCTCCCTTGCCGGCCATGAGGGCTACATTACCGTCGGCCTCTACCCCAACCAGCAGCCGGGCGAGATCTTTATCAAGATGGCCAAGGAGGGCTCTACTGTTTCCGGCCTTATGGACTCCTTCGCCACCTCGATCTCCATCGCCCTGCAGCACGGGGTGCCGCTGAAGGTGCTCTGCGAGAAGTTTGCTCACACCCGCTTCGAGCCCTCTGGCTGGACCGGGAACCCGCAGATCGGCTACGCCAAGAGCTTGATGGACTACATCTTTCGCTGGCTCCATCTGCGCTTTCTGTCGGGCACCCAGTTGACGCTCTTTGCGGGTCTTGCTCCGCAGGTGAGCCAATTGCCTGCCTCGCCCAGCCTTAATCCCGAGACCGATGCGGAGGAGGACGAGGCATCCCAACATCGCCAAATGGCCCGGCAGTCGGAGGATTTCGCCAGGAGGTTCAACCAGGAAAGCGGCCAGACAGGCAATTCTAGCTTCGGCGTCAGTCCAGACAATGCTTCGCCCGCGAGCGGGACTGCTCCGGAGGCGCAAAGTTGGCAGACTCAGGCCAACTCAAGCGGCGGTCCCGACCTCAAAGACCGCGGCGTCTACCACGCGGCGGATGCCATGCGCGAGCTCTACGAGATGGGCGATGCGCCCAGTTGCTCTACCTGCGGCGCCATCATGGTCCGCAACGGCAGTTGCTACCGCTGCATGAGCTGCGGCTCAACCAGCGGCTGCAGTTAGCGCGCTGCAAACTTCATCGATCGCGGCCTGCCCCAGCCGGATGCGCGGAATCTCGCGGTGTCCGGCTGCTCGGCCCAGGTAAGGTGCAGCGCTTCCCGGCTGGCAGGGTGTGGCTTTGCTTCCTCAAAAAAAGAATTCATTAGACAAGGTCCAGAGCGTGCAGCGATACTACAATTGTTCCGATAGGCAATGTTCTTCTATCCAGAAATCCGCCAGTATCGGTCTCGCGCCCGCGCTGGAATTGGCTTTGCGCCGTTCGCCCTCCTGCACCTCAGCCCATCGATGCGCAACTGGGCAGGCCCATGCCTGTGAAACCGGATGCCATGGAGCGAGGTTCGCAAGATGAGGGGAGCCAATGCGCACGTGTTTTCTGTTGAAGGTCCGTCCGGACAAAGTTGAGGAGTACAAAGCGCGGCACGCTCAGGTTTGGCCGGAGATGCTGAATGCGCTGCGTGAGACTGGGTGGCGCAACTACTCGCTGTTTCTAAGGCCGGACGGCCAGCTCATCGGCTATCTGGAGGCTGAGGACTTCGATCGATGCACCGCGGCCATGAAGAACCACCCTGTTAACGCGCGATGGCAGGCGGAGATGTCGCAGTTCTTTGAATCCATGGCGGAGGGTGGCGCCGATGACAACATGATCCCGCTTGCAGAGGTTTTCCATCTCGATTGAGATGAGCGTTGGCTACCAGGCAATGAGCCGTGCGCCGCAGGGTGGGGGCTGCCTCTCGGCTCAGATCGAAGATAGATCAAGACCGCACGATCCCGCGGTCCGCGAACGGATTCCAGTCACGCGCTGACGGGCTGGGCTTTCTGCTCGCCTCTTCTTCTGCGTCGGCGCACAGGCTGCTCAGTCGCCAGCTCGCTTTCGGCGGAACGCAGGTGGCGTTCCATGGCATTGCGCGCTTCGGCAGGGTTGCCATTACGAATCGACCGATAGATCTCGCGGTGCGCCTCCAACGAAATCTTGCGATCCTTGGCGCGTTCCGCAGTCTTGCGCCGCTCCTCGTAGAGAGCCGTTTGCACGGTCTCCATCAGCGCCGCCAGGATTGGATTACCCGATGCCTGGGCGATGGTCCGGTGAAAGCGCACATCGTGAATCAGGTATTCAGCCGGATCGTCGATGGTCGCGTACATCTCCGCCACTTCCTCGGCGAGCACCGTAAAGTGCGTTTCGTTTCCCCGTTCGGCCGCCAGCGCAGCCAGGCTGGTTTCAAGCAGATTGCGCACCTCGAACATCTGCCAGGACTTGAAGCCATGCAGCGCGCCCAGCAACCCCAGCGACGACTTCCCAAACTCCGCCGGCCCATCGGCTACAAAGGTACCCACGCCATGGCGCACTTTCATCACGCCCATCGCCGCAAGATAGCCGATGCCCATGCGTAGACTGGCGCGGCTGATCTTCAATTCCTTGGCAAATTCCCGCTCGGGCGGGATTCTGTCGCCGGGCTTCAGTGTGCCGTCTTCAATCCTCGCCCGAATATGGTTGATCACCTGCGAGGTCAGTTGAGTGTCGAGAATCTGTGGTTTGCCAACGTTCATATCGACCGAATCCATCACCCCAAATGCCGAGGGCAATTCGCACTATCAGGTTAGCACCCGCAAAGCGGCCTTGTCGTCCCTTTCTCGCGAGGGAATTGAGCAAGTCAGCCAGGACGGTATATGCTGGTGGTCAGACCTCGTGAGAGGTGTTGAACGCGGCTTGCTCCGGCTGGTCCAGAAGCAGGGCGGCAGGTTCCATTTCCATTCCGCTGCGCTGAATCCGGCTGGCATTCGCCGGTTGAGCGGCATTCGAATCGGACTGCGGTGAATCTGAATCGCCGCGGTAACCGCGCTGGGTCTCAAGGCCCGCATGGAAAGGTTTTGAAGACAATGGTGGCAACACTGGGCAAATTCTCCATCGGAGTGGGCGATCGCTTCGCTCATCAGTCCAAGGCTCAACTGGAAGCGTGCATCCTCGCGTCCAAAGCGGGGATCGACGTGATCCCGGTATGGAACAAGTCGAATCGCGAGCACACCATCATCGGCTCCGAGCCGGCCTCAGCCCGCGCCGCGGCCGACGTCGCTGTCAGCGAACTTGGCTGGAAGCTGCCTTACTACTGCGACGCCGACCACATCAACCTCTCAACGGTCGAGCGGTTTTTGGCGCCCTGCGACTTCTACACCATCGATGTGGCGGACTACATAGGCAAACCCCCGGAGGAATCCTCGATCGGCGGCTTTGTGCAGCGCCACTCCGAATTGCTGGGAACCATACCCATGGAGGGCACAGGCCAAACCATTGAGATCACGCCAGAGCTGCTTGGTCGAACCGCTGCCAAGTTCCTCTTCGCTGCGCAGGAAGCCGGCAAGATCTACCGCAGGATCGAAGCGGCAAAGGGAAAAGGAGAGTTCATCTCCGAAGTCTCGATGGACGAGACCGACGCGGCGCAGACGCCGGCCGAGCTGCTCATCATCCTGGCCGCCATTGCCGACGAAGGCATCCCCATCCAGACCATCGCTCCCAAGTTCAGCGGCCGCTTTAACAAGGGCGTGGACTACGTGGGCGATACCGCCCAGTTCGCCCGCGAGATGGCCCTCGACATGGCTGCCATCCGCCACGCTGTCGCCGCCTACGGACTGCCCGCCAACCTCAAGCTCAGCGTCCACTCAGGCAGCGACAAGTTCAGCATCTATCCGGCCATCCACGCATTGATGAAGGCTTTCTCCACCGGTGTGCATCTGAAGACTGCGGGCACCACCTGGCTGGAAGAGATTATTGGTCTCGCGGAAGCCGGCGGCGACGGCCTGGCGCTGGCCAAGGATATCTACGCCGAGGCCTTCGCCCACTCGGCCGAATTGTGCGCGCCCTACGCCACGGTAATCGACATCGACCCGGCCAAGCTGCCCGCGCCGACCGAGGTGAATGGTTGGACTAGCGCACAGTTCACTTCAGCGCTGCGCCACGACCCCCGCTCGCTCACCTACAACGCAAGCCTTCGCCAATTGCTGCACGTAGGCTTCAAGGTTGCGGCCAAGATGGGCCGACGCTATCTCGACCTGCTCGAAGCCAAGGAGCCTGTGATCGCGCGGAACGTGACTGAGAACCTGTATGCGCGTCACATTGCGCCGGTGTTTCTGGGGAGTTGACGAGCGTCCGCTCCTCAGTGGAATTGAGGCGAAATGTCCGAGTTCCCTTCCGCCTACAGGCTAATCGGCACAGGCAGGGAGAATTACTTCTTTTTCGGCGGTTCCGCTGGCAGATCGCTATTGGCGTTGTCCGCGTCCTGGCTTCCTTCCCGAACGCCGCGGGCGCAGCGGGTGGCAACCTCTTCGCCAATCGCCTTCAGGTTAGCGAGCACTTTGCGCTCCCTCTCAGGGCCCATTCCTCCGCCGTCCGTTCCGCCAGCCGCAGTGCACAGGGACAGCTGCCTGTGAGGGGGAAACGTTGCCAGCACTGCGAGAAAGTCCTTCGGATCCTTCTCCAGCTGCCCCGAGTAAAACGTCCCCAGGCCTTCTGAGGTAGCTGCATTCCAGCCGTTGTAACCAGCCAGAAGCGGCTGCATGAGCTCCTTGTGGCCCTGCTCATAGAGCCGCATCAGCAGTTCCATCGTTCCATCGTCGCTGTCTCTGTGCCAGACGCGCAGCAATTCGTCCAGGTTGCGCTGGTAATCGTGGCCAAGCGTGGCCAGCAGATAGACGGCCAGTTGCCTGTGCCAGCCCGTCTCGTCGCGCTTGACGGCGACGAGCAACCGGATCGCACGCGCCCGCTCCGCGGGTTTCAAGGCTAGCGAAAGCGGTGGGGAGTCGTCCGGCGCAAGCTGGCGAAGAATTCCCTCGGGGTCGGCCGGGTTTGCAACTGCGCACTTATCTACCGATGTCTAAGCAAATGCCGCCGAGCAGCCGAGCAGACAAGCAACAGCAGCAACAAGATAGGCGAAAATGTTAAAGCGGAAAGTCAAGGACAGGCTCTCCTTGCCTGTGGTCAACTGGCGGCCAAACCCGCCGGTCCGGCAGAACCGGACCTGGTGAAATGTGAGGCCGTGGGTTCGAAGATGCCTACTTGTAAACCTCCGGGATGAAGTTCTGCTCCTGGATGGGCGGGCGGACGTACTTCGACTTTTCCAACGGCGGCAGCTTCAGCGGCTCGGGGGTCAGATCGCGATAGGGAATCATGGAGAGCAGGTGGTGGATGACATTGAGCCGGGCGGTCTTTTTGTCTTCGGCGTTGACCACCCACCAGGGAACCTGCTTGGTGTCGGTAATGGCGAACATCTCGTCCTTGGCGCGCGAGTACTCGGCCCAATGCTTGCGCGATTCGAGGTCCATGGGGCTAAGCTTCCAGCGCTTGGTCGGCTTGTCCATGCGGTCCTGAAAGCGGCGCTCCTGCTCGGCGTCGCTCACCGAAAACCAGTACTTGATGAGGATGATGCCGGAGCGCACCAGCATGCGCTCGAACTCCGGGCAGCTCTGCATGAACTCCTGATACTGGGCCTCAGTGCAGAAGCCCATCACGCGCTCCACGCCGGCGCGGTTGTACCAACTGCGGTCGAAGAGCACCATCTCGCCGGCCGCGGGCAGATGAGGAACGTAGCGCTGGAAGTACCATTGGGTCTTTTCGCGCTCAGTGGGCGTGCCCAGGGCCACCACCTTGCAGACGCGGGGATTGAGCGACTCGGTGATGCGCTTGATGGCCCCGCCCTTACCGGCCGCATCGCGGCCCTCGAAGAGCACCACAACACGCAGGTTTGAGTAGCGAATCCACTCCTGGAGCTTGACCAGCTCAACCTGCAAACGGCTCAGTTCTCGCTCGTAGTTGCAGTCTTTACCCAACTCCATGACCTTAAGGTTGGCCGCAGGCGCAGGTGCCTCGCCCTGCGCTTTGCCGTTCGAGGAGTCATGTTTCTTTCCGCCCGAAGGCTTCTCCTTCTCCTCGCCATGCTGGTGCTTCTTCTTGCCTTTGTCTGCCATTCATCCTCCAGCTTTGGCGGCCAAGCTACGCTCCCGCGCCCATCCCAGCCATTGCCGGCCGGCTCAGTGCGCCGCGGACCGCCATTCGATCCATCGGCATGATTCTATTCCTCGTTGCGCCAAAGTCGGCAAGTTATTGTGAGCGCATTCGATGATGAAAGAGCGAAGCCGCCCACTGGGGGCGGCTTCGCTTGACAACTGGGTAGCTCATGTTTTGAAGTTCAGCCTCTGCTGGAACGCCTATTTGGGGAGCGGCCAGTTTGCGTTGACGATATTGGCGGCGTTGGCGGTGCCGATCCCGGAGGTGAAGTCCCATCCCACGCCCGCGCTATAGGCCGGGTTTGGAGCCCAGTCGGAGGTGGACTGAATTCCGTATGTGCCGCCGTCGATATAGCAGTCGATCGGTATCGAAAGGGGATGCCTCTCGCCGATTACCAGGGCCTGGCAGGCTCCCACGTTGTCGCCCTGCGTGACGTCGTTGAAGAAGCAGTCTGCTCCAATCGCGTTTCCGAGCGAAGAGTTGCAAGAGGGATTTCCGGACTTGCCGTACTCGGCACCGGCAAGGCTGTAGAGGACGGTGTTGGAGTTGCCCCAGCGCTCCCCGGTCTTCTGATTGACCAGCGCTTGGATGCCGGCCCAGATGGGGCTGGAGACCGAGGTGCCTCCAAAGCCGGCCCAGGTGGAGGGATCGCCGGTGCAGGTTGTGAAGCCGGAGCCGCCCGTGGGGTCGGAGATGCAAGCTGCGTAGTAGACGCCCCAGAATCCGTTGGACGCAAAGAGCGAGACATCGGGGATGTCGCGCACGCCGTCCTTCGGAACGCCGATGAGTCTTTGCCAGTAAGGTTTGGCATAGCCCTGGCAGCTACCGCTGACAACGCCGCTCAACGACGGATTGCCCGCGGCGCAGCCGCTGGGTCCGCCACTGCCGCCAACCGCGTTCAACAACACGCCTTCGTTGGCCTCGGCTTGAGTTACGAAGTCGAGGTAGTTGTTGCATACGCTGTCAGGTCCATAGGTCGTAAACGGAGAACCGATGGCCCCGACCAGAAGGCTGCCGGCGCAGGAGTCATTCCAGGGGATCTCCGGTATGTAAGAGACCGCTGTCTGGAAGTTGGGCCCGTTGGCCGCGTTGAAGTAAGTGCCGGGGGTGCCGAGGGGAATGTACCCGAAGTCGGTGCCGCCGACGGAGATGTTGTAAGGAGTCGAGGTGAACCCGCTGACCCCGATTCCGTAGGTAGACACGGAACCTCCCGCCGAACTGGCTGCGTCTTCATCGCCGGAGGAGACGAATATGGACACTCCCTCGGCGGCAGCGGTCTGGTAAAGCTTGTAAATGTAGAGGTTCTCGGCAGCTCCGTTGAGTGCCTCGGCCTCTCCGTAGCTGATGCTGACGACAGGAGGCGGATTCTTTCCCTGGAGCAAGTTGGCAAGGGCCAGAAAGCCGCCAAACTGGGTTGTGGTGTCGGCGCAGGCCGCGTTCACGATGGCCGCGTTAGGAGCGGCGGCCGAAGCCCAATCGACATCGATGGCTGCTTCCACGTCGTCTCCGGCGTTATTCCCAGTCCCGCCGATTGCCCCCACCCCAGGGTTCACGCACCTGTTTGTCCCTGTGGGGTTGATCTGCGTGAGGGTGCCGTAAGGAAAGGCGGCGGTGAGGCCGAGAACGCTGCGGAAGGTGGCCCAGTCGCTCGCGCTGTACTGATTGGTGTCTTCGATCAGGACGATGGTCTGTCCTTTCCCGGTGATGCCGGCCTTGAAGAGAGGATTGAAGTTGTAGATGGCGGCCAGATCGGCAGCGCCAAGGTAGGCTGTGAAGCCGCCGGTCGCAACCCCCTTCCTGCCGTCGGCATGGCTGGCGGCCCGGCGCAGGTTCAAAGCGTGAGGCATAAAATCGTTCAGCTTGGCAACGCCCGCCACCACCGGAGCCAGGGCAGCCGGAATATCGGGATCGTTGACGTTGGCCAAGTGCGCCTTGCCGTTGACGCTCAGGTTGTGCAGAGGAGCGTCAAACGCGTTGCTCACCTGCCCGGCGGTTCCGGAGAACTCGATCACCGTCTTGTCGGGAGAGACGGAGTTGACGCTGAAGCCCTCCGAGGTCAGCCAGTCCTTGACGATGGCGATGTCAGCGGCGCTGGGACCGAAGAGGTCGCCGATCTGCTGGTTGGTGAGCCACTTGTGGTAGTTGGGAGAGCTGGGATCGTATAACTCGGCAAGATATTGAGTGAACGCGGCCTCGCCTTCGGGAGAACGTTGCAGGACGAGCTGCAGGGCATTGAGCGGCGTGCCGGCGTCCGCCGCGCCCAGGTCGTTGGTGGCAATCGCCTCCGGGCGCGTGTTGCCGGGCAATGTCACTCGTTGCGTGTTATCGATGTTCCCGGTAATCAGGGGGCTTGGGGCTTGGGCAGGCGCAAACGCCGCCAGACCCAGAGCAAGAGTCAGCGACGCCAGCGCATTGACGGATGGAAATGGGGGATATTTCATCTGGGATGCTCCTGAGGGGATATTGCCGGAAGGGACGCTGCCGGAACTTCGCCAGTGTATAACACAAAAGTTGCAGTTGGAAAGTTAAAACTGAAACCGCAAAATCAATCGATTGATGTGGATATGCTCCCATCCGGTTGGGCCTGTTCGCCAGGCTGCCTCGCCATGAAAGGTGCAGCCATCCGGATTGAGCGCATCTTGGACAATGTGGGATTGAGCACAACGGTGGTTGCTGGTGTCACGCAAATCGGCAAACCTTCAATTCTCCTCTACTCGTGTGCTCTCCTCGACTGCCTCCACGCGCACTTTGCCGATGCGGCGGCCGTCCATTTCCACGACCGTGAGGCGACGCCCCTCGAAGGTTACCGATTCGCCCGCATCGGGAATGTGGCCGAGGCGCATCAGCAGGAAGCCGGCTAAGGTTTCGACGCCGCCGTCACGGGGAAGGCTCCATTGCATCTGCGTTTCCAGGTCGCGCAGATTCACGCCGCCATCCATCAGCAGTGCGCCGCTGGCCGTGGTCAGGGCGGGCAGGGCCGGCGAGTCGAATTCGTCTTCGAGTTCGCCGGTAAGCTGCTCGATGGCGTCCTCGGCAGTAACCAGGCCGACGGTCGAGCCGTATTCGTCCACAACGATCGCGATGTGACGGCGGCGCTGCTGAAAATCACGGAGGAGATCGAGGGCGCTTTTGGTTTCAGGCACGACCAGGACGCCGCGCATCACCTGGCTGAGCTTGAGCTCGACAAACGGCGCGGCTAGACGCGCTCTGTGGCGGAAGAACATGAGCCGCGCCAGATCCCTGGCGTAAGCGACGCCGACGATATGCTCGGGGCCGCGCGCTTCGTCGTAGACCGGCACACGCGAGTGCTGGTGATCGATGATTCTGGCACCGGCCTCTTCAACCAGCATGTTGGAGGGCAGGGAGAAGATCTTCTGCCGCGGGGTCATGATCTCGCGGATGGAAACCTCATCCAGTTCCAGGGTGCGGTGGATGAGCGTCTCCTGAAACTTGGGCAAAACGCCCATGCGCCGGGCGGCGGTGGCGATCAGCTTGAGTTCCTCGGGCGAGTGCACCTGGGCGCGCTCGGTGATGGAGATATCGAAGCCGCGGAGGATGACGCCGGCTGAGTGTTTGAGGGCGCGCACGGCGGGGCGGACCACGGCCATGAAGACGAGCATGGGCGGCGCCACGGCCACGGCAAGCGCCTCGGCGCGGCGAAGGGCCAGGGACTTTGGGACCAGTTCGCCCACTACCACATGGAAGTAAGTGATGAGGGCAAAGCCGAGGGTGATCGCGACGACGTGGGCGTAGATCTGAGCGTATGGCTGAGTAAGGGGCAGCGCACTCAGCCAGCCCATCAGAACCGAGGCGGCCAGTGGCTCGCCCAGCCAGCCGAGAGCCAGCGAGCAGAGGGTTACGCCCAGTTGCACGGCGGGAAGAAAGTCGTCCAGATCCTGCTGCAAGAGGCGGACAGCGCGGGCGCCGGGAACCCCTGTGGCCAGCAACTGTTCAATGCGCGTATCGCGGATGGAGACCAGCGCGAACTCGGCGGCCACAAAGAAGGCGTTGGCCAGAATGAGCATGGCCACGGCGACAAATTGCAGCGGGAGAAGTCCGTGCATCTCGCCTGTGAGGATAGCATTTCAGGGGTTAGGGGCTAAGGGACTAGGGAATAGGGAAACAGGAAAAGGGATCCGGGATCAGGGGTTGGGAGACAGAGGCTGGGCGGGGGTTCGTTGTCCAATCTTCGGAAGCGGCGAACCATTCGATTATGATCTCGTGGTGAGAGCGCGATTCGGGCAGCGATGCAAGGGAGGCGGAATGAAAGTTCTTTTCATTGGAGGCAGCGGGAATATCAGCACGGCAGCGACGCGATTGGCGGCGGAGCGGGGGATTGAATTGACGCTGCTGAGGCGGGGACAGCGGACGGCCGATCTTCCGAAGAATCTCAGCACGATCATGGCGGATGTCAACGACGAGGTGGCTGTGGCCAGGGCGCTCGGCAATCAATCGTTCGATGCGGTTGTTGACTGGATTGCTTTTACGCCTGCGGATGTGGAACGGGATATCCGCTTGTTTCGCGGCCGTGCCAAGCAGTTCCTCTTCATTAGTTCGGCGAGCGCGTATCAGAGGCCGGTTGGGCACTATCTGATTACCGAATCGACACCGCTGGCCAATCCGTATTGGCAGTATTCGCGGGATAAGATCGCTTGCGAGGAGCGGCTGATGAAGGCCTTTCGCGAAGAGGGTTTTCCGATCACGATAGTGCGTCCTTCCCTGACCTACGGTGATACGCAGATTGTGCTGGCCGTGAATAGCTGGCAGAAATCCTACACGGTGGTGGACAGGATGCGGCGAGGGAGAAAGGTCGTCGTGCCGGGAGACGGTTCCTCGCTCTGGGTGATCACGCACAACAGCGATTTTGCCCAGGGACTGGTGGGCTTGCTGGGGAATCGACAGGCCATCGGCCACGCGTTTCACATCACCAGCGACGAGGTGATGACTTGGGATCAGTTCTACAGGATCACGGCGCAAGCCGCGGGGGTGGAGGCGCAGATCGTGCACATCGCGTCGGATTTCCTGGGCGCCTGTATGCCGGAGGAAATTGGCAGCTTGATCGGGGACAAGGCTTCCAGCGTGGTCTTCGATAACACCAAGATCAAGCGCTTCGTCCCAGGCTATTGCGCCCGGGTTCCATTTGCGCAGGGGATTCAGAGAACTGTGGATTGGTTCGATGCGGATTCGCGGCGAAAGCAGATCGATGAAGAGACGAACGCAGCCTGGGACAAGCTTATCGACGCTTACGAGAGCGGGCTCGAGGAAGCGCTGCGCCGGTTTCGATCATAGATCGTGTGGCCCGTGTCTCGCCTTTGAGACATGGGAAAGCAGGAAGCCAGCCCTGGACTTCCAAGGTCTGAAGATCAAGACCTGGGGCACCTTGCGATTATGCGCACTTCGAGATCTATCAGCACCTGAACTTTCGGTTTGGTGACTACACACCAGAACGCGCTGCCGTGAGGCTGTAGCTGGGAGAATAGATGGGCAAGGGCAATACCAGAGTGGAACAAATTGGCCAAGCGCGGTGTCTATTCTCAAAGGAACGTCATGAATATGACCCTTAGATTGCTATGCCTACTGTTTCTCCTGCTCCTTCTGCCAACCCTCGCTATGGGGCAGACCAACAAGGAGATTGCAGAGAAACGCATCGTGTCCTGCTATGCAACCGACCTGAGCGGTAAAGGATGCACGCCACAATCACTCCAGAATGACGGAAGAGTCTTGCTCTCTTCGTACAGAACTGGCGACATGTCTGTTCTCAGTTCGCTGATGCGGGTCAGTGCGCTGAGCGTTGGACTGCGCAGCCTTGGCAGCAGGTTCTTTGCTCAAGCGATGCTCAATGACATAGATGGATTTCTATCGGCCCTATCCTCGACACAGGATGCGAAGGATGCTTGGCGAAACTCAGAGGTGGTTGGTTCAGCTTGCGATTGTCCCGGAATAGATCTTCGCGAGTTTAATGCGGTTCGGGAGAAGCTCAGAAGCGTGCGAAATGAATCCGCGTTAATTGGCCTCGCCCAGCGATGCCAGAGAGACCTGGAGGCTGCTAACGCAACGCTGATATTCACGTATTTCCCGCCGAATACTTTCCAGTCGCGAGCAGGGAATTTCATGGTGGAGTGGTATTCCAGTGTCCTTTACGGACTGGGTGAAAAGCCGCTGTGGCCAGCAGACCCAAAGCAGGTAACCTACCGATTCGTGTGGATGAGGTCATTTCACGATCAAGTGAGCATCACAATGGCCGTACAACCAGAAGGCGATAGTCAGATTCGTTTACAAGTTTACAGGCGTGTCCCGCAACAGCTTGAATCAAGGATGCAGTCGCTGAGTAAAGATCAGGTTCGAGAGGTCATTGCGCTCATCGAAGCGGCGAATTTTTGGAAAATGACTACGGAAGGCGAAGGCCCACGAGGTACGGACGGGGCGGAATGGGTTCTAGAAGGTGTACAGGGTGGCCAGTATCACATCGTCACGCGCTGGGATGCGAGTGGAACAGTTTTTGGGAAAGCTCTATTGGAATTGCTTCGATTTTCCAACTACAATCCGCCTCAGAACGAGATTTACTGACCTGCGGCGAACACGAGCTGGGGGCTTATCATCGCCGAATCGAAAGCTGCGACCTCTGTTGGCGCCAACAGCCCAAAGCACTCGTTGAGCCGCGACCCCGATCCCTGTCTCCGAGTTCCTGCCGAGTGGCCGGCCACTCAGAAACCGACCCATTGCCAACGGCTGGCGCAGCGCGGCAAGACTCGGCCCCGGTGCTAGACTGAGGACTGCCCATGGCCGCCTCGCATTCCTCCCATTCGACCCATTCGTCTCTGCCTGCCGCATCCGTCAGCGATGCGCGAACCGCGCTGCTGAAGCGCGCTGCCCGCGCCGCCATGGATTACCTCGAAGGCGTCGACGCGCGCGGGGTTGCGCCGCGGCCAGAGGCGGTTGCGGCACTGAGCGCCCTGCGCGGACCGCTGCCCCCCGGGCCAACCAATGCAGAGGCGGTTCTGCATCTGCTGGATACCTATGGCTCTCCGGCTACGGTGGCCAAGAACAACGGGCGATTCTTTGGATTTGTGAACGGCGGCTGTTTGCCGTCGGCGCTGGCCGCGAGCTGGCTGGTGAGCGCGTGGGACCAGAACGCGGCCTTCTTTGTGCAGTCTCCGACGGCGATCGTGCTGGAGGAAGTCGCGCTCGAATGGGTGCGCCAACTGCTGGGGCTGCCCGAGGGAACGGGCGGCGCGGTGGTGACCGGAGCAACGATGGCCAACTTCACCGCTCTGGCCGCCGCGCGGCATGCGCTGCTGGCCCGCGCCGGCTGGAACGCCGAAGCGGACGGCCTCTTTGGCGCGCCGCCCATCACGGTGGTGGTGGGCGATGAAGCTCATGCTTCCGTGACCAAGGCGTTGGGGCTGCTCGGTCTGGGACGAAAGCGAGTCGTGTCTGTGCCGGTGGATGGACAGGGCCGAATGAAAGCCGATGCGCTGCCTCCTCTGGATGAGCAGACCATTCTCTGTTTGCAGGCGGGCAACGTGAACACGGGCGCGTTCGATGCGGCCGCGGCGATTTGCCCAAAGGCACACGCAGCCGGGGCCTGGATTCACGTGGACGGCGCCTTCGGGCTGTGGGCCGCGGCTTCGCCGGAGTATCGGAAGTTCACCAAGGGCTTTGAGCAAGCCGACTCCTGGGCCACCGACGCCCATAAGTGGCCCAATATCGGCTACGACTGCGGCATTGCGATGGTGCGCGACCCTGAGGCACTGCGGGCGGCCATGTCAATTCAGGCCTCGTATCTCGCTCTGGGAGAGCATCGCGAGCCCTCCGACTACAACCCGGAACTTTCGCGGCGGGCGCGCGGCGTGGAACTTTGGGCTGGCTTGCGGTCGCTGGGGTGGTCGGGCATGGCGGAGATTGTCGAGCGCACCTCGAGCCATGCGCGGCGATTCGCCGCCGGGCTCAAGGCTGCCGGTTTCCAGGTGCTCAACGAGGTGGTCATCAACCAGGTTCTGGTTTCCTTTGGCACACCGGAGCGGACGCTGCGCACGATTGCGCGCCTGCAGGCGGATGGAACCTGCTGGTGCGGGTCGACCGTTTGGCAGGGGCAGACTGCCATGCGGATCAGCGTCTCGTCGTGGGCCACGACCAGGGACGATGTGGAACGCAGCCTGGCGGCGATGGTGAAGGCGGCTGCGGAGTAGCGATGGCGCGGCCTTGGACCGCCTTCGCTCCGGCAGAACAATTAGCGTTCTCCAAATGTAAATTCCCTGAAAGTTAGGCAACAGTAACCTAAAGGGTATAGTTTCCGCTCCGATGAACGGAATATGCTGGCGGCGGCGATGTATTCCATCTCGACGCTGACAGAATCCTTTCTCTAATCGGTCGTTAAACGATGCCAACCTTGAAGAAGCGCATTCTGTTTACCTTGGCAGCCACGATTGTCGCGGCGGGGTGTGGGACGCTGGGCGGGTTTCTGCTCGCCTCCGCCATCACTGTGAGGGTGACCGAGATCAGGCTGGATCAGTACGCGTCCCGCATCGTGGCGGACTGGGAGGCATCTTCCGCCGAATTGCGGACGGCGCTGGCCGCCATGAGCGCCTCACAGTATCGCGTCTGCTCGGCGGACGAGATCGGGTACTTTCGCGCGCTGATCTTCGAGTCGGATTTCCTCAAAGACGCCGGCCGCATGCGCGACGGGCGGATCGAGTGTTCGGCGGCTCTGGGCAAGGTGGCGAATCCGCGCGCGCAGCCCTACCCGGATTTCACCCAGCAGGACGGTACGGAGATCTACAAGAGTCTTGGCCCATATCGGAACAGCGACCTGACGACGATCGCCCTGAAGCAAGGCGACTACTACGTCGTGTTTACCCCTTTGACCCGCATGCATCCGGAGCCGGCGCCGATGCACTATGCCGAGACGGCAATCGATGCCCCCACCCAGAGGCCGGGCCCGTTGCTCGGCGAGCCGTCCCTGGCCGGAAGCTCGATTCTCACCAAGGAAGGCATAGTGCGGCAGGGCGAGAGCCTGTTCGCAACCCAGTGCTCCATCCGTTTCTTCAACTGCGTTACGGCCTACGCCTCGATCCCCGAGGAATTGCAGGCCAATCGCGACAAGTTCACCGGATGCATTGTCCTTTGCGGGTTGCTCGGCGGCTTTGGCGGCCTTGTTCTTTCCTTCCTATATCGCCGCAACAAGAGCATCGAGCAGCAACTACGCCGGTCGATTCGAAGAGGCGAATTGTGTGTGGTCTACCAGCCTATCGTTCATCTGGCGAGCGGGCGGATTGCAGGGGCAGAGGCGCTGGCGCGCTGGACCGACGAGGAGGGCATTCCGGTCGGTCCCGATGTCTTCGTCAAGGTCGCCGAAGCGCAGGGCTTTGTGGGGGAGATCACCGAGTTGGTGGTGCGGCATGCTCTAAAAGAGTTCGCGGAGACACTGCGCAGCCTTCCCGACTTTCGCGTCAGCGTCAACGTGACCGCGGCGGATTTGAGCGATCCGAAGTTCCTGCCCATGCTGGACCAGGCACTGAAGCGGGCGGCGGTTCCTGCGCGGAGCGTGGCCATCGAGATCACGGAAAGCTCGACCGCGCGGCGCGAGACCGCCATTGAAACGATCCTCCGCCTGCGCCAGCGGGGACACAGCGTGCATATCGACGACTTTGGCACCGGGTACTCCAGCCTGGCGTATCTGCACGAACTTTCTGTCGACGCCATCAAGATCGACAAGGCCTTTACTCAGGCGATCGGCACCGGGGCGGTGATCGTGGACATTCTGCCGCAGATCCTTGCCATGGCCCAGACGCTGAACCTGGCGGTGATTGTGGAGGGAGTGGAGACGGAGCTCCAGGCCGATTACCTTGCCGCCACGGGCCTGCCCATCCTGGCCCAGGGCTGGCTCTTCGGGCACCCCGTTCCGGCGTGCGAATTCCACTGCTTGCTGGGCAAGGATGGGAAGAAAGAGCCGGTTGTCGCGGGTGTAGCTCGAGTGACGGCGGAGAGACTTCTCCACACGGCTTGACAGATGCCGCATCGGGTATCAGGCTGGTTCCATGTCTCGTGCGCAACGCTTTATCCCTGTCGCCGCTCTGGTGTTCGCGTTCCTTGGGTTCGCCGCGCCTTTCGCTCATTCGCTTGAAAAGCAGCCTGCCTCGGTGTATCACGCGCGGCGCGTGGCGCTGGGAGCAAAGCTGCACGGTGGCGTGGCGGTGCTCTTTGCCGCCGAAGAGCCGCAACTCGACTTCATGCCCTATCGCCAGGATTCGGATTTCTACTACTTGACCGGATGGAACGAGCCGGGAGCGGCGCTACTGATTGTGGGCGACGCGCCGCAGGCGGCCTCGGCGCGGACCTACAAGGAGATCCTTTTTCTGCCCGCGCGCGACCTGCAGATGGAAAAGTACACTGGGGCCAAGCTGGATGCCTCTTCGCCCGGCGCTGCCGGGGCTGCCGGGGTGGATGCGGTGGAGGCGATGACCGAGTTGCCGGCGGCGCTGAACCGGCTGATCGCCGCCGACCGGCGGGTTGTGAAAAATGTATGGGCACAGCCGGATGCCCCGCAGGCCAAGGCGCTGCTGGGCTTTACCGCGGTGACGCTGGGGATGGATGCGCCCCCGACGCCGCATGACGCGACGGAGCTGACCGGGCAGTTGCGCGCGGTGAAGGACGAGGGGGAGATCGCGCTGCTGAGGAAGGCCTCGGATGCCTCGATTGCAGGGCAGCGGGCGATGATGCGGGCGGTCAAGCCCGGAGTGACCGAGCGGGCGCTGGCGGGCGAGATGACCGCCGTGTGGATGGAGAAGGGCTGCGAGCGGCCCAGCTATGCGCCCATCGTCGGCTCGGGGATCAACTCGACCATCCTGCACTACTCCGAAAACACCCGCACGCTGGAGGACGGAGACGTTCTGCTGGTGGATGCTGCCTGTGAGTATTCGATGTACGCATCGGACATTACCCGCACCGTGCCGGTGAATGGCCACTTCACCCCGCGCCAGCGGGAGATCTACAACATCGTGCTGGGGGCGCAGCAGGCGGCCATCGACGCCTTTGTGGCCGGTAAATCCAAGATCAACGACCGCGATCGCCGCGATCCGGATTCGCTGGATAACGCGGCCTACAACTACATCAATACGCATGGCAAAGACCTGCACGGCCAGCCTTTGGGCCAGTATTGGCTGCACGGGCTCGGACACCTGGTGGGCATCGACGTCCACGATCCGGCGGAATATCCGGCAGTGCTCAAGCCGGGGTCGGTGTTTACCATCGAACCGGGCGTCTACATTCCCGAAGAAAAGATTGGCGTGCGCATCGAGTGCGTCTTCCTGGTGGGCGCGGATGGCAAGCTGATCGATCTGGTGGCCGCGCTGCCTCATACCGCCGAGGACGTGGAAGCGGCGATGCAGGGGAAGTAGGCGAAGAAATGGACCCGCGCGACGAAATCGAACCCGATCGACTGGAGGCGCTGGCGCAGGTTTTCAGAGAGCAGCTTCTGGCTTGCCTTGAGGAGTGCTCGCACGGCCGCCGGGGGCTGTTTTCCGGCTTCGAAAGCCAACGCGCGGAGGGGGATGATCGGGCATGGCCAGAGGCGGAGCGTCTGCGCGAACTGGCCCTGGCGTTGCAGACAGTTTTCTTGCAGCAGGAGCGGAAGGATTTTCTTTGCGAAGAGTTTCTTGACCTATGTACAATCCACGGAGAAAATGACCCCGGAGAGCGCAGGCTGGCGCGGGCCTTTCTGGAGCGGATCGAGAAGAACGAAGTGGGAACGAAACCGGAGGGGAAGGAACGATCGTGGTGATTCTGCGCGCATTTCTCGCATTGCTGGCCGGCTTTGCCACCGTCGCCGTGCTGATCATGTCGTTTACCGTGCTGCTGGCCCGCCTCACGCCCAGTTGGACCGTGGGCGCGCCGCGAAAGGGCTATATCTTCGTCACGCTGAGTTACTCCTATCTCGCTTCCGCCGGTGGAGGCTATATTACGGCCTGGATCGCGGCAGTCAGCCCTCTGGAACACGTACTGATACTAGGGATTGTGGTGCTTCTGCTTGGAGCGGCGGCCGCCATGCTCTCCAAGGGCCAGTACCCAACCTTGTACCAACTGGCGCTGGTCGCCATCATGCCGCTGGGCGTACTGGCCGGCGGGCTGCTGCGGCTGCGCGTGTTGGGAATTCTCTAAATCTGTGAGTCGGCACACCATCGCAACCCAGGAGCCGAGTCCCAGGTCCCCGCCTTTGGGCCAAAACAAAGCAAACACGGGTCGCTCTGTCTCCTGTTGAACTCACAGCTACCAGCGCACGCCGAAAGTGACGGGAATCAGTTCAGTGGTTCCCAAGCCGTTCGTTTCAGTAATGGCCGGAGTGTGGATGTACACATAGCGGGCCTCGGCAAAGAGCTTCATCGTGCTGTCTCCGTATACTCCACCCAGCCGGCGCGTGTACCCCATGCCGAGGTTGCCGCCGGCCTGGTTGGACGAAAAGCTGTTTGCCGTCACGTTCACAGGGTACCCGTAGAAGTCGCAGCATTCCTGAACAGTGAAGTTGGTGCTCTTGTGGTAATATCCGCCCCCTCCGGTGAGGTAGAGGCTGTTGGTGCGCTTGGGGAAGAGGTCGATCACCGGATCCACGGTCAGGGAAAGGATGTGCGCGTTACCGCCCTGCCCGCCGCCTGCCGCCACGAATGCACCAGGGAGCTTATTGTCCATGAATTGGAATTCGCCCAGCAGAGTGAAGCGAGGGGAGAAACGCAACCCTCCGCCGCCGGTGAAGTTGCCGCCCCAGGTGATGTAGGGAGTGTCGTTGCCGACCGGTGCATTGAAGCCCGCGCCCGCCTCGGCCGCAAAATGGCTGAAGCTAAGGGATCCGTGCTTCCCGCCGCTCTCCTGGCTTGCGCCCGATCCTGCGCCAGAGCCAAGAGCTGCGGTCGCACTGCTCAGGGATATTGCGTCGCCTGGGCCGCCGTCGGCCAGCAACTGGTTTGGGTTGGAACTCGACTCGGAGGCCGAGAGAGTGTTGGAGGGACTGGAAGAGAATGTGGACTGGGCCTGCGCAGAGCCGAGCGCGAGGAATGCCGGGACCAACAGGAGACAGCCACGCCGAAACAGCGAGATTCGATGGGGGAAGGACATCTAATAACCTCGATGATCGAATTGTGTTGTTGCGCCCTGGGGATCGAACGCCGGGCAAGAGATTAGACACCGTTCCTTGCCGGAAGGTTGCATTCACCAGCAGACGGCTGGTGGTAAATCGAAGAGACATCCCACTTGTTTGGGGTGTGCCACTATGCTAGACTTGTGTCACTAAAGGGGAGGGGTGGGACAGATGGAAGTCTTGGAACCTCAGGAGCAAGAAGTCGTTTGGGAGCGCCCCAAGTTTGCAGAGGATCATCGGGTTCGGACGCGCATTGGGGCAAAGGGACGCCTGGTGATCCCGGCCGCAATAAGGGAAGCGTTGGGGATGGCGGACGGCGATGTGATCATCTTGCGCCTCGTGGACGGCGAACTGCGCATTGCAACGAGGGAGAGCCGTCTTCGACGTCTCCGGGAATGGGCCCGACAACATCTCCCTCCGGGAGTCTCGCTTGCCAACGAGTTGAGCGCTGAGCGGCGCGAGGCGGCCAAGCATGAATGAGGTCGTGCTCGATGCTTCTGCCATTCTCGCCTATATTCAAGAGGAACGCGGCTCGGAGAATCTGACCAAAGAGTTACTAGATGATGCTGTCGTCAGCACGGTGAACCTTGCCGAGGTGCAATCCAAACTCGTCAAGAAGGGCCATGATCCCGAGGAGGCCTGGGAGGAAACTCTATCGCTCGTCAGCGCGGAAGAGCCATTCACCAGCGAGCAAGCCAGGATTGCCGGCGATTTGATAACGGCAACTGAGAAGTACGGGTTGTCGTTGGGCGATCGAGCCTGCCTCGCCCTGGCGATTGCGCTCAAAGCTCCGGTGTATACGACCGAACAGCCATGGAGAAACCTGAAGGTGGGTGTGCCGATTCATGTGATTCGATGAGGATGGATCAAAAAAGGTGAGGGGCAAAGAACATCAAAGCATCTTTCTGACCGCAGAGTGGAACAACCTGTTGATGCTCAACTACGTGGTAGATCCCGCATTGCTCGAACGATTCGTTCCCTCTGGCACGGAACTGGACGCATTTGAAGGGAAAACCTATCTCAGTCTGGTCGGGTTCCAGTTCAACCAAACGCGCATGCATCGATTCGCCGTGCCATTTCACCAGGCGTTCGAGGAAGTGAACCTTCGATTTTATGTGAAGAGGTCATCCCGGAGGGGCGTGGTGTTCATTCAAGAGTTCGTCCCGCGATTCGCGGTCGCGGCCATTGCACGGTATGCGTTCAATGAGAACTATTCAAGCACGCCAATGTCACATCGAATCGAATTCAATTCTGAATCTGGCGTCACTGCAGAATATGCATGGGGTTCGGAGCCGAATCAATGTGTAATGCGCATCGCGACCGAGGCGGAGAGTTTCCTTCCGCTCGATAGCTCTCTGAGTCAATTCATCACTGAGCATTATTGGGGTTACGCTGCGCAGCCGAATGGCGGTTCGCTCGAATACGAAGTCCAACACGCGCGATGGCCTGTCAGGAGAGCGAAGCGGGCCGACTTCTCTGGGAACGCTGCGCTGTTCTATGGAACTGAGATCGCGCAAGTCTTGAAGCGCAGTCCAGACTCCGCCTTCCTCGCCGAGGGTTCTCCAGTCACAGTATTCAAGGGGACCAGGATCGAGTGATGCGAATTCAGGCCGCAAGAGGGTGGGTTCTTTACGATGGCGATTGCCCATTCTGCGTCCGATGGCTGCGGCTCTGGTCTCCGGTCTTGCACCGTCACGGTTTTAAGGTCGATACGCTCCAGGCCGATTGGACGCCGGGGGCACTGGGGATCAAGCGGGAGGAAGTCCTGCGTGACATTCGACTGCTAGCAACCGATGGCGCGACCTACGCCGGAGCAGACGTCTATCTCTATGTGGCAAAGAGGATCTGGTGGGCCTGGCCTTTCGGAGCACTCTTTAGTCTTCCGGGTTTTAAGTTTCTGATCTGGACTGGATACAGATGGTTTGCAGCCAATCGGCAGTGTATTTCAGGTTACTGTGTACGCAAGACTTGATTGCATGGGAGCAACAGCATCTGCCTTCACTCGTACCGCAGCGCCTCCGCCGGCAGCACGCGCGCGGCGGCGGACGAGGGATACAGCGTGGCCAGTAGTGAAATCCCGATAGAAACCGCCGCCACAATCACTCCGTCCAGCGGGCGCGGCGCGAAGGGCAGTGTATCGATGGAATAGACCTCGGCGGAGAGATGGATGAAGTGATAGTGCCCGCCGGCCCAGGCCGCCACGTAACCAAGCAGCAGGCCCAGGGCGGTGCCGATGAGGCTGATGAGTAGCCCTTGCAGCAGGAAGATGCGCCGCACCTGCCCCGGCTCCACGCCAAAGCTCATCATCACGGCGATGTCGCGAGTCTTCTCCATCACCATCATGGTGAGCGCGATAAGAATGTTGAGCGCGGCCACGATGACAATGAGCGCAATGACAATGAATGTGACCACCTGTTCGAGCTTGAGGGCGCGGAAGAGCTCGCGGTTCTGCTCCATCCAGTTGGTGGTCATGTAGCCGCGGCCAGCCGCCCGCTCAATGGCCTGCCCAATCGCCGGAGCGCGGTCCAAATCGTCCACCTTGAAGCTGATCACCGACAGCAGGTCGGGCTCGCTGAAGAGCCGCTGCGCGTCGCTCAGGCGCATTAAGGCCATGGCCGCATCGTACTGATAGAAGCCGGAGTGGAAGATGCCCACCACCCGGAAGCGCTGGTACTTGGGCGCCAGGCCCAGCGGCGTCAGCTCGCCCTGGGGGCTCGTGACCAGCACACTGTCGCCCACCTGCGCGCCAATCTGCTCGGCGAGATCTTTGCCCAGAATCAGCGCCGGATAGGGAGTGTCGATTGAACTCTTCTCCCGCTTTCTGCCCGGCTCCGCGGGATCAAGCTCACTGGCCGACCCGGAAACGATCGAGTCGAGCAGGCTGCTGACTGTCCGTTCCTGAGCCGGAACAATGCCCTTGATGAGCGCGAAACCGGCCCGCGGCCCGCGCGAAACCAGCACCTGCCCATAGATTCCCGGCGCATCGGCGACCACGTGAGGCACGGCGCGCAGTCTCGCCAGCAGCGGCTGCCAGTCGCGGATTCCGTCCGCCTCAACGCGCATCAGGTCAACGTGCGCACTGGCGCCCAGCAGTCGGTCTTCGAGGTCGCGCCTCATGCCGTTGGTAATGGCCAACGCGATGATCAGAGCCGCCACTCCGGCGGCCACGCCGGCAATGGAGATGGTGGTAACCACGCCCACCACGGCCTGCCGCCGCTTGGCCTTCAGGTACCGCGCCGCCAGAAAGAGTTCAAATCGCATTGCGCCTACTTTGCAGCGAGCCCGCCTATCAAACACTGGTTTGAAGGGGACGGGCTTCAGCCCGTCCGTCCAGAACTGATCTTCATTCCCGGCTTCAGCCGCTGAGGGAATGCGGGGCATCGAAAAAACCCTCAGGGGCTAAAGCCCAGAATCAATTCTGCCTTCGGTGTACGGGCTAAAGCCCGTACCCTTCGGCCCAAACCGAGTCATTGGACGGGCTATTGCACGGTGAACACCGTCTTGGCCACACCCACATTGTCGTGCCGGTCGTAGACGCGGACGGTAATTAGATGCTCGCTGGGCTTGCCGTCAGCAAATTCCAGTGAGATGTGCAGTTCGTAATGCTCGCGCTTCGAGTCAGAGAGCCCGCCTACCGGCTCGACGTACTTCCACGGTCCGGCGTCCAGCGAGTATTCGGCGTGCGCGATGGTCGAGAAAGCGTCCTCGGCGTCAAAGGACACCTGAAACCGCGCGCAGTGGCCTTTCTCGCAATCGCCTTCTTTGCTGTCGGCCTTCAGCCCCGTCACAACCGGCGGAGTTGTATCCACCTCGAAGCGCTCACTCTCTTTGAAGCCAGTGAGGGCATCGTCCGGCGTGTGCGAGGGCGCGTCGGAGGCTACAACCTTGATCTGGTAGCCGCCGTCGGGAATCTGCGTCGCGTCAAAGGTGTAGTACTTGTCGGTGATCTCATCCTTGAGCAGCCGCCACACATGCTCGCCGTCTCCGCGCAGGTAGAGGGCAAAGGTCAGGTCATCGCCGTTGTCGTCGTGCGCCGCCCAGCGCGCGGTGATCGCGGTGCGATCCTTGAAGGCCGGCAGGGGCGCGCCCGAACCCGCGTCATACCCCGCATTCTGGCTGGATGAGGGAAAGACGATGTTGATTGCCGGCAGCTGGTTGGCGGGCTGGGCCAGGTTTTGCGCGTTCACCCGCGCCCCCGGAACCACCATCAGCTCGTCCACCACTGGAGCCGCGTTCACGGGCAGGTAGTTCACGCCCACCCCGCCCAGCGCCGCTCCCGCGTGGAGCACCGCCTTCCACTCAAAGAAGCGGCCTGGCGGAGAAGCGACCGCACCATCCTTCAGCGGCTGCCAATCGCTCCATCCCCAGTCGCCGTGCCCGCGCGCGGGCTGCTCCACGTTGCCGGTGCGAGTCCATAGCTCATAGCCGGTCGAGCCGGGTTCGACTTCGACCCGCCCAAACCGGGCCAGCGCCCCGGTATCCAGCACATCGCTTGCGTACTCGTGCTTCTCGGCCTTGCCCAGGACGACCAGTTTGCCGGTGTTGCCTGTGCCGATGAAAATCCCGCCCATGCCTTCCCCGTCTTGCACCGCGGCCATGCTCAGCCCTTGCTGCGCATCCAGATGGCCTACGTCGGCGTAGCTTCCGTCCCCGGCGATTCTGAAAACCCGCCCGCGGTTGCCGGTGAGGGCCAGCAGCCCATCCGGCCGCGCGGCCAGCGCGTATACGATCTCATCCTTGCCGGCCCAGAGTTTGCGCGGAGCTTGCCCCTCGCGGAGCGCGTAAATCTCGCTCCCCTCCGGCACCGAGACACTGGTGTTGGCCGCCTGCATCGATCCCGGCTGGACCACGGTAATGGTGACCGAGCCCATCCCCTGCACGGGCAGCGGCGGCAGCGGATTGCGGCTCTTGTCGCCTACGCTGGCCGCGTAGATGACGCCGTCGGCGGCCACGGCGACCGCCGTGATCTCGCGCTTTGACGCCTCAAAGAGCACATAGCCCCTGCCTTGCGCATCGATCCGGTAAACCAATCCCGATCCATCCGAGCCGGCAATCAGGTTGCCCTTCGCGTCCCAGGCCAGCGACCGAATATGCTCCTCGTCGCTTTTGAAAAAGGCCTCCGGCTTTGCACCCGGCTTGGCCGGATCGACGCGATAGACCGCTCCCAGTCCGCCCGTTGCAACGTACAGCCGCCCAGCCGCGTCGAAGGTCAGATCCCAGATGTAGTGCGCCTTGGCATCGGCCTTTTCGCCGCCCAGCTTTGTGTCAACGGCTTTGGCGCTTTCCGGTCCCGTCTTGGCTTCTTCAACCATGGCCGCGTCGAAGACCACAGTGGCGCTGGCATCATCCTGTTTTGCCGTCGCATCGGCCTTCAGCCGGTAGACCTTGCCGCTGGGCAGCGTGGCCGCATAGAGCGCCCCGTCCGGCCCCAGCCGCACCACCTGCACGCTCAGGTCTTTGGTTTCGAAGAACGTAACCGGCTTGCCGTCCTTACCTACGCGCAGCACCGTCGCCGGCGCAGCGGTTCCCAGGTAGGCGTTGCCGAGCTTATCCGCGGCCACCGACCAAACGTAGGTCGAAGGCGTAGTGAACTCCTCGCGCAGGCCCGGTCCCTGACGCAGGTGGCCGTCGCTGGTCAGCTCAACTCCCTGCGGCGCGCCCTTCTCAAACTCCTCCAGACGCGACTGGGTCCAAAGATGAGTTCCCTGTGCCAAGCACGGCTGCGACAAAGGCACTGCGGCCACAAGAACAGCGGCAAAGCCGGAAAAACTCCATCCGGAGCCAAAGCGACAAGTTGTTCGGACTGAGGCAAACATGCTGCCGTTAAGTCTACTAAAGAAGGGTAGGCTACGCGCGGCCGCCGGCGATCCATCCAGCAAGCGAGGGCCGATCTCAGTGCACGGTGCTTCTTCAAACCGCCGCTGCGCTCTTCTCTTATGCTTGAGCCCTGGCCAGGATGATGGGCTGATAGGAGCCGCTTTCTCGCGGCATGATCCAGCGAACATCCTCGAATCCCGCATCGCTCAGAGCGGCTGAGAGTTCGCCACGCAGCAGGCACCGGTACTCCGACACAAAGTGGTGCGCCTTCCATCCCTGCTCCGATTCGACAGTAATGTACACGTGCAGAGTGTATCTCGAATCTTCCGCCGTGCTCGCGGCCCAGTCCCATACCTGATGGACAATCCGGCGGCTGCCTGGCGCTCCGTAAAAAGTCGGCTTCTGGATTGTTGGTCTTTCAACGACGAGCGCGTCCCAGTCGCGGATGCTTGCCACAAAGAGCCCATTAGGCTTGAGCTTTCGCCGGATAGCCAGAGCCGCTTGCCGAAGTTGCACGTCGCTCAGATGAGGTAATGCGTTGTCCATGGATATGGCGAGATCGAAGCCGCTCTCCGCGACCTCCTTGAGCGAGGTCATGTCGGATACGCAGAACTGGATCGTCAGGTCTCGCTGTAGCGCCTCCCGCTCCGCGCGGCGGATCGCCGCCCCGCTCAGGTCCGATGCCACAACCCGATGGCCCATGCGGGCAAGGCCGATTGCCTGCGTGCCAATGCCGCAGGTGCAATCCAGAATCTTCAGTGGGCTTCGCAGGCCCTGTGAGGTAAGCAGATTGCCGAGAATCCTTGCCTGACGCTCGATTGAGCTGTCCCAATCGTCGAAGATCAGGTGATAGAAATCGGCGAGTTCCTCGTAGAAGCCAAGTACGTTTCCAGGCATTTTGTACGCCCGATCCTTCCGCGGACTCTCGATGCAAGTCTCGAAAGCGGAGCCTATCCAAGACTGAGTTGAGACCAATGCACTTTCGATGAGTCTACTAAAGTTGGGCCGCATCGTATCGCAGACCGATGGTCTGATCTGGGACTTCGCTTCGCCCAGGCAGCTACACTGAAGCTCAAGGAACGCACGAATGAAGTGGATTGCCGCAATTGCGCTGCTGGGTCTCCCCGCCGCGCACACGCAGGCGCCAGCGATTAATACTTCGCATCACCCTCAAGTGCGCGCGGAATCCACCGTCGTGCTGGTTCCCGCGCTGGTGCGCAACGTCCAGGGGGAACCGGTCTTTACGCTCAAGGCCAGCGACTTCCGGGTCGCAGACGACGGCGTCGAACAGCCGCTTAAGTTGGACGAGGAGACGGGCGGGGAGCCCTTGGCGCTTGTGATTGCGGTGGAAACGGGCCGCGCCGGCGCACGCAAGCTCGACGCCTATCGGAACCTCAACGCGGTAATCGCCGCCGTCGTCGGCAACGTTCCTCACCGGGTCGCGGTCGTAGGCTTCGACAGCGCGCCCACGCTGGTGCGCGGCTTCACCGCAGACACGGATGCCGCCGGCGCGGCGCTTCGCGATCTGGTGCCGGGAGATAAGGGCGCGGCCATCCTCGACGGCCTCAAGTTCTCGGTGGACCTGTTGCGCAGCCAGCCGCCGCCTTGGCGCCGCGCCATTCTGCTCATCTCAGAGACCGTGGACCACGGCAGCCAGACCACGCTGGAGGATGCGCTGCGCGCTATTGGCGATACAAACACCGCCATCTATGCCCTCGGCTTCTCGACCGGCAAGTCTGAAGCAGCGCACTACGCCAATCGGGAGCTTCCAACCAAGGTGGGCGGCGGGGGGCTTGAGAACGAGCACCGCAATCCTCCGCACGGATGCATGGGCAAGGATCCCGACCCCGACGCTCCCACGAACAAGGCCGTCCAGGCATACAATTGTCTCGGTCTGCTTGCCCCTCCGCTGGCGCTCGCCACCGTGGCCGGTATTGCCGCGGCCAACGGCCTCCAGCGCAATGTGCCGGAGACGGTGGCGCAACTCACCGGCGGCGAGTTTTTCCACTTTGAAAACGCCCGCGGACTGGTGCGCGCCCTGGTGACCATCTCCAACCACGTGCCCAACCGCTATATGTTGAGCTTCCAGCCCCAGTCGCCGCATCCCGGCTTTCATTCCATCGAGCTGCGGCTGCGGGATTATCCCGGCCTTCGAGTTACCGCCAGAAACAGCTATTGGGCGGACAATTAGGCGATTGTTTGCCGACGGGCACTCCCTCACTCTTCCGACCACGCTGGGGCCAATTCTCGCGAGGCCTGCGGTTTTGTGGCAGACTGGAGGCACAATGCTCATCGAACTTTGGGAGCACTTGCGCGGATATGACAGGTGGACGTCGGCCGTGGCCACGGTCCAATCGTCTGCTCTCGCTGGCGTCGGATTCGGAGATGCTTGCGAGGAAAAGAACGGGAAGAAATACGGGGTTGGGTGGCAATTGGTGTGCAAGATCGTGTGGCAGGATAATCATTGCATCCAGCACGCAGCCGAATTTGAAGCCTTCGAGGAGTCGCCGCTCTATCAACTCTGCGAGGGCGACACGGTTAAAATTCGATTCAACCCCGATAGACCTGCCGAGTTTTATTTGCCTGGCATCCTCCAGTCAAATCTGGCGCGCACATGGAAATTGGGAGTCTTCGCCGTTATGGCCATTTTGGTCGTCAGCGCGCTTGTCATAGCGTGGTTCGGGGCTGAGATCATGAACGCTGTTTCTCGTTGACAGAATGCGCAGCCCATTCGGGCATTGGCGACTATCCCGGCCTTCGAGTTACCGCCAGAAACAGCTATTGGGCGGATACCGAACCCGCGGGTGTTCCGAATCCCTGAGGGTGTGAAAACTACCGTTCCCCCCGAAACTGGATGATCCGCCGCCGGTCGCGCTTCGATGGCCGCCGTTCCGGCAGCGGCGCAAACTCCTGCATCGCCTTGCGCTCGGCGGCCAGCTTGGCCCGCGCCGCCTTGCTCGCCTCGCTCTCGCGATAGAGCGTCTGCGCCACCGGGGCCGGGCCGCGCATCTCGCTCACGAGCAGCACCTCGACCTGAAACTCGCCGCCCTCGTTCCTCACCGCCAGCTGGTCGCCCACACGCACCTCGCGCGCCGGCTTGGCCTGAACACCATTAGAGTGAATGCGGCCCAGATCGCAGGCCTTCGAGGCCAGCGCCCGCGTCTTGAAGAAGCGCGCGGCCCAAAGCCATTTGTCGATGCGGACTGAGGTCATGCCTGTATTCTCATGCAAAAGACGGCGTCTTCGCAGCCGGTGAACTCTGGGCGGCAAGAGCGCTTGGCAAACGAAATGCGGCCCGGCCGCGTCTTGTGATTGAATTTGCCGGAAAAATGATCTTCAGGTCGAACGAAAATGAACACTCGCGCCCTTAGTCTGGTTTCTTCAAGCGTCCTGCTCTTCGCCATTCCACTGCTGGGGCAGGTTCATCATCCCCGCCATTCCCATTTTCCGAACGCGCCCTCGAACGATCCGCAGTTGCAGATCCCCTCCGATCAGGCGCAGTCCTGCTTCACGCCGGAGAGCAGCCTCAAAGGCTACGACCAGTTCGAGCAATTCGATACCTATCCCCAGCCGGCCAGCAAGGGCTACCTGTGCATCAACATTCCGCCCGGCAAGACCTTCGTCATCGACCATCTTTTTGCCGAGGCCGATTACGACCAGGAGCTGCCTTCGGGCGCCGAGTGGTACCTCGACATCACCGTGGGCAATTATGAGCAGATGACCGGATTTGCCGCCGGCAGAGTCGGCGCTGAAACCGCCAATCCGCATTATGTGCTTTCACAGCCGGTCCATCTGGCCGTCGCGGGCGGCACGCGCGTCACGCTGATCATGCATAACTACTACCTGGGCGAGAATAGCGCCATCACCGAGACGCCGGGAACCGCCAGCCTCTCGCTGATGGGGCACTGGGAGTAACCGGGCCGCCGGCATTCCGGTCACAAAAGGGAATCGGGATGCCAAGGCAAACGCCCCGGTATCCCTATTGCAACTTGTCATGAGCCTGAGAGCTGCCTAATTCGCCAGCACCGCCCGGTAGCGCACCTTGTTCTTCTTCACTTTTTCGACCGCTTCGTTGGCTCTGCCCATGGGGAAGCGCTCGGTAATCGCATTAACGCCATGGCGCGCGGCCACGTCCAGCATCTCTCTCAGGCGATAGGGGCTGCCCGTGGGATTGCCGGTAATGGTGCGGAGGCCGCTGATGAGCGGGAAAGCATGCACAGAGACTGGCGACGGCGGGACGCCCACAAAGCACAGTGTCCCAGTGGGCCGCAGGGCTTGAACGTAAGTTCCCCAGTCCTGGTCGGCGTTGACGGTGCTCAACAGAAAATCCAGACTCCCCGCCACTTCCTTCAGCGCCTTGGATTCGCGGCTGTTCACAAAGCGATGCGCGCCCATAGCCCGCACTTCGTCTTCCTTGGCCATGGAGGTGGAAAAGGCTGTCACTTCCGCGCCAAACACGCGCGCGAACTGGATGGCGATGTGCCCCAGTCCGCCGATGCCCACAACTCCCACCCTGGATGAGGGATTCACGCCATGGGTGCGCAGCGGATTGTAAACCGTGATGCCGCCGCAAAGCAGCGGCGCGGCGTATTCGCTATTCAAGGCATCCGGGATCGGAATGACGAAGCGGGCATTGGCCCGCACGCGCTCCGCATAGCCGCCATGGCGGTGGACGCAAGTCCCCTCCGCCTTGGGGCAAAGGTTCTCCATGCCTCTCATGCACCACTCGCACTCGCCGCAGGAGTTCGACTGCCAGCCCAGGCCAACGCGCTGTCCCACTTGCAGCGATCGCACCTCGTCGCCCGCCGCCGCTACAGTGCCCACAATCTCATGGCCGGGAATGAACGGATATTGGCTGATACCCCAGTCGTTCGATATCAGATGAAGATCGCTGTGACAGATGCCGCAGTGGGTAATGGCGATCTCCACCTCCTGCGGGCCCAGTTTTCCGGGATCGTAGCGATACGGCAAAAGTTCAGCTCCCGCCGCGTGTACTGCAAGTCCTTGAATGAGTGCCATCTTCGTTCTGAAGTCCTCGCTGAGGGGGGTCACGGAGGCCGGCAAACTCCCCACAGCACGCCGGCCTGAAAGTTGGCGGGAGAGATTCCTACCTCCACTTTACTCTAAACTGCCGCCCGCCTCAATGCGCAGATTGAGAATCTGAAAACCGCTCAAGACTCCTCCGGCCGGGGCCTCTCCTACCACCTCCGCCGACTCCCCATTCAGATTCACATCCTGTGCGGTGCGCAGCGGCTCCAGCGCATTGGCCACTGAAAGCGGAAGGCTTGTAAGCGTCTGGCCGCCCATGCCGGCCTGCGTTTCAGGCACCAGCAGACTCACGTAAATGCGGTCTGCCGCGTGCCGCGCCCGATCCTGCGCCAGCATCGTCTCCAGATCCGCTGGGCGGGTGGACTGCCGCGGCTGGTCCAGAGTCCGGTCCAGCGTACCGGAGTCTGAAATCAACAGCCGCAGGTTGCTCTCGCCCAGCCTCGCCGGCAGCGTAATGGGAATCCGCACATTGCGCGCCGCCTGCTGCCAGGGCCGTATGGTTGCTTCCACCACTACCCGGTCGCCGGCGTGAGCAATATTGTTTGAAACCAGCCGTGCGGCCTCCAACTCTACCCGGAGGCGCCGGGGAATTGCCTGAATATCGAGATCGATTCCGCGTATTGCGCCCTGCCGAGCGCCGTTCGTGTAAAGCCGGGCGAACCGTTCGCCCACCACCATCGCCGTCTCCAAAGGGGACGCCATTTGATCGTCGGCCGAGACCCAAAGATCGAGCGGGGAGGACGGATGTCCCTCCAGACCGATACTGCCGGTCACATGGTAGCTGGTCTCGAAGGTGCTCTCATTGGTTGCCAGCAGCGCCTCATAAAGAGAAACCAGCACAGCCTGGGGGGTAAGCGACGGCAGGTCCAGCACCTGGATGTCGATCTTTCTTTCATCGCCGGCGATCTTTCCGCCGCCGCCGGCCGAGTGGACAGCGATATGCACGGGAATCATCCGCGCCTTGAGGCCCAGGATGCCGCGAATCGCCGAGTCGCGGTCCTCGGTAAATGCGCCGATCACATCGCCTGTGTTGACGATCTTGAAAGCGTTCAACGGCGAGGCCAGCGTGGCCACCACTTCGGTCGCGGTCATGGGTAGCGAAACCGGTCCAGCCTGCAAGATCGGGTGGCCGCAGGCCAAGAGCTGCTTGGGGTCAACGTAGGTCACCGTGCAGGTTGCGGCAATCTCGAGGTCGCCGCGCACCAGTTGAGCGCTCACCGCCGAGCCGGGCACGATATTGGCTATTGCGGCGGCTGAGGGGTTTGCGTCCAGCGCCGGCGCGGGTTTTGACGAGCCGCCCATGCCTCCGGCGGCAACCATTTCCAGGCCCGTGCCGGCCAGCTGCTTCTGCCAAAGGCGAATCGCCTCCGGCCGGAATCCGCTCATCACCAGCGGAGTCTCCATCGCTTGAATCGGCTCCTGGCCCGGCGCTAGAAGCTCATCCCGGCCAGTGCGGCTGACCCCTGATCCCTGACCCCTGATCTCTGCTCCCTGACCCCTGATCTCTGAACTTTCGACGGGTAAATCACGCACCTCCATCATCTGCTCGATGGGCGTGATGCCGGCGATGGGATCCTTGCTGAACTGGCCGATCCGGTAAGAGAGCGAACCCAGCAGCCGGTTGCCAACATACACTGGGCTGCCGCTCATTCCCGCCACCACGCCGGTGTACTCCGGCTTGGCCCCGTGCAGTTGGACCAGGATCATGTCGTGGCCGGGGCCGCGCGCCCCGCGCAGCACGCCCAGAATCTCAACCTGCATCGGCTCGGGCTTGTTCCCCGTAAAAACCGTCCAGGCGGTCGCGGTCATGCCGCGCCGCACCTCGCTGACCGGGAAAAACCCGCCGCTGGAGGGCGGAGGCCCAGCAGCAGCGACAGCGGTCTGTGCCGCCAGCGGGTCGCGGCACAACAGCACAGCCAGAACAAGCAGCGCCATGCCCAGCGCTCTAGCCGCGACAGCCGGGCGTATCTTGGTTCTCCTCAGGCAGGTTTCCACGTCTATAAGAGTACAGCCTTGGCAGCCGAAAGCTGTCTTCCCGTATGCTGTTACACACAGAGGTCGCCATGCCCGCAGTACTCCGGAAGTTCCCGTCCCGTCTCCCCGTTCGCCGTTTCCCGCTTGCCGGCTGGTTCCTTCTATTGGCCGCTCTGGCGTTCGCCCCGCTTGCCCGCGCACAGGCAGTTTCTCAGCCCCAGCAGCCCGATCAGGCCGCGCCCGACGCGGGCGGTCCTGGCGCGGACTCCGGCGTTATCGCCCTACCCAAGAAGAAGGATGTGCCCGCGGATGTGCCGCCACCGGCTCCGGCCGAGCCCAAGGTCAAGAATCCCGAAGGGTTGAGTCCCGTTTCGCTGCGCATCGAGGTTCCCGAGGTCAGCGTCGATGTGGGCGTCCTGCTGGAGAAGACCCACGAGTTTGTCCCCGGCCTCAAGCCTGAGAACTTCCGCGTCTACGAGGATGGAGTTCTGCAGAAGGTCTCCGGCTTCAAGCGCGTCGAGGCGCCCATCACGGCTCTGCTGATCTGCGAGTTTGCCTCCACCAGCTGGTGGTCCATCAGCGACATGCGCAACACCGCCTTCGCGTTTGCGCAGCAGTTGCGGCCCCAGGATTACGTGGCCATGATGACCTTCGATATGCGCACCCAGATCGTCTCCGACTTTACCCAGGACAAGACCCAGCTCCTGGAGGCTATCAACTCGCTCCGCATCCCCGGCTTCAGAGAGACCAACCTCTTCGATGCGCTCTACGAGGGCATCGACCGGCTGGAGCGGATCGAGGGGCGCAAGTACATCGTGGTTATCGCTTCCGGGCGCGATACCCTGTCCAAGCTCACCCTCGACAAGATACTGAAGAAGGTCAAGGCCACGCAGGACATTACCATCTTTACCATCTCAACCGGCGGGGCCATGCGCGCGATGACCGAAGGCCGCGGGGGCATGGGGGGCGGCATCCGCGATATGGAGAACCTCCAGGCCGACAACGAGATGAAGACTTTTGCCTCGCTCACCGGCGGCATGTGGTTTGAACCGCGATTTGCGGGGGAGCTGCCAGACATCTTCAAGCAAGTCAACCAGAATATCCGATCGAAATATCAGCTGATCTACCGCCCCACCAACGCCAAGCAGGATGGCACCTATCGGAAGCTGCGCGTGGAACTGGTCGATGACGAGGGACACCCCTTGCGGATGCAGGACGAGAAACAGAGACAGCTCAAGTACGACATCATCGCTCGCGACGGCTACCGCGCCAAGCAGGAGGTCGAGTAGCCGCGATCCGGAGCTTGGGTCTCCGGGCTTAACGTGAGATCCGCACCGGCTGGCAGATGCTCAAATAGCTCCTGCCAGCTGGTGCGATTGCGTCATGGCCTCGGCGTGCTAGCCGATCAGGTGCAGATTGAGCAAAATGTCCCGGACGTAGTATCCGGCGACCACCACCGAAGCCGCCGCGGCCAGCCAAAGGGCTATCCGCACCACGGGTTCCACTTTGGCCACCTTTGCCGCGATGGCGGCCTGCTCAACCCTGACGTTATCGAACGATTCGTCCAGGATGATCTGGTCATCCTCGTCGCGGGTGAGCCTCCCGGAATACACCTTGAGGAGGATCACCAGCAGAACCAACGCACCCCATACCGACCACATTACCGGAACAAATCCTGTCATACCCCACCTCCAAAGGACTTTTTGGTCCCAGATACCGGCGAGTCCGTTAAGGAATCGCGGTCTCGTGAGTAGAGGGGCCGCACTTTTGACTATCTTAGCCCCGAATCACACCGCGTGTCGTGACGGAAATCACCGGCATCCTTGCGGGGTAGCCAGCTTGTCAGCCCCCCAGTTCAATTGCACCACCCGCCCTGGCAAGAAATCAGAGATGAAACCAAGGCCTGTTCACACTCATAGGGCGGTCAGCGTTGCGAGAGAAAACCGGGCCAGGCCAGGCGAAGCCTGAAGGCTTTGGCGGTTCCAAGGTCGAGAGCGACAACAAAGTACAGCCCGTTCTTCTC
>JBEKDH010000010.1:0-41193 GCA_050014455.1 Occallatibacter sp.
AATAGATATCAACGACGTTTGGTAACTTGAACGCTTCCGGTTTCTTACAGCTCCGCTTTGCCATGTAACCAACGGGAATCATTTCAGCCTCACCCTATCCCTGGTCGGAACCTGATCCCTAACCCCTGACCCCTAATCCCTCGCCACCAGCGTCAGCCTTGCCGTCAGCACCACCAGCGCGGCCCATAGCGTATCGGCGGCCAGCAGGTGGGCTACCTGGACCCACAGCGGGGCCAGCAAGAATACATCGAGCACACCCAGCGTGTAGACCGCGGCCACCAGCAGCAGCACCAGCGCGGAGAGGCGGCGGTTGTCCCAGGCCGTCGATCTCCGCGCCGCGCGCACCAGCAGCCAAATAAGGAAGATGCTGGCCAGGAAGGCTACGGTGGGATGCGTCCAGCGCCAGCGCACCAGCCAGCCGCTGGTCGAGGAGAAGTCCTGCGCCAGCGCCAGGCCCAGCGAACTGGCCGGAAAGAGCGTGTCGCCGAGCGCGGCCAGCGAGCCGGTTACACCCACAATCATTACCACCACCACGGTAGCCCCGGCGCCGAAGGGCGCGGCCAGGCGGATGCTGCCGCGCCGATAGCCCTTGGAGCGGCTGAGCAGGTGCGCGGTGAGGGTGAGCGCGGCCACCAGCAGCAGCGTGTTGGTAAGGTGCAGCGCCAGGTAAGCCGGGCGCAGCGGCGACTGGCTCTGCGCCGTGAGCCCGAGCTTGACCAGCAGCGCCCCAAGCGTGGCCTCAATCAGCGTGAAAGCGACCGAGGCCACCGCTGCCGCGCGGGCCAGATGGCCGCGCCCCGTTCCGGCAAAGGTCCACGCCGCGAGGCCCACGACCATGAAAAACGACAGGCCGCTGGTCAGCCGATGGGTGAACTCGATCATGGTGTTCACGCTGGCCGAGTGCTGCATCACCGTGCCGTTGCACAGCGGCCAGTGGTTGCCGCAGCCGGCCCCCGAACCGGTGGCGCGCACCAGCGTGCCCCACAGAATCACGGCGATAAAGTAAACCAGCACGCCCCAGGCAAAGCGGCGCAGGGCGGACGAAGCAAGACGTCCCTGATCGACAGCAACAGTGGTAGAAGGCATAAAAGAAGGCTCCAGATTGAACCAACCAGTGTAGAACAAGCGGGCGGCGGTTCGGCTGGCGCGAGGCAATCGCAACAAGCCAATCGCATGAACCTGTTTCGTTTCCAAGTTAGGTTTTTTTCGCCCTCCAACCGGGCCGTCCTCAGACGCCTCCCGGCGGGAGGCGGGGAGAATAGCCCAGGGCAAAGCCCTGGGAACGCGTTTTATGAGTAGATTCATGCCCCGGAGGGGCGAATCGCTTCCTGGCTGACTGAAGGACGGCCCAACCTGAGACGCCAGTTCCCCATACACACAGTCAATTCCAGCGCTTCTTGTCTTTGGGATCGTCGATCTGCTTGCCGCGGCCGTCCAAATGGATGGTGCGGCCCTGGGAGCGCATGTAGACCTCGAACTTGCGGGCCGCGCGGCGGCGCTTCCAGTGGTAATAGCCGTTGCGCAGGGCATACCACCTTTCACTGAGGGTGAAATGGAAACCGCGGCGCGGGGCTAGTTGGAGGTAGACCAGCCCAGTTAACGCGCCGCCCAACTGCGCAAAGGCGTACATCTTCTGTTCGCCGAAAAGCATGGCGATGGAGACCAGCGCATAGAGGGCTGCCAGGTAGCGAGCCTTGATGCCGATCGTAAAAAACAGCAGGAACTCCGTGTCGCCGTAAAGCACGCCGATGACGGCCAGCAGGCCAAAGATGCCGCCTGAGCAGCCGTAGAGAGGAACTTCAGTGAGAGGGTAGCCGAGGGAAGCGCTGACAGCGTAGATAGCAATAGCGGCGGCTGCGGTTCCAAGGACGGACGTAGCGTAGAGGCCGGTGACCCAGTTCGAGGCGTGCAGGCTCTCAAGAAAGCCGACCACGAACCATAGCGAGAGCAGCTCAAAGAGCGCTCCGAAGGGACCGGGATGGACGAAGCTGTAGGTAAGGAGCTGCCAAACCCGGCCGTGCAGAAAGGCGCTGGGAAGGAATCCGAAGAGGCTGGTGAACGGCGTGTCCGGTTGCGGGAAGACCGACCGTGCCAGTAGAAGGGCAAAGAAGGCGCACAGGTTAAGCAGCACCAGGCGGCGGGTGGCGCCGCGGAAGTCAGGGAAGGAAAACGGGCTGGCGCCAACTCTGCGCATGGTCAAGAACAGGGTAAACGGTGGAGCGCTCCAGTGTCATGGAGCGCTGGCACAACTGCGGCGTGGACGCATGGTAACTTCGGCTGCGCCTTTGTGAGCCATGCCCTTGACCTGAGGCCGGGTTCTCCCTAAAGATAGCGGTGTCGTGCCGCAAGGATTTGTCATCTTACTAAGCGAGACGCACTGGAACGAGAGGAGGCTGTCATGCCCAACTGCCCCGAATGCGACAATGGACTTGACATCGAGTTGGACGAAGTGGAAGAGGGCGATGTAGTCGCCTGCGATGAGTGCGGGACGGAGTACGAGGTGGTCGGCGTTGACCCGCTGGAGCTGGCGCGGGTGGACGACGACCTGGACGAGGACGACGAGCTGTTTGAGGAGGAAGAGTGAGAGTTTCCCACACGATTTTGCTGGGTGGGTTGGTGTGCGCGGCCTTGGCGGCAGGTGTGGTTCCGCTGGGATTAGAAGGCGGAATTGGGCTTGGGCTCGTTGTGGCGCAGGCGCAGAATCTGGGCCAGCGCGTGGTGACGGGGCGCGTGGTGGATTCGAATTCCGCCTCGGTGGCCGAGGCCACGGTCTTCCTCAAGAACCTGAAGACCAAGTCCATCCGCAGCTTTACCGCGGATGCCGCGGGCAAATTCCGCTTTGCTCAGGTGAATATGGCTGAAGACCATGAACTCTGGGCGGAAAAGGACGGAAAGAAGAGCGCCGTCAAGACGGTGAGTTCGTGGGACGCGCGCAAGGAGTTCGACTGCGAGCTGAAATTGAAGTAGGATGACCAAATTCCCTGCTCGATACATTTTGCCAAGGTTTTTGTGGCATAATGAATATGAGGTGTGGGAATGTACTCCGTATCTGCTCAAATTGGAGATTGGCTTGGAGTCGCTCCTCCCATGACGGAGGCGGCCGTGCTGGGGATTGTTGAGCAGCAGCTTGAACCGCCAGTGATTCAGCGTCTGCTCGATTTGGGTCTGAGCCGGGATGAGGTCCACTCGGTGATTATTCCCGCGCGGACATTGCAGCACCGCCGGTCCCGCCGGGAGCGCCTCACGGTTGAAGAGTCCGACCGGGTAATTCGCGCGCTCCGCGTAGTTTCCGCCGCGGAGGGCGTCTACGAAAGTCGGGAACGTGCGCTCCAGTGGCTGCGCCGCCCAAATCCCCGGCTCAACGACCGGTCGCCCATCTCGCTGCTCAAAACAGATACCGGCGCCCGCATTGTCGAGGAACTCCTGGGACAAATCGACGAAGGGTACTTCATCTGAGGCGCTGAATGGTTCTGTGGCGCATCAGCAGGCACCTGAATCTGAACGGCCAAGGGGGAATCTCGTTTGCGGGGCGCTGGCATCATGCGAGATCGCCCATAGTCTATCTTGCCGAGTCGCCTGCGGGAGCGCTGATTGAGGCCTGCGTCCACACCAGCGCCAACGACCTTCCCCCGTCGTTCACCCTCCTCAAGGTTGCCGGCCCCGATTTGCCCTGCGATGAGATCCAGCTGGCCGCGCTGGACCGCAGTTGGGCCGAGCGCGTTGAGATCACGCGCGAGTTGGGTTCGGAATGGTTGAAGCGGGGGAGCGCACCTTTGCTCCGCGTGCCCAGCGCGCTTGTTCCAGAGACGGCCAACTATCTCCTGAATCCGCTGCACGCGAATGCGGGACTCTTTCAAATTGAAGCGAGCTTCCTCTATCCGTTCGATGCCCGGCTCAAGAACTGACGGCCTCACCCCTCCAGCTTCTTCGCCACCAGTTCGTTGAGCAGCGCCGGGTTCGCCTGGCCATTGGTGGCTCTCATAACCTGGCCGACGAAGAATCCGGCGATGGTCTTCTTGCCGGCGCGGTACTGCTCTACTTGCCTGGGGTTGGCGGCTACCACTTCGTCGATCAGGGCTTCAAGGGCTGAGGGGTCGCTGATTTGCTCAGGTCTCTCGCGGTCGTAGACGGCGGAGAAATCCTCGCCCTTCTCAAAACACACATCGAAGAGCTGCTTGAGCTGTTTGGAGCTGATCTTGCCCTCGTCGAGGAGATCTGCAGCCTGGACGATCCCGGCCATGGAGACGGGCGAATGCTCCTGTTCGAGGCCCAGAGCCTTGAGGCGGCCGCCAACCTCGCTGAGCAGCACGTTGGCTACGCGGCGGGGGTTGCGGCTGGCGCGGGCGGCTACCTCAAAGCGATCGGCAAAACCACGAGATGCGGTGAGCGTGGCGGCATCCTGGGTGTTCAGTGCATACTCGGCAATCATGCGGGCGCGGCGGGCTTCAGGCAGCTCGGGCAGTTTCTTTTTCGTCTCGGCCAGGAATCCGGCGGAGACGATCAACGGCGGCAGGTCCGGCTCGGGAAAGTACCGGTAGTCGTGGGCCTGCTCCTTGGAGCGCATAGAATACGTCCGCCCTTCGTTCGAGTTCCACAACCGGCTCTCCTGCGTCACGCGGCCGCCGGACTCGATCACCTCGATCTGCCGCTCGATCTCGTATTCCAGGGCAGCGTGCACAAAGCGGAAGCTGTTGACGTTCTTGACCTCGACCTTGGTGCCGAAGCGCTCCGCACCCTTGAGGCGGACGCTTACGTTCGCATCGCAGCGCAGCGAACCCTCCTCCATGTTGCAGTCCGAGACGCCAGTATAGAGGAGGATCTCTTTCAGGCGCGTCAGGTACTCGAAGGCCTCTTCCGGGGTGCGGATGTCGGGCTCGCTGACGATCTCGGCCAGCGGCGTCCCGCAGCGGTTCAGGTCGAGATAGGTGCGGGTAGCGGAGTCGGCAAAGCCGTCGTGGAGGCTCTTGCCGGCGTCTTCCTCCATGTGCAGGCGGGTGATGCCGATGCGCTTGGTTGTGCCGTCGGCCGTCGGCACTTCGATCCAACCGTGCTCGGCAATGGGCTTGTCGAACTGAGAAATCTGGTAGCCCTTGGGCAGGTCGGGATAGAAGTAGTTCTTGCGGGCAAAGATGGAGCGCTCTCGCACCTCGCAGTGGATGGCCAGCGAGGCCAGCGCAGCGAACTCGACGGCCTTGGCGTTGAGCACCGGCAACGCCCCAGGCAGGCCCAGGCAGACAGGACAGATATTGGTGTTGGGGGTCGAGCCGAACCGATTCGCGCAACCGCAGAAGGCCTTGGTCGCGGTGAGCAACTGGACGTGGACTTCGAGCCCGATGACGGGTTCGTACTTGGCCAGGACTTCAGGAGGGAGAGCGGCGGCGGGCATATCTGAATTCTAGCGCGAAGCGAAGCAGAGCCGTCCCAATGCTCAGCTCCAGCGCCGGGGGCGAAGGAAGACGTCAATCAACCAGTAATTGCCGGTTAGCCGGTCATCCAACCGGAACCTGGATAGCGGGCTCAAACCGGGCAGCCTCCAGGTAACCAATTCTGGAACACTGAGCAAAATATAATAACCTCTTTGAGAAGTTCATCCAGCGACTGTCACACATTTTGGACGAGGGGGTTGCTTTATACCCATTTTGAAAAGAGCGTATCGAATTCCACTCGCTGAAGTGATCGCTCCATCGAGACAATCTGCCGCGGGTAGCATCTCTTTTAGCTTAGGAACCGCTGCTTTCGCAGCGGGCCCGAGATTTCCCAAGGCCCGCGCCACCCAATAGCGCACTGAATCGTCAGGAGAATCAAGCAAAGACGTCAAATCGGCCACCAGCTTTTCTGTGATTTCCTTACTGCTGACTTCTTGTGCGAGGTTTGCGAGATGCTCCGCAGCGTCCGTTCTGGCGTCAACAGTCCTACCGGATCGAACCTTGTCCATAGTCACTTTGATCTGCATCATTCGGCCATGTTCTCCGCTATTCTGAGCCATCCCAGCTGCTGCGGACAACACGAAACAAAGAGCCATAGAGCGCAATTTGGGAACTAGTAGTTTCATATCTGCTCATTCCACGTGAATCATACGCCAGATGGACGACTCGGAGCGTTCCCTTGAGCCTGGTCACAGAAGTCACTTACGGTTTAGACACCGAAGGCATTAAGACTGTTCCGCTTGCGCAGTCGAGTTCCGGGAGAATTTTCGCCCATCCGGCAGTTACTGATCAATCAACAGCATCCTCCGCGGCGGGATTCATGCGAAGCCCGTGGTGCGATGGCTCAGTACCAACTTGGCCGAGGAGCAGCATTCCGCTATGGCCAGCAGCGAGTCGCAGACGTCCAACTTCCGGCCTACTCCGCCGGGTCGTCAGCCGTGAACGGCGAACAGCAGGGCTTTTCGCTGGCGTGGAAGTTCATCAGTTCGATACGGATACTGTCCGGATCGTAAAGATTGAACTGGTACTTGCCGTCCTTGCCGATCTTGGGATGGTCGTCGTGAACGCTGGTCAGGCGATTGCCGTCCTCGAGCACCTTGTAAGCCGCGGGCACGGAATCTTCCCCGATTGAGAAGTGGTCGAGTACGCCGAGATCGTGCTGCGAGATGGTGGCCGGAATGCCCGACCCAGAGGGGCCGCTGGTGAGCATGTACTCGAGCCAGTCGTGGCTGTCGGGAGTCTGCTGGCTCACCCAGTCCAGTCGGCCCTCGACCATGCCGCCGAACCAGTAGGGCCGGAAGCCGAGCAGATCGCGGTAAAACGTGTCTTCGACGGCGCGGCTGTGCACCAGGAAGCCGACGTGAATGATGTGGCGGCCGATGACATCGGGAGCGTTGACCGGCTTGGGCTGATCGGACGGCTGCACGAACTGGACCTTGTTGCCTTCGGGATCCTTCACAGCAAACCAGAGGCTGCCGTCGGAGCCCTTTTCCACCTGCCCCGGCACCTTCCAGGATTTGGAGCCCAGCCAGCGGCGCAGGCCTTCGGCATCGGTGGTATTCCACCCGATGTGGTCCAGGCGGTTGATGCCGGCGCCGTCGGGAAGCGAAAGCACCTCAATGAACTGGGTAGCGCTGAGGGCGTAGCGAATGCCCTTGGGATTCTCCGGGTCGGGGAGCTTGGCCGCGCCAACGATCTCTCGATAGAAGTGGTCGGCAGCCGCGGGGTTTGAGGTATAAACGGCGATGTGCGAGATGCCGGTAATCCTGGGACGCGTGAGAGGCTTGTCGGGCATTTGAGCGGCGGCTGTGACGGATAAAGCAAGAAGACAAGCGGCAACCATATAGTTGAACTGCACTTTGCACCTCGAAGAGGGTCTTTGCACCACGATAAATCGGATTCCGGCGAAGAGCAAACGCAAGCGCTTTGTGCCGGAGCGGTCTGAAGGACGGGAGTTTCGGTAAGACGCCGGGCTAAAGAGGCAAGCCGCAGTGACGGCCCGCAGGCTAAGAGGGAAAGCCCGCACCGGGCCAGCTCAAGCCCATCGCATGATCCTCTATTCCATTCTTAGGCCGATGCCAGAACAGGTTCCTCGGAATAAGCCGGAGAGGAATCGGCCGCCGCATTCTCACTCAAACTCAGCAGAGACTCGACCACATCCGCCGCGCCGTAGGAATCCCGGCCCGGCGCCAGGAACTGGGCAACGGTATTCAGGTCGTCGCCCACTGTAACCAGTGCCGGCTCCACTGTCCCGTCCTTGCGCGTCTGCTGATGGCCGATGTTGGCCATTAAAGCATTGCAGAGGCACTTTCTGCCCACCGTCTCCTCGATCTTGCCGCCCTTGGACACATAGACATCTACCGGCTCGGCCGAGCAGCGGTAGCCGATATTGCCGCTCGGAGCGACATATGGCTCCCTCAAGTAGCCCAGATCGCAGACCCGCTTCCTGGCCGCGGCGACCTCAGCATCGGAGTAGCTCCCTTCGAGCTGCGCCACCTTGAATGGGAACCCCGTCGGCGAGGCCAGCGGGTCAGTAAACACCTCGCCCGTGCCGGTCGCCGCATGGGTGAGAAGCCTCTTCTTCAGGTCTGGCCGCAGGCCGGACTCCCGGCTGAAGGCAAAGGCCGTTCCCACCTGCACGCCCGCCGCACCCTGTTCCAGCGCCTCGCGCAACTTCTCGGCGTTTCCATATCCGCCCGCCAGCCAGAAGGGAACGCCCAGAGCCCGCAGTTCCTGGATGTTGACCCGATCACGCTCGCCGTAAACCGGCTCTCCGGCCGCATTGAGCTGGAGCTTGCCCCGTGGCGGAGCGTTGTGCCCGCCCGCCGTCGGGCTTTCGATCACCAATCCGTCGACACGCCCGCTCGCCCGCCGCAGCATGGTGGTGGCCAGCGTGTTGGAGGAGACAATGGCCAGGAAGCGCGGCCGATGGAGCAAGGGAAGCGGACCTTCAGCGTAGTTGGCAGGATCAAGGCGCATCTGCGTGTCCTGGCCCGGCAAAGCGCCCGCTACGGCCAACTTGTACTCTGCGGGCTGATGCAGCGCAAAGGCGTCGAGGACGCCGGGAATGTGGAGTGGAATTCCAGCGCCCATCAGCACATAGCCTACCCCAGCCAACATCGCCCCATAGATCGACGAGAGGTGCGGCATTTGCACCTTCTCAAGAAAATTGATCCCCACCGGATTCTTGTGGCCTTCGCGGGCGAGAAATACCTCGACAAAGTTGCTCACCATGCACAGTTCGACCAGCTTGGACGTATCCTTCCGCTGATGCATAGGCACCGCCGGATACGGCGCTCCGTTGGGTTTGCCGCCGGGAACGAAGTACTCCTGCCAGATGCGCCTGGCCATCTCGGGAAACGGAAAGGCTTCCACCCCGCGGCGCATGTCGCCGCCTTGGTCGCCATCGGCGAGGCGGCGCACAAAAAGCTGATCGAGGGCCGTGCCGGAAACTACACCGAGTTGGCCAAGTTTTGAAACCGCCTGGGCCAAGCGCCAGTTCGAGACGCCCACGCCCATGCCGCCCTGAATGATCTTTGGAAACTGCATCATTTCTGGATTCTTTCACAAATCCGGAAAACTCCGGAGATTTTCTCGCAGCATAGTCGCTTTGAGGGAACAGAACTGAGCAATTCTGCTCAATTTCGAGCGAACTGGCAATCGTTTTCCGCCGGCGGGCCCAGTGCCTGCAGCTAAAGTGGTACGGGGAGCGGCTTCACAGAAATCAGATGCGGAGAGGGGCTGGTTTACGGCTGGCTGCCCAGCGCCTGGTTCAGCGCCAATCTTGCCCCGTGCCTGCCCCTAGTCGCAACGGCGGCTTGGGCGCACTGCCCAAGCCGTCGCCGGTGATCTGTGGGTATTGGACTAAGGCCATCGCGCTTCCGCGAGTGCCCAAGCATCTTCACTTCCGCATTCTTGCCTCTCTGCGACCGCTCATAGGACGAAATCCGCTAAGGCGGGCTCCCTGGCGACCAGCTGCATCGCTCGAATGGAAGAATCGCCGTCTGGCGCATCGAATCGAGGGCTGCATTGCGAGTGAAAAAGCAGTAGCATCCTGTGCGGTTAAAAATCCTCTCCGCCGGAGCAACGTTGGGGCAGGGGCGCGATGCCCTAGGCCTCAGTCACCTCACGTACGAAACATCTGAAAGGAACTTTCTGCATCTTTTGGATCTACCTCCTTTCCCGTGTGCCGTTAATGTAACCCCTCATTCACACGGCGTCAACAAAAGTTTTTGCAACTATCGCATCATTCGCTGCCAGCGGTTCCCAAGTCCGCACACTTCATTCTTCAGCTGCCTGACGCCTGGTCCCTAGCCCTTTAGTCCCTTAGTCCCTAGTCTCTGCCTTCACCAGCTATGCAGCCACTCCTCATCCCGGCCAATCCGCACCGGCGCCTGGAAGAGTTCGCTCAGCCTGGCCTCCGTCAGCAGTTCCTCGCGGGGCCCATCGCCCACAATCCGCCCCGCGCGCATCAGAATCACGCGCTCGATCTCCGGCAGAATGTCGCCCAGATGATGGGTCACCAGCAGCAGCCCCGTTCCCTCGTGCGCCAGCCGGCGCAGCGTCTGGCGCAGCTCCCTCTGCGCGGCGAGGTCGAGCGCATTTGAGGGCTCGTCCAGCAGCAGTTGCCGGGGCCGATGCACGAGTGCTCGCGCAATCAGAATCCGGCGCTTCTCCCCGGCTGACATTTCACCCACCAGCCGCTCCGCCAGATCGAGCGCCTCCATCCGCTCCAGAGCTTCCGCCGCCAGATCGCGCATCTCGCTGGTCACATGCAGATTGGGCCACAGCGTCGAGGCTGAAAAGAAGCCCGCAATCACTGCATCCAGGCCCGTGGTCACGGCCGTGCGCTCTCCAGGCAGCTCACCCTGCAGCCCAGCCGCCACCACCCCGAAGCGCCTGCGCAACTGGGTCAGATCCCACCGCTCCCGTCCGAAGATCCGCACCATCGTCCCCGGCTGAACGATCGGATAGATCTGGCAGGTCATGGTCAGAATCAATGTGGATTTGCCGCAGCCGTTCGGCCCCAGTATCGCCATGTGTTCCCCGGCGCGAATGGTCAGGTTCACATCGTGCAGCACCACCCGTTCCCCGCGCGCCACATTCACCTTCCGCAGCTCAAGAAAGCCGCCTTCCTCCAACGCCGCTCCCGCTTCCGCGCCCGCGTTCGCCATTCCACCCCCGTCCACCTGCTAAATTAAACAGGTTGACTGCCATGCCCATGACTGACACCAACTCCAAGAGAGTCTCCCGATTCCTCGTTCCTCGCGGCTTCCGCTTCGGGGCCGCCAAGGCCGGACTGAAAAAGAGCGGCCGCATCGACTTTGCTCTCATCGTAGCCGATGCTCCAGCCAGCGCTGCCGCCTCTTTCACCGCCAACCTGGTCGTCGCCGCCCCCATCCTGGTTGACAAGGAGCATCTGCGCGCCACGGGCAGCCGCATCCGCGTGGTAGCCATCAACGCCGGAAACGCCAATTGCGCCGCTGGTGAGCCGGGCATGGCCGCCGCCCGCGCCACCTGCGCCGCCGCCGCCCAGCTCTTCCAATGCCCGGCTGAAGAGGTTTTTCCCTCTTCCACCGGCATCATCGGCGTTCCGTTGCCTGCCGAAAAGCTGATCTCCGTTCTATCCGCTTTGGCCGCGTCCCTGGGCTCGGATTTCGAGCACTTCCAGCTGGCAGCCCAAGCTATCCTCACTACCGACACCGTCGAAAAAACCGCCTTCGCGCACCTGGAAATTGGCGGAATGGAAGTCCGCATCGCCGCCTTTTGCAAAGGCGCCGGCATGATTCACCCGCAGCTCATTCCCCACGCCACCATGCTCGTCTACGTGCTCACCGACGCCGCCATCGAGCCTGCCGTGCTGGGCGGCTACCTTCGCCCGGCCGTCGAGGTCAGCTTCAACCGCATCTCCGTCGATGGCGATACCTCCACCAACGACACCGTCCTGCTGCTCGCCTCCGGCGCCAGCGGCGTCTCCATCGGTTCGGATTGCGCCGAGTTTGCCGCCGTGCTCACCCAGATCTGCACCTCGCTGGCCCGTCAGGTGGTGGCCGACGGCGAAGGGGTATCCCATGTTGTCGAACTGCGCATTGAAGGCGCGGCCAGCGATGCAGACGCCCTGAGGATCGCCAAGGCAATAGCCCACTCGCCGCTGGTGAAGACAGCCTGGGCCGGCTGCGATCCCAACTGGGGGCGCCTGGCCGCCGCCATCGGCTACTCCGGCGCGCAAATCGACCCGAACCGCTTCGACATACAGTTCGGCAACTTGCCCATCTGCCGCGACGGCGGCCGCGCCGCGGAGTACGACGAGGCCGCCGCACACGCCTACATCGCGCAACGCGAGTTCTCCATCGCCATCCAGCTCCACCAGGGAACCGGCGCTTGCGTCTTCTGGACCACCGACCTTACCCACGAATACATCCACATCAACGCCGACTACTCCAGTTAGCTTTGATCCATTTTGTTCCCACCCGCGCGAGGCTCTATACTCATTTCCCGGAAGCTGTCCGTCGAATCGCCCTACCTCGCGGCGTTCCTCCGGCAAGGAGCAAGATTCATGGCTGCACCCTCAACCGTCCAGGAAGCCGATCTCGAATTCGACAACGGCAGCTTCGATTCCGCCGCCTTCGCCGCTAGCGCGCTCTCCAGTTGGCAGGCGCTGGCAGCGGTCATCGACCACACCCTGCTCAAGCCAGACGCCACGCGCGCACAGGTGGAGAATCTCTGCAACGAGGCCGCCCGCTACCGCTTTGCCTGTGCCATGGTCAATCCTGTATGGGCCTCAGCCGCGGTAGCCGTCCTCGCGGGCACGGGCATTCCCGTCGGCGTGGTCATCGGCTTTCCCCTGGGCGCGTCGCTGGTTTCCACGCTTCGCCATGAGGCGGCTGCCCTCACCCGCCTGGGCGCGCGCGAGCTGGACATGGTTCTCCCCATCGGCCAGCTCAAGAGCGGCAACTACCCCGCCGTGCATCACGCCATCCACGCCGCGGCTTCGGTCGCCCATCACCACGGCGCGCAGCTCAAGGTAATCCTTGAAACGGCCCTGCTCACCATACCGGAGAAGCTTCGCGCCGCCGAGATCGCCATCCAGGCCGGCGCCGACTTCCTCAAGACCTCCACCGGATTCGCTTCCGGCGGCGCAACCCCCGCCGACGTGGCTCTGCTGCGCGGCGTGGCCGGCGCCCGCTGCGGCGTCAAGGCATCCGGCGGCATCCGCACCGTCGCCCAGGTCCGCGCCCTGCTGGATGCCGGCGCCAACCGCATCGGCGCATCGGCCTCGGTGGCCATCGTTCGCGAGCTGGGAGCGGAGTGAGGGGGAGGGGCTAGGGAACAGGGAACAGGGATCAGAAACCGAAGGGAAGAGATTTGATTGCCCGTTCAGAGTTTCCTTCAAGTTTATGAGCTGTGGAGGCGAGAATGAACGCGGTCACCTTTAGATTCTGCGCAGCGCTGGCGTCTATCTTAATCGTTATAGTTGCATTCGGCATTTTGATAGGCGTCCTGTACGCAGTTTATGTCCTGCCGCCTTTTTATTACGGCGCTACCTACCTGACCTGCTTACCATTGGTAGCTGGTGTGTCAATCGCAGCGATGATAGGCGGGCTTATTGGCTATCGCCTGATGGGCGGAAAACAACTGCGTGACAGGATTCAGATAGGTGTCGTAATTGCAATTATAGTTGCTTGTTTTGTGCTCTATCTTTCGGTAGTTATAGTCTTGAATGTTCGTGGAACTTGATACCGTGAGCCTGCGATGGTTTGAAGAGAACGGCCGGCGGCGCACCCTAAGTTTTTCGGAGTCTTAACCTTCCCACCAATGAGGGTGCCCCAGTTTGCGCCCGCCGCTGCGGTCTGCGGAATATATCCCTCCGCCGGCGCACAATGGAAGTTAGGTGAAGAGTGTGCGAACCCCCGATTCAGTCCGTCAGGCATCTCCTCGGTTCAATCTGTCAGGCATGTGCCCGGTCTGTACCCTCCGCGCCCCCCGCCCTGCGGAGGCCGTTTTTCGACCCCGCATTTCTCGTAACTTAAATGGTTTCAATGCCTTGCATTCTTGCCCCGTTAACTGGACATTAACCTGAGACCCCTGATTCTGCCGGCTTCTTAGCTCAAAATGAGCCACATTTCGCCGAGAATCAGCCACTTTGTACCAAGAATGAAAGGCGGGTGGCGCGCCCTTGAAGCCACGAATGAGGGTGCTCTCGGACTCTTTGCCCAAGGAAATCGGACAGCGTTATCGCGATCGTCTTCTCCCTCCCGTTTGACCCTGCCCGCGCGTCTAACTAGACTTGCAGGCAGGGTTATTCATGACTTTTCGTTGTTTTCGATTCATTGCCGTTTCTTCGGCTGCTCTCTCGTGCGTAGTGGCGGGTTTTTCCTCCGCTCCTGCGCGAGCTCAATCTTCCGCCAGCAGTTCCGGCAAGAATCAGAGTTCCTCTTCACAGCCCGTTCCGCAGGAGAAGGCGCCGTCGCTGGTCGATCCGGCCGGGCCGACCGTTTCGCTGATCAGTTCGGAGCCGGTCTTCCTGATGGCCGCGGCGCTGAACGCCTGCGGCTATGACGAGGGCCTGGATGAGAGCGCGCCGGTGCGGAAGCGGGTGCGCGACGAGGTGGAGCAGGCGCTGAGAAAGAGCGAGGACGCCCGCGACAAGCGGGACAAGGTCTGCCTCTTCATCGCCCAGCACCGCATGACGGGCTCGCAGCGGGATATTTCGCAGTACATCTCGCTGGCGCTTTACCTGACGCCTCCGCCGGAGATGGAGGTCTCGGAAGAACTGACGGAGATGCCGCCCGACTCGACGCAAGTAGTAGAGATTGTGCCGCTGCTCAAGGCATTTGTAGAAGCCGTGGACCTGCACGGGATTTGGCTGGCGGTCCACCGCATCTACGACGAGGAAGCCGGCCGGCTTCACGATCCGTTGACAAGAATGATTGTGGGGACCAATTTCTACCTCAAGATGCCGGCCTCGACCTATGAAGGCCGGCGGTTCCTGGTGGTCATCGAGCCGATGCTCTCGCCGCGAACGGTGAATGCCCGCATCTACGGGACCGACTACATCGTGGTGGTTTCTCCTGTAAATGGGCAGATTCGCATGAGCGACGTGCGCCACACCTACCTGCATTACCTGATTGAACCGCTGTTGCTGTCGCGCACCAACGCCATCGACCGAACTCAGCCGGTGCTCAAGGTGGTCCACGATGCTCCAATGGAGTTTCGTTTCCGCTCCGACACCATGGCGTTGACCATCGAGTGCCTGATCAAGGCCGTGGAAGCGCGCACCATGGACACGGGCATTCCGGAGTACAAGATTCCGGCGGGTGTTGACCGGTCGGAGTTGCCGCGCTATGAACATGAGCGGCAGGTCTACCAGCAAAAGGTGGATGCCGTCCGCTGGGCCACCGTGCGCCACGATATGACCCAGGGATTCGTGCTGACCCAGTACTTCTATGAGCAACTGTTGAACTTTGAGAAGGATCCAGTCAGCCTGAAGGACACAATCGGCGAGATGGTTTACAGCATGGACATCGATCAGCAGGTGCATCGGGCCCGCGACATCGAGTTTGACAAGGAGGCGGACGAGGAGGTGCTGGGGCGCAGCAAGCCGCGCAAACTGACCGGACTGGATCTGGCCGAGGCGCGGCTGGCCAGCGGGGACGTGGCCACGGCGAGCGCCCTGGCGCGTCAGGCTCTCGCTGTGCACTCGGATACGCTGGATGCGGTGGCGGAAGGGGCGCGCGCCAACTTCATCCTGGCCAGGGCGGCCATTCTGACCGGCCATCCGGAGGAGGCAATCAACGGCTTCCAGATGACGCTGGCCACCAGCAAGGAGCCGCGTTTGCTGGCCTGGTCGCACATTTACCTGGGCCGGATGCTGGATCTGGACTGCAAGCGCGACCAGGCGATGACGGAGTACACGGCAGCGCTGGCGGCACGCGACGGGCAGCAGGATACGCGGCTGGCTGCCGAGCGGGGAATGAAGACAGCCTATGCCGTCAAGGGACACAGTTGCGACGAGGATGCGGATGACGAACCCGGCGCGGGCAAGCCGGACGGGGCCAAGCCGCCTGCCGTCAAGCCGGAAGCTGTACCATCGGGGCAATCGGGGAACGCGAAGCAGCAATAACGGGACGAGGCTCGGACAGGTTCCAGTGTGCGGTTGAGAGCACCATCCCACCCCAGCCTCAATCATCGAAGGCGCAACGAAGGGGGGCGCAGATAACCTCGCACTATCCGAAAATGCTCTAATGGGTACATGAGAGTGTGGCGGTTGGAATCTCGACCCTGTGGGCGTCGCCTATAAGAGCAAGTGAAAAGAATCTAAACCTATCGAGGCGCGCATGGAAGCAGTCTTGGCCGATCTGGAAGCGGCGCTCGGGCATGGCTTTGCCAGGCCCGAGTTGCTGGCTCGCGCGCTGACTCACAGGTCGCTTGCAAACGAGCTGGCGGCGAACGGGCAGGCGCCTGGGAGCGGGCACAAAGCGATCGCGGGCACGGGGGACAATGAGCGCTTGGAGTTTCTGGGCGACGCAGTGCTGGGGCTGGCGGTGGCCGAGGCGCTTTTCGGGTTGCATCCGGAGTGGAATGAGGGCGAATTGACCCGGGTGCGCGCGCAATTGGTGAGCCGGCGGCACATGGCGGAGGTAGCTGCGGCGATCAGTTTGGGCAGCCACCTGCGCCTGAGCCGTGGCGAGGACCGCAGCGGCCTCAGGCGCAAGAGTACCGTGCTCTCCAATACCATGGAGGCAGTGCTGGCGGCGCTCTTTCTGGACGGCGGCTTGGAGCCGGTGAGAGCCTTCGCACGCCGCTGGGTGATGGGCGAGGCAGTCGAGCAGTTGGCTGAGGAGTTGCGTTCCGGGGCGGCGCTGGGCAACTACAAATCGGCGCTCCAGGAACAGCTTCAGGCGGCGCGATCCGGAACGCCGGTCTATAGGCTCAAGAACGAGAGCGGTCCTGGCCACAGGAAGCGGTTCCTGGTCGAGGTCCGGCTCAAGGCGAACGAAGGAGAGCCGGGCAGGCCGCTGGCTCGTGGCATGGGAACCACGAAGAAGCAGGCGGAGCAGGACGCAGCGCGGCGCGCATTGGGACGGCTGATGGCAGCTGCGGCGAAGGCTGGCGCGCCCGCGGTGGATGCCGGAGACGAGGAGCGGACGGAGCCATGAGCACCACTGGACAAGGTGGACAGCCGGGGCAACCTGGACAGGAGGCCGGCATGACAACGCACTGGATTGCGCAGATACGGCTCCATCTGCCCTCCGTGCCGGAGGCGCTCGCCACGCTGCTTTCGCTGGTGGTGATCGCGCTGTTTCTGAATACCTTTGTGCTGCAACCCTACCTCATCCCCTCGGAAAGCATGGAGCGCACCTTGCTGGTGGGAGATTTTCTGCTGGTGAACAAACAGGTATATGCGCCTGCCGGTAGCCTGAGCCGGTGGCTGCTGCCCTATCGCGAGGTTGCGCGCGGAGACATCGTCGTCTTCCATCACCCGCAGCCGCCGTACCTTGTCAAGCGGGTGGTGGGAGTCCCGGGCGACCGGCTGCGCATCGTCAACGGGCTTGTGACGGTAAACGGTCAGACCCTGGACGAACCCTACGCGGCCTTCGAGCCCGCCCCGCCCAATCCATTCCGCGACGACTTTCCCGCCAAAGTGTATACCGATCCGGCGGTCGATCCCGCGTGGTGGGAGCAGATGCAGAGCCTCACCCGCGACGGGGAGCTGGTGGTACCCGACGGAGCATATTTCGTGCTCGGCGACAACCGCAACCATAGCAGAGACTCTCGCTTCTGGGGATTCGTGCCCCGTGCCGACATCGTGGCCCGGCCCCTGGTCATCTACTTTTCGGTTGCCCGCCCCTCCACCACGGATGTGCAACAGGCCGCGGATGATAGACTCGGGAACGACAGGCAGATCTCCGCGAAGGTGACTGGGTTCGCGCGCTGGAAGCGTATCTTCCACGTGGTTCATTAGACAATAGGGAACAGTGATCGGTGGTCAGTGATCAGTAACGAACCTGGATAGCTAACGACTGGCAACTGACTACTGACAAAGAGCGACAAGATGACGAAGAAGAAGACACAGCCCCGGCAGACGCCGTCCGAGACCCAGCCCCTTCCGGTTTCCCCGCCCTCTGAAGAGAGGGTGGAAGAGACGCCTTTCGAGGCGTTCGCCAGCATCTGCTCGGTGATGGTGGTGGGCCTGTTCATCCTCACCTTTCTGAGCCAGAACTACGTCATTCCCTCGGGTTCGATGGAGAAGACCCTACTGGTGGGCGATCACCTGCTGGTGGATCGGATCACGCTGGCTCCGGCGGCCAAATGGATGCCGCTGGTGCACTATCGCGAGCCCAGGCGCGGCGATATCGTGGTCTTTAAAAAGCCCGTGACAGACGACGTAGACGGAAGGCCCGAATACCTGACCCTGGTAAAGCGGCTGATCGGGGTCCCCGGCGACCATATTCGCCTGCGCAACGGCATAGTCATCCTGAACGGCGTGGCCCAGGATCCACCAAAGGAGGGGGATGACTCGCCTGGCGGCGATCCGGAGTTCCTCGATGAATTCCCCTCGATTCCACCGACGGAGGAGCGTGGCGCCACAGAGGCGTGGAGCGTGGAATTTCCCAGCCACATCGAAGATGGGGATCTGGTGGTTCCACCGGGCAAGTACTTCATGATGGGAGATCACCGCCATAACAGTCTGGATTCCCGCTACTGGGGCTTTGTGCCCAGAGAGAACATAGTGGGCCGGCCCTTGTTCAACTATTGGTCGTTCGAGGCCCCTGACGACCGCTTGGAGCAGACCGGAATCGGCAACACTCTGGCCTGGATGGGCCATGTGGCGCTGCACTTTTTTTCGGATACGCGCTGGAAGCGGACGCTGCACCGTGTGCGCTGAACGAAGTTGTCAGTTGACAGTTTTCAGTCGAGTCCCATCGCGGCTGACAACTGATCACTGATCACTGACAACTGATGACTGATTACTATGACCGAAGACGCTCAAGGCCGGCAACGAAAGCACGGACGGCTATGGCTGGCCTTGGCGCTCCTGGCAATCCTCCTGGCAGCGCTGATTGTGCCCCCGTGGATCAGCGTAAATAGCTATAAAGGCCGCATTACGCAGCTTATGGCCGCGTCCCTGGGCCGGCCAGTGCGCCTCTCCTCTGTTGAAATCCGCCTTTTGCCGCGACCGGCCTTCGTGCTGACCGACCTGACCGTTGAAGAAGATCCGGCGTACGGCGCCGAGCCGGTTTTACACGCCAATACGGTCACCGCGTCCATTCGGCTGCTATCCCTGTGGCGGGGACGGCTGGAGATCGATACGATCAGCGTGGACGAGGCCAGCCTGAATCTGGTGCGCACCGAGGAGGGCCACTGGAACCTGGATTCGCTCTTCCGCACCGCGGCAGCGCACGCCGGGAGCGGGGTGGCCGGCTCCGGGCCTGACAGCAAGCGAAAGCCCCCGCTGCCCTATCTTGAAGCCACAAATTCTCGCATCAACATCAAGAATGGCGCGGAGAAGCTGCCCTTTTCTCTGGTCTCGGCTGACATCTCCTTCTGGGAGGAGAAGCCAAACGGCTGGCGACTCCGGCTGCGCGGCCAACCGGCTCGGACCGACCTGAGCCTGGATTTAGCCGACACCGGAGAAGTTCGGCTGGAAGCAAGCGTTCGCCGGGCGGCAGAACTGCGGCAGATGCCTGTGCATCTCGACCTGGAGTGGCGGGACGCGCAACTGGGCCAGCTTACGCGGCTGGTGATCGGCTCCGATGTTGGTTGGCGCGGCGACCTGACCGGCGAACTGCATCTGGACGGCACCGCCGATACATCTCAGATCAAGACCCGGCTGCGCGCCACGGGCGTTCACCGCGCCGAGTTTGCCCCGGCCGCGCCCATGGACTTCGACGCCAACTGCGGCTTCGTTTACCACCACTTTGAGCGCGCGATCGAAGGCCTGCTCTGCGACTCCCCGCTCGGCGATGGCCACATCCGTTTGGCCGGAGATTTGCCAGCGCCGGGCGGCCCGCCGCACTTCTCTGTCGAGTTGGACCGGATTCCAGTTGCGGCCGGACTCGATGCACTGCGCACCGTCCGCAGCGATCTTGGCCCTGGCCTGGAAGCCAAGGGGACGATCAGCGGCAAGATCGCCTATGCGCCTGTTCCGGCTGCTGGCGGCGCACCGGAGGGGGCCGGTGGCGGCTCACAGCCAGGCAAGGGCAGGGCCGGCAAGGTGAGCCCAGTTGAACAAGGGCCTCTCACGGGCAGCATGACCGTGGAGGGCTTCCAACTGAGCGGGGACGGGCTCCGCACGCCGATCCAGGCGCCCAAGCTGGTGCTGGAACCAGCGCTGGTCAGGCAGAGCCAGCCAACTGGCCATCATGGAGCTACGGCCAAAGCCCAGTTCCCTGCCCTTCCGCCGGCGCTTTCGGCAGCTGTGACAATTCCCGCCGGCGGAAGCGCTCCGCTGGTGGTCGCGATGCGCCTGACGCTTTCTGGCTACCAGGTGACAGCACGGGGTCAGGCCAATTTTGCGCGAGCCAAAGAGCTGGCGCATGTAGCGGGCATGGCGGGCGCCGCATCGCTGGATGCGCTTGCTGGAGACCCAGTGGCCGTGGACCTGAGCGCCGAAGGCCCCTGGTCGCCCGCCCAAAGGATTCCCTTCAGCAGCGTACCGCCCGCCATGGCTGCATCCAGCGAAGCCGAAGGCGCAGAGACCAATGCCGGGAACCGTCCCGCCCTCCCACCACCCACCATGTTTGAATCCGCCAGTCCGGAAACAGATAGGCTGAGCGGGACCGTTACGCTGCACAATGCCAACTGGAAGGCCGATTACCTGGCCAGCCACGTTGAGATTGCACAGGCCTCGCTCCACGTGGGCAACGGGGAACTCCGCTGGGATCCGGTCGTTTTTTCGTACGGTCCGGTAAGAGGCACGGCGAGCCTGAGTATGCCGGCAAGCTGCGATGCGGCCGCATCCTGCGTGCCTCATTTCCAGGTGCAATTCGGTGACCTGGACGCGAGCGCACTGCAAGCGGCGATTCTGGGAGCACACGAGAAGGGCACCTTGCTCTCGACGCTGATCGAACGCCTGCGCCCATCGACCGCGCCAGCCTGGCCGCGTCTTGAGGGCAGGGTGAATGCCGATTCTTTAATCCTGGGGCCGGTCACGTTACGCGGCGCCTCCGCTACGCTGCGAGTGCTTTCGACCGGGGCTGAGATCACTGGCCTGGATGCCGGGCTGCTCGGGGGCCGCGTACATGGCTCCGGCACGCTTCGCGCCGTTGGGAGCAATCAAGAGAAGCCAAGCTACACGATGGAGGGCAGGTTCGAGAGGCTCAAACCTGTGGCCGTGGGACAACTGCTGGGGCTGCGGTGCTCCGGCTCGGCCTTCGATGCGGAGGGCAGGATCGAGCTATCCGGATTTACGGACAAGGATCTTGCGGACTCAGTGAAAGGGACGCTGCACTTCGACTGGCGGTATGGCGCAGTGAGCTTGCCGGCAGGCGCACATGGGAGCGATGCTGCCGGATCGCCCCCGGCTTTGGCGGCGAGCGCCTCAGTTCCGCCCGCGCTGGCCCGCTTCGATCGCTGGACCGCGGAGGCCGCGATCGCCAACGGCTCGATCACGCTCAAGCAGAATCAAGTGCAGCGGGGAAGCCACAAGCAAGCGGTGGATGCCACTGTGACTCTCGGCGACCCGCCCAAGGTGACCTTTGCCGCGCCCAAAGAGACCCAGGCGAAAAAGCGCTGAGGCTTTTTGCCGATTACCGCAACCCGAAGCCGGGGGACTCTCCGGCCGCCACGACTCCGAGGAGCGACGGCCTTGCTCGCAGCCGCATTCTCGCGTCTTGTTGCCGACGCAAGCGTGGGATCGCGCGAACTCCTACTCGTCGGCCTCGATGCGGCGGCCGTGCGGATCCTGCAAGGGGCGCGTGTTGACCCTGAAGAGGTTGGCGAAGTCGCGCAACTGGTCGCGGCTGATGCTCAGTTCCTGCTCGAAGACGAACCAGCGCACGCCCTCCGTGCAGGGCGGAGTGGTCAGCGAGCCCTCGTAGGTCCAGTAGCCGCGGTCGGCCGGCAGCAGGCCGGCGGGGTTCACCATCTCCGTGACCTTCTCGCTGGCGCCGGCTTTTGCAGGCAGATGCGGCCATAGAGCGGCCAGCACGGCGTTGGGGTTGCTTACGTCCTCGTTCAAGCGCACGGCTATAACGGCCAGCTTGCCGTCGGCGCTTCTGTGCGTCAGATGAACCTCCATATCGGAGAGCTTGCCCTTGACCGCAACCTCGCTGGGATGATGGAAGTCGTACTCGATGAGTTCATAGCGCACGCCGCCGGCCACCATATAGCTGCCGGGGTCCACATGCACAGCGACGGTGTGGCCGTCGTTCTCCAGCTTGACCGCCCCGGAGATGTAATGGAATTCAATGGGCTGTAGCGCCTTGTTCAGGTGAGCGCCGCGAATGTCGAGGGGGGCCTGCTCGCGGCCTTTCGAGCAGGCTCTGAAGTTGGGGTCCAATTTGCCCCAGTTCAGCGCCCCTCGCTTGCCCTCGTAATCCCAGGGGGTGTTGGTTTGCGCGGCGGTCTTTCCGGCGGCCATCGCGGCCACGGCGAACAAAAGAACGGCATGTGCAGCAAAACGCATCGAAATCTTCTCCAAGAAGGGGCGCAACAGCGCCCGAGAGAATTCTAAGTCATCAACGTACAGGCTGAGAAAGTAATGGGACTCCTCGTTGCGAAGAGTCCCATTTGCGGACCACGCGGAGAACATCTCAGCTTGCTGCTTACTTGGCTGCGGCGGCGATTCCCGCCTGCTCGGCAAGGATGGCAGCTTTGTCGGTGGCCTCCCAGGTGAACTCCGGCTCGCTGCGGCCGAAGTGGCCGTAGGCGGCGGTCTTCTGGTAGATGGGGCGGCGCAGGTTGAGGCTCGCGATAATGCCCTTGGGCGTGAGCGAGAAGTTCTTGCGAACCAGTTCGGTGAGCTTGGCGGCAGAGATCTTGCCGGTGCCGAAGGTATCGATGAGCACGCTGACCGGCTCGGCCACGCCGATGGCGTAGGCCAGCTGAACCTCGACGCGCTCGGCCAAGCCGGCGGCCACAATGTTCTTGGCGATGTAGCGGGCCATATAAGCTGCCGAGCGGTCCACCTTGGTCGGGTCCTTGCCGCTGAATGCACCGCCGCCGTGGCGGCCCATGCCGCCGTAGCTGTCCACGATGATTTTGCGCCCAGTGAGGCCGGTATCGCCCATGGGCCCGCCAATAACGAAGCGGCCGGTGGGGTTGATGTGGTACTTGGTGTGCTCGTCGAGCCAGGCGGCGGGCAGTACAGCCTGGATCACATATTTGAGAATGTCGGCGTGCAACTGCTCGTTGTCGACACTTTCGGAGTGCTGGGTGCTGATGACCACGGCGTCGATGCGCGCCGGCTTGCCGGCTTCGTCGTACTCGACCGTGACCTGGCTCTTGCCGTCGGGGCGCAGGTAGGGCAGCTTGCCGCTCTTGCGCACAGCGGTCAACTGGCGGCAGAGCTTGTGGGCCAGCGAGATGGGGGCAGGCATCAGCTCGGGGGTCTCGTTGGAGGCATAACCGAACATCATGCCCTGATCGCCGGCGCCGCCGGTGTCAACGCCCTGGGCGATGTCGCCGGACTGCTTGTTGATGCTGGAGATGACGGCGCAGGTGTTGGAGTCGAAGCCGTAGAGGGCGTTGTCGTAGCCGATGGAGGCGACGACGCCGCGAACAAGGCTCTGGAAATCGACGTAGGCCTTGGTGGTGATTTCGCCGGCAATGACCACCAGGCCGGTGGCCGTCAGGGTTTCGGCGGCGACGCGGCTGTATGGATCCTGCTCCAAACATGCATCCAGAATGGCGTCGGAGACCTGGTCGGCGATTTTGTCCGGGTGGCCTTCGGTGACTGACTCAGAGGTAAACAAGAAACGGTCGCTCAATGGTTAACACTCCTCCCATTGCAGGGAATTCAATTTGGGCGGCCTGCCGCGAGGACCGGTACATGCTGGATCACCGGCACGGAGAGCAAAGAGACTCCCTGCATCGGACCCACTCTCGGACAACACACGCCTGCACCGTCAGGCGTATGCCCTGGGATGCATTCCTCTATGGTAATTGCGCCGGGCGGCTGGGGCAAAGGCTTGCAGCGAATGGGGATTGCTTGCCGTTCAAGGGCGCGTGGAGAGAGGTGAAATGCAGCGCTGGCCGCGGCGGCCTTTCACGCGGCGGCAAAGGCCTGGCGAAGAGGGCCGCGATTCTGGCCCAGGGGGCCACAAGAGACCACAACCGGGAACGGGCTCAGCCGTGGAACCGGGAGAAGGCGCGGGCAAAGAAGGCATGTGCCGACGAGAAGACACCGTGGAGGGTGGCGCGGGTTTGCTCGACGGGCAACAGGGCGGTCCACCAGCCAACGCGAAGGCCGTAGTAGCGCACGGTGAGGAAGGCCGCGGCGGCTACCGCGACGAGCAGCAGGATGGCGCCAGCCCAGCGCAGGCGAAACTCAACGGCGTCGCGGCGCTGAATGCGCGATTTGCCCACGTTGGAGGCAAAGGCCGTCCAATCGCGGTCGTCTTCGATCCCCTGACCGGAGGCGGAAGAGGCCTTGAGGAAGCGCTCGGTCCAGGCGTGCTGATCAAGGCCCAGGGCTGCTGTGTACCCGCGCACGATGCCTTTGCTTAGAATGCCGCCGGGGAGCAGGCGAAACTTCTCCTCCTCCAGCGCGTCGAGGTGACGCCGGCTGATCTTGGTGATGGCGGTGATCTCATCCAGCGCAACGCCGCGGGCCAGCCGCTCGCTGCGCAGGTCTTCTCCGAAGCTCTTCATTGGCAAGCGAAAAACGGGTAACGTACCCTAAAGTTTCCCATTCTTACAATAATCCGGGTCTTGGTTTCCGTCAAAGGATTTTGATGTTTTCCCTTTATTTTCATCAATCTGGCACAATTGGGTTGGATTGGGCGTATTGATAAACTATTTACCCTTCATCCTGGGAGGCCGGCGGCGGCTTCGCGGTCCCCTCCGGCCCGGCATCATCCGGCTTGGACCCGAGTCCGGCGCGCCATATCGCAAAGCCGTCGAGGGATCGACTGCTCACCGGGCGTGGTAGACTTCCACCGTTGCGGATTCAAGGGGCAGGACGCACCCTGAATCGAGTTTCACCGGAGGAAGACGCAAGATGACGAAGCGGTTCGTATTACTGGCTTTGATAGTTCTGTGCAGTGCATCGGCCGTAGCGCGAGTACGTCATTACAACGTGCGGCAGCTCTATAGTGGCGAGGCAAAGCCGCGCGCAGAAGTCGTCTGGGTATGGCTGGATTCGGGCGTGTACATTACCGATGTCGACGGCTCGCCCGTCGCGAGGCCGAGACCGCCCGCCTCCAAGTCCGAGATCCAGCTGTGTGGGAACCCCCTGCAGTTGTATGTGGCGGAATTGCCGCCAGGCAGTCACGAAATCTGGGTGGCATACAGCGCCCCTCCCGATTATTCCAAGTTCAAACTACCCCTGAAAGTCGACGCGAAGGCCGGGGAGAACTATGAAGTGCAGGCAAATTTCAAGGTCCACTTCAAGGGAGGAAATAACTGGGATCCGGTGATTGTGCCATTCGTTCCCGATGCCGACCGCTTTCAGGCGCGAACCGAGTGCCGCTTCTGACGCTCGCCGCTCCGCTAGCCGGGGCTGTTACCCTGAGGACGGGGGAGTTGCGCGGCGGTTCGCCCGTGCAAGCCCTGGGAGCCACGCTCGACCATGAACAAGCTCATCTTTGCCAACCTTCTGCAGCGGCCAGTCCGCTCCGTCATCAGCGTACTGGCAGTGGCCATTGAAGTGGTCATGATCCTGTCTATCGTCGGCATCTTCATGGGCATGTTGAACGACACCAAGCAGCGCACCAACGGCATCGGGGCGGATCTGATGGTGCGCCCCTCCAATGCCAGCATCTTCGTAGGCGTGAGCGGCGCGCCCATGTCGGCCAAGATCGTGGATGTGCTGCGGCGGCTGCCTCATGTGGCATTGGCCTCGCCGGTCATTCAAAAGCTGAACACATCCGGCAAGATCGAGATTCTCTATGGAATCGACTATCCCAGTTTCAACGCCTTGAAGCCCTTTGTCTTCCTCTCCGGCCGGCCCTTCCAAAAGCCGGATGAGGTCATGGTCGACGACGTCTTCGCCAGCGCGGACGGCGGGCATCGCGTGGGCGATACGATTGCCATTATGGACCGCCCCTTCCGCGTCTCGGGCATCGTGCAGCACGGCAAAGGCGGTCGCAAGCTGCTGCCCATCGACACGATGGGAGAAATGATGGGGGCCGAGGGCAAAGCCTCGCTCTTCTACATCAAATGCGACGACCCGGCTAACGAGAATCTGGTGATCCAGGAGATCCACGATACCCGCGGCCTGCAAGACTACCCTGTGGAGACCATCGACGAATGGCTCGAGGAGATGACTCCGGACAAGATACCCGGTTTCAATATCGCACTCCAAGTGGTCACGGTCATTGCGGTCATCGTGGGTTTTCTGGTCATCTTCCAGTCCATGTACACGGCGGTGCTGGAGCGAACGCGGGAGATCGGCATTCTCAAGTCTATGGGCGCCTCCAAGATGGATATTGTAAGCGTGGTGCTGCGCGAGACCGCGGTGATGGCGGTGGCCGGAGTGCTGGTGGGCATTGCGGGAACATACGGAGTGAGATTGTTCCTGGCACACGTCTTTCCCACCCAGCACTTCGAAATCACAGGGCTTTGGCTGGCCAAAGGCGCGGCGATCGCCTTCGCCGGCTCGCTTTGCGGCGCGCTCTACCCGGCCTGGATGGCGGCGCGCAAAGACCCCATCGATGCGCTGGCGTACGAGTAACGTGGGAAGCGGTTCTTTTACGGTCGGGTCTTGCGGCGCCGAGGCGCTGGAGGCTCCCTTCAGTCAAGCAGCTTCTCAATCTCGTCCAGATCAAAGCGGCAGGAGCTGCCGGGAATATCGAATGCGCGGGCCTGTAGAGGCTCAAGCCGGCCAGAGACATACTGGTACTTCGGTCCGTCCGGATCGACGACCAGAATGGTTTTGACGCCCATCCGTTCATACCGCCCACACTTGGCCATAACCCGTTTGACGGCATCGGCCGGAGAGACAATCTCGAAGACGGCGATCGGCGGATGAGTGACGATCTGCTCGATGGGCCGGTTGCGGTCGAGAAGGGTCACATCGGGAACCAGGAAGCAAGTGAGCGCAACCTGCACTCTGAGATCGGTGCGGACGCGAATCTGCCCCGACTTTGCCTGTTGCTGAAACCAGAAGTAAATCGCCCCTTGCCAGGCAGAATGATCGTTTTCTCCCGCGGCTCGCTCCTCGATCTGGCCATCGACGTACTCGGCGTCGGGCTCGAAGGAGCTGCGCAGGTATTCTTCCACGGGTACAAAAGCCGTCGCGGCTGGCATGGCGCCCCCTTTGAGAATATCTCACTCCCAATCCGCTGAAATCCTCAGTCTGGCAAACGAAGGGCGGCGGCCGAAGCCGCCGCCCTTTGGAGTGAAAGGTTGCTCTTGCGCTAAAAGTCCAGGCGCAGCGAGAGCATCACCTGGCGCGGGCTATAAGCAAAGTTGGAGCCGGAGTTGGTGACCGCCCGGAAGCCGCTGGCAAGAACGCCGCTGCCCGTCTTGGGAACGAAGGTCAAGGTCGAGCATTCTTCCTGCGCCTGTCCCGGTACCAGCGAACTGCCTGTGCATCCGCTCGTCAAGGACGCATTGGACGACAAGTTGTAAGCGGTGGTGCTCTCCGAGGTAACATTCTGGTGATTCGCCACATTGAAGAACTCACCTATCAACTGCAGGTGATATGGCTTGCCTTCTATCTCCTTGGTTAACTGCTTTTCCAGCCGCATATCGACAACCATCGTCCGCTTGAGCTGATAGGTGTTGCGTCCGATGGCAGGAATCCAGTAATTGCTGCCGGCGCCATTCCAACTGGAACCATACGCGGAATACGATGGATAACCGGAGCCGATGGTGGCCGAAATCGGCAGGCCGTTTTGTGCCTGGTAAACAGGATTAAGACTCCAGTCGTTCGCAATCCACTTGACCCAGCCGTTTCCCTCGACATTGGGTGAGTTGATCAGCGCCCAGGCGACCAGGCGGTTTTCAACGTTAAACGCCGAGTTGTTATAGTTGGCGCCCTTCCTGAATCCGTCGATGTTGTACGGATCGAACCAGCCGCTGCTCAGGGTGGTGGTGGTCTCATTCTGGTCGTAGTCCAGTGCATGCGACCAAGTGTAGTTCACGTCATATTGAAGCAGCTTCGACGACTCGTTCTTGATTTCGGCGACACCCGCGTTATAGCTGGCGTTGATATTGCTGAACAGTTCGTTGACAGCGCCGAAGTTGGTATTAATCAGATTGTTGTAGGTGGGGACAATGAAGGTTGTGCCGCTGGGAAGCGGGCCGGCGCCGGTTGAATCGGAAACAGTGATGACGCTGTCGTTTACGCCGTTGGGGGACCCAGATGCGCTCGTATTCAAATTCGGGTTGAGGTTGATATTCATCGCATTGGGCAGTTCCCGGCTTAGCGCGCCCATGTAGCTGAGCTGGCCCACCGTGCCGTGGCCCAGATCCCGCTGGACGGAGAAGTCAAACTCATGCACCTGCGGGTTGCGGAAGTTCTGCGCGAAGAACTGCGAACTCGGAGTCGAACCGGACGCGGCCGAGATGATGTTGGGAAACAGCGGCGCACTCGCGTTGTTCGGCTTCAAGGACGCCGAGGTGTACTGGCCGAGCGGGCTGCCCGTATTCAGGAGGTTGTTCAGCAGCACGCCGTTGGTTACGCGGCCGAAGTAGAGACCGTAGCCGGCGCGCACGGTGGTCTTGCCGTCGCCGAAGGGATCGTAGGCAATGCCGATGCGCGGACCAATGTTGTCCTTGTCGCTGGGGTGGTTGGTGAGGTTGGCCTGGGCAGCAAGCGCGGGGCAGGTGCCGGGCCCTGTGTAGGCCGCGCACAGACCGTCGGTTGAAGCCAGGTACGGCGTGAAGCTGCCAGAAGCCGTGACCAATGTCGAGTACGGCGCCGGAAGGCTTTCATAGTCGTAGCGCAGGCCCAGGTCAAGCGTCAGCCGCGGGGTCAGCTTCCAGTGGTCTTCGGCGAAGAAGCCATAGTCCATGGTCGCGATATCCCAGGCCGCGGGTCCGAATCCCTGCACAAAGGTTCCGCAGGGAGCTTTACCCGTGTAATTCGTGGTGGTAGAGCTTCCGGGCGAGGTAACCGTGCTGACGCTGTTGCACACGCCGGTCGAACTCCCCTCGTTCATCAGGTCGGCGAAGTAGTTCCCGATGTAACTGTAGGTGTAGACGCCGTTGCCCTCGTAGGTGTTGTTCATGATGTCGTAGTTGTGGACCATGTCCACGCCGAACTTGATGTTGTGGTTTCCCTTCTGCCATGAGGCTGTATCGCCCACCTGCCACTTGCGCTCGTCGGGCAGCGCTTTCCGATAGGAGTAATACGGTGATCCAAGGTAGAAGCCGATTGAAGTATCGAGGGCGACCTCCGGAACGTTGGGCGTAAAATCTCCCGCGGCGGTGTTGGTGATCCCGTTCGTGCCCTGCAAGTACTGGGATGTGTAGGAACTGTACGGCTGCTGACCCTCGTCGTTCAACTCGCGGCCGTACTGATAGCGAGCTTCGTTGGAAATGTTCTTGGTAATCATGCTATCGAGTTTCGCAAGGCCGTAATCCAGTTTCACGAAATCGGTGCCAAAGGTGTCGATCGCATAGGTGTTGGTGGCTTGCGTCTGCACGCCTCCGGGCGAATCCCAGCGCAGCCGGTGGTAGAGGACGCTGACGTGATTCTTGGGGTCGATCTGCCAGTCCAGCTTGGGAGTGTTCAACTCCTCATTGCCAGTGCGGGGCACCGTGCCGAGATCGGAAAGCAGGTTCAGCAGCTGTGTGGAATACGCGGTTGCGCCGGCTGCATAGGTGCTGTAGCCTCCCTTGCCTGCAACCGTGAGCCGCGCAGCCAGTTCGCATGCCTGGGCATCGACGGTGGGAGGCGTTTGAGTACTCGTTGTTGTGGGTGTAAGGTCGCCTGTCGATGTACTGCAGGTATAGGTTGGATACGTGATGGTCGAGGTAGCCGGCGGCGTCACCGTATTCGCCGTTGCGCCAGCCGGATCCGGAAGCGTAAAGAACGAACCAGGCGTGGCCGCCTTGCCGGTGCCGGGGAAGTTGCGGCGATACTGGGCGAAGCCGTAGAACCAGAAGAGCTTGTCCTTTCTCAGCGCGCCGCCCGCATCGAATCCCCATTCCTTGCGCCAGTCGACCGGCTTGTAAGGAATGGTTTCAAATATCGGCGTGGATGTGGTGGAAGTGTTAATGGTGTTGGTTGTGTAGGGATTCATTGCGCCCCAATCGTTATCGCGGTCGGAGAAATACGCAATGCCGTGGAGCGTGTTGGTTCCGCTCTTTGAGATGGCGTTGATGACGCCGCCGGCGGCGCGCCCGAATTCCGCCGAGTATACGCCGGTGTTTACCTGGAACTCTTCAATCAGGTACTTAGAGATGGAGTAGCCCTCACGAGTTCGGCCGCGCTCTTCGGAGTAGTAGGCCTGGTTGTCGTCCGCGCCGTCGACTTCAACGTTGTTCAGCAGGGGGCTGATGCCGCGGAACGAAATCAGGCCAAAGCCGTTCGAGTCTCCCACCGCGCCCGGAGTCAGCAGCACCATATCCGACCAGCGGCCACCGTTCAGGGGCAGGTTTTCGATCGTCTTCGCGGTCAACACAGAGCTGATGTCCGGCGACTCGAAGTTCAAAATCGGCGCCTCGCCGGTTACTTCCACTGTCGCAGTTGCACCGGCGGCCGCCAGATGGGGGGAGACCTCTGTGGTTAGGCCAACCTGCACGATGACGTTGACTTCCTTGAAGGCAGCGAAGCCCGGCGCGTTCACCGTCACGGTATAGACCGCGGCAGGCAATTGCGGCGCCTTGAAATAGCCGCTGCCATCCGACGTCTGATTGACCTCGGCGTTGGTCCCATCGTTGTGGATGATGATCGCAGCGTTCGCCACTACGGCGCCGGTGGGATCGAAGACGGTGCCGGCGATGGAGCCTTCGGTGTAAGTTTGCGCGTGCAAGGCAACTGCTCCCGAGCACAGGCCAACGACGAGAAGCGTCAGGCAGAGAATGCCAAAGCGAATTCGATTCTGGGTCATATGGGCTCTCCAATTGTGCAAATCTGTTGAAAATAGACCTTGTTGAGGCAGAAACGCTGCTGCTTTATGAGTGTCCGATTCAGCGCAGCCCGCTATCCGTGAGAACTGCCGCATCCTAGTCCTTTGGGGCTCTCCCATGCAAGATGCAGAAAGGGATCGAGGATGTGCAAAAATGGATGTGCAAAAACGGTCTGTTTCCACCCTATAGGGATTCGATGAATTCCCGGTAAATGCTGGAAGCCGGCGCACAAATAGTTCTTGTGCCGCCGGCGGGGGGAACCGGTACGCCGATTGTTACTGGAGTGTGACTCCAGTCACTGCGGGTTGTGCCGCCAAAGCGTCTCCTCAAGGCGTGGACCATGGCGGAAGAATCCTTATCCAAGCGCTGGCCCTGTCGCTGCTTGCCGGAGCCTGCTCACTCCGCGCCCAACACAAGCTGAAGGACAGCGACTGCCTCGCCTGCCACTCCGACGCTACCTTAACGACGGAGACAGACGGCAAGACGGTGAGCCTGTACGTGGATGCCGGCAAGCTGAAGCAGTCGATCCATGGCGGCATGTTCAGCTGTGTGGATTGCCACACGGACGTGAAGAGCCTGGCGCATGAGAGCCCCCCAGCGAAGGTGGCCTGCGCCCAGTGCCATGCCGATGCGCAGGTGGCGTATTCGCACAGCTACCACGCCAAGGCGAAGGCGAGCGGCGGGCCGGCCGCGAACTGCCAGGACTGCCATGGGGGCGCGCACGAGATTCTGGGCGCCGGCGACGTCAAATCGCCGATCCATCACGACAACATTCCCGCCACCTGCGGCCGGTGCCACGGGCAGAAGTTTCTGATGGAATCGAATGGGGAGAGCGGGCAGCCCTTCGTCTCCTACCAGCAGAGCGTCCATGGACTGGCCATCGAGAAGGGGTCAACGAGAGCCGCGGTGTGCACGGATTGCCACGGCGCGCACCAGATTCTCGCCGCCAACGACGCCCGGTCGCCGATCTACAAGTTCAATGTTCCCACCACTTGCGGCAAATGCCACACGGCCATCGAGCAAACTTTCATCGAGAGCATTCACGGCCAAGCAATCGCCAAGGGCAACGGCCTGGCGCCGGTTTGCACGGATTGCCATGGGATCCACTCGATCAAGGCGCATATCGATCCCAACTCGGCGGTCTCGGAGCAGAACCTGGCCCGCGCCACCTGCGCGCGCTGCCACGAAGGGGTGCGGCTTGCGCAGGAGTTCGGCATCGAAGGCAACCGCGTCTCGACCTATCTGGACAGTTATCACGGCCTGGCATCGGAGGGCGGTTCGGTGGTGGTAGCCAACTGCGCCAGTTGCCACGGAGTGCATAACATTCTGCCATCGAGCGATCCGCGCTCGACAATCAACCGGGCAAATCTTGGCGCTACCTGCGGAAAGTGCCACGCGGGAGTCACGCAGAAGTTCACCTTGAACAAAGTGCACATGGACCACGGCCAATCGAAGGATATCGGCTCGATTGCGGTTCGCTGGGTCAGGTGGCTCTATCTGGCGTTGATCTTTGCGGTAATCGGCGCCATGTTCCTGCATAACGCCATTATCTGGCGGAGCAAGGCCGTGGCGCGGCGGGGGATGCAGAATCCCGTGATGGTCCGCATGACCGAAAATCAGCGCTGGCAGCACCTGGTGCTGCTTACAAGCTTCATCGTTCTGGTCGTCACCGGCTTCGCGCTCAAGTTCCCTGAGGCCTGGATTGCCCAGGTGCTGCCCATGGCCGAGAGGGTGCGCAGCATCGTCCACCGCGTGGCGGGCGTCATTCTGATCGGCGCCGGCGTCTATCACCTCTTCTATCTGGCTGCGACCAAGGAAGGCCGGCGCATGATCCGCGACGTCGCGCCAACGCCGAAGGATGCCTTCGATGCGTGGGGAACGATGCGCCATTACCTGGGCCTGAGCCGCCAGAAGCCGAAGTTCGGGCGCTTCAATTACGCGGAAAAGGCGGAATATTGGGCGCTGGTGTGGGGCACGGCGCTGATGGGCCTTACCGGCGTCATGCTCTGGGCCAAAGTCTGGGTCGGGGACCTGTTGGCGCGCTGGTGGGTGGATGTCGCGACCGCCGTGCACTTCTACGAGGCGATTCTGGCCACGCTGGCCATTGCGGTATGGCACTTCTACCAGGTGTTCTTCGATCCCGATGTGTATCCAATGAACTGGGCGTGGTGGGACGGCAAGATGCCGGTGGAGCACTATCGCCATGAGCACGAGCTCGACACGGAGTCTCTGGCGGCCGCCGAAGGGCAATCGGCAGCCGCTGGCGATGGGCAAGGCGAGATAAGCGCGACAAAGCCCGATGCCGGACCGCCCGCCGAGTAATCCGGGGCTGAAGGCGCACTGCCGGTCCGGCCATGACGCTCTACCCGGTTGGCTTGACGGCCCATGGATCGCCCACTGGAAAAATAAATATGGGAGCGCGCGGAACATTTGGCCGGAGGTTGTGTTTCCCTCCATATAAGAGATCGTCATGCTCAAGGTTTCTACGATCTTCTTGACAGTCTCAGGGCCGTGTTGTACGTTTTAAGGGCTTGCAGGTTACTTCCCCAAAATCATGAACATCACTGCGAAGTGAGAGGGGCATATGGTACGAGTACAGGTGCTGCGCGCATTTGGATTCGCCGTTGCGGCGGCGATTTTGGGCAGCGGGCTTCAGGCCCAACCCGGCGACCCGGCGACGCTGATCCAGCAGAAGTTGGTTACTCAGATCAAGGTGACCAAGACCACGGCCGACCGCACGGATATCGTTACCGCGGGAGACGTGCTGGTTCTGCATAAAGACGGGCTGATGATGTGCAGCTCGGACTCCTCGTATGCATTTTCCAACACCTATAGCAATGGGGTGCTGTCCGGGAATCTCAAGAACCGTGTAAAGGACGCTGCAAAGTCCTTCGGATTCGGTCACATCCCGGTATTTGGGAGCGGGGTGAGCGCCGGCGACGCGGCCAACAACGGCTGCGCATCGCGCAAGTTTGTGGCTGGCGAGAAGTTCTGGGTGACGGGGATCGCTGCGCAGAAGGACGGAATTTTGGTTAGCACCTACAGCGATCCTTACCCGGATCCCTCGGGCAATCAGGTGCATTACTACGGGGAGATCAAGTTCCCGTTCGCCAAGGGTCCGGTTCCGTCAGCAGACGACTTTGCAAGGACAGTTTCAGAAGTCCTTACGGTACAGCCTGCGGACGATCAGGGCGGGCAGGGTGGACAAGGGGATCAGGGCGGTCAGCCGGCTCAATCGGCTGCACCGGCGCCTGCGCCTGCTCCTTTGCCGGAGATCGCGCCGCCACCGCCGCCGGCCGACGCTCCGACAATCTCCATTGGCCAGACCAAAGCTCAAGTGACGGCAACCTTCGGCCCGCCGACAAAGACAGCCAAGGTGGGAGTGAAGGAAATCTACTATTACAAGGACATGAAGGTGACTTTTACGAACGGAAAAGTCAGCGACGTTGAGTAGAACGCTCACGCATCCCAGATGGAGCGCGGGCCTGAAACAGGAATGAGGATACGATGACCATGCAATTTCTTCCCAAAGCCGTGAAGTACGTTACAGCAGCAATGATTCTCGCCGGACTGCTGGGTGCGACCAGCCTGATGAGCGCAGCCGCGGATGCAAAGAAGCCCGCCCCGGCTGCCCCTAAACCGGCCGCAAAAGCGCCAGCGGCCGCAAAGCCGGCTGGCGGCGGAGCATCGCATGCAACCGCCGGAGGATCGCATACGACCGCTGCGGCGTCGCATACGACCACAACGACGACGCGCACGACGACGACCTCTACCCACACGACGACCACTACCGGCATGCACCCTGGCGGTGGACCCGGCGCAGGCGCGCACCCTGGAATGGCTGGTGGACATCCTGGCGGCGGACCCGGCGCTGGTGCGCATACAGCCGGCATGGGTAATCACTCGCCGATTCACAGCGGACCCGCACCGCGGGGAGCCAACGAGCACCTGACCCGCAGCGGCAGCGCGGTTCGCACCCGGCCGGGCGGCAGGGTGAGCGACGTGCACGATGCCCGCAGAGGTATGGACGTTCATCACGGACTGGCCGGCGGCCGCAGGGTCTCAATGGAGCGCCACGATGGCAGCCGCGTTTACGCCGAGCGGGGCCGTCCGGGATACGTGGAGCGCGGTTACCACTATGGCGGTCATGATTTTGCGCGGCGCGCCTATTTCTATCATGGACATGCGTACAACCGGTTCTACATGGGCTATGGCTACCACGGATTGATGCTGAATGTGTATGCTCCGGGATTCTACTTCCATCCGGGCTTTTACGGATGGGCGTATAACCCCTGGGTTGCGCCGATCGCCTTTGGCTGGGGTTGGGGCGGCAGCCCGTGGTACGGGCGCTACGGCTACTACTTCCAGCCGTATCCTGTATACCCCTCGGCCGCCTTCTGGCTGACGGACTACATCATCTCGCAGAATCTGCAGGCTGCGTATGCGGCCCAGCAGGAGGGCGGCGAGGCGGCGCCTGCTCCCGTGGCAGAGAGCGGCGGACAGCCGGTGCTTACCCCCGAGGTAAAGCAGATGATCGCCGACGAGGTGAAGGCCCAGTTGGCGCTTGAAAACCAGGAAGCGCAGCAGAACACGCAAGGGGCGACACCGGATCCGGCTTCCAGCGGGATTGCGCGCCTGTTGAGCGACGGCCATCCGCATGTCTTCGTGGCCGGCGGCAGCCTGGACGTGACGGATGCATCCGGAAACGAATGCGTGGTCAGCGACGGCGATGCGCTGCAGTTGCGGCAGGCGCCTCCTTCGGACTCGGCCACGGCTAATTTGGTGGTTCTCTCCAGCAAGGGCAACCCGGAGTGCCAGATTTCCCTCACTGTGCAGGTTCAATTGACCGACCTGCAGGAGATGCAGAACCACATGCGGGAGACCATCGATCAGGGCCTCCAGGATCTGCAGGCCAAGCAGGGCACTGGCGGATTGCCAGCGGCTCCGCCGTCTGCCCAGGGCGATCCGGCACCAGCGGGATATGCCGCTGCCGCGCCGCCGCCGGAGGCCAACCCAGCCGCCGATATTCAGGCGGCTGACCAGCAAGCTGGGCAGGCTGAGAAAGACGTGACCGCCGAAGCGGCACAGGATAACGGCGGGGCAGCAAGCGCAGCCCCGGCGGCTCCCGCAGCGGCGCCCGCTGCTCCGGCATCGGTTTCACTTGGCCAGACTCAGGCTGAGGTGGAAGCGGAGATGGGCCAGCCGGTCAGCAAGGCGCTCCTTGGACCAAAGGTCATTTACAACTACAACGGCCTGAAGGTCATTTTCAAGAACGGCAAGGTTAGCGACGTGCAGTAACCTGGCCCGGCCTGCGCGGGAGGGGGATCGGCAATTCCCTTTCCCGCAAGCCGCCGGGCAATTTCAGCGGCAATTCCCTGCGTCGGGAGACCGGCCACTCCCTACGGACGGTTTCCCGGTAAACTGAGTTCCCTTCTATGACTGTGAGCCCCGCCCCAAGCGGGGCTCATGTTTTATGCGGAGAGTCGAAGACGGCTTGTGAGCCGTTTCCAGACAAAGCGAGGCAACAAAAGCGCCTGCGGCTTAGAGCGAAACCAGAGTAGATGTGTCCTGGCGAGTTTTCTGCACGGTCGCCGGTCCCTGCTGGTCGCGTCGACTTGGACCCCGCGCTTTCGGGTTGCACTCACTCTGATTTCGCCATAGCCGATATTGCGCAGGGCCGGCGCTCTTGCTCAGATTCGCCATTCGTCGGGACGCCAGCTCTTGATGCGCTCCTTGATCTGCTTGCGGCTCAGATTCCCCTCCAGCGCCTGTTTGGCCAGCTCGACAACCTCGTCATCGGCGGCAAACCGCAGGCCGATCAACTGGTCTTCGGTGAGCCGGTAGATCTGCGCGTGCCACTCGGCGGGAGCCAGCGCCTGCAAGCGGATACGCTCTTCCAGCCGGATGACGCGATCCTGGACCTTGAGCGGATAGGTGCGCAACTTGGCGAAGGGGATGAAGACTGCGATCGACATGATCGTCAGCCATCCGCTGAAAATGCTGAAATGGGTCACCGTGTAGGCAATTACAATGGCCAGATTCACGACCAGAACGGCGAAGAGAACCATGTGATACGGAGGATCGAAGCGGGCGTGGTTCCTGAAATCCTGCGTTTTGGATTCACTCATGCGTAACCTTCATTTCTCGCAGGCCTGAAACAGCCGGTTCCAACCCCCGCGATTCCGCGGAGCTGTGCGCAGCAGCGGCGGGGGCCTGCGCGCCCGCGCTCTCCGGATTCTGCGCGGCGCGGGCCGGGGCTGTCAATGCAGAAAGATTGCCCGGCGCAACAACCAGCGGATGTTTGGGAATAGGATGAAACCGGCCGCGCGACAGGTAGTCCACAAACAGCCCGCCAGCCAGGTACGGGTTGACCAGCGCGATGGGAACGGCATACGCCGTGGTGGTGAGCGACTCGGCGATGCTCTTGTTGGAGTGGCTGGGGCGGCGATAACCGGGGATCTGGGGAAGATCCAGCACTGTCAACTGCAGCTCCGGGTGCTTGCCCGCATACCGCACCAGCTTGTAAGCAATCTGCTTGGGGGTGGTCACGCCCGCATCCGGAAAGAGGCTGCGCCGGAAAACTCCGGGAAAGTAGGTGTTGAGAACCACGCGCGCAAAGTCCGCGCAGTTGTTGTAGAACAGCTCGAAGTGGGAACGATTCTTGCCGCTGTTCATGCGGGCAATGAACGCGTCGTCCTGTTCGGGGGTGGTCTCAAAGCGGAAGGCGTAGGTGCGGCGCTCATACACGACGCCCACCAGCTGGTTCCAGCCACCGCGCGTGAAACCGCCCGAAGGCAGGCTTTCTCCCAGCGAAAGCAGATGAGCCTCGCGATACCGCCCGCGCATCTCGGCCACCTTCTTGCGGTCCGCGCGAGCCGGGACTTCCGAGGCGTTTTCTACCGAGTACAAGTAGGGAACCAGCGGAATCGCCACCCAGTCGTATCCATCGATGCCCTGATAACGCGAGATCACGGAGCCGAATTCGCCGGGGGCGCAGCGGCGCAGCCGGACAGGGGTCTCGGCGCAGATATGTTCAAAGTAGATGGCGGTGTGCCCGGTCGGATTCAAAGCCCCGAAGAAGCCGTACGGCTCCTCCATGAGCAGAGCCGCTTGCGCGTGGCTGTGCGATGAGCAAATGGCCAAAACCGCCAAGGCCAGGAAAACGGGTACCATTGTGCGTCTCTTACGCAACAAAAGCACAGATTCCTCCCGATCGGGTAGATCTTGGTTTCTTCAGTATGGCGGAAATCCCGTGAAAGTCCAGCCTCTTTCTGAGATGCGGGCGAACAGAGGCCAACTCGCCGCCTCTCCACTTTGAGACACTCCCCCCGTCTCCCCTTGTTCCTGCTTGGACCCGGAATGCCGCGAAATGTTGTGCCCGGATTCTGTGGAAATGGAGCGGGTGCGCAGGCGCCATGAGTAACAAATTAGGGTGGCCCAGGTCCGGATTCTCGGACCTGGGGAGTATCTTCAAGACGGCGGGTGAACAGAGAATGCTTGCTCTGATATGGTGATGTTTCCGAAGAGTTTCGCGGTTCTGCAATCGTGAAAGTCTTTTGGGTATTGTCTTTCCAGCGAGGCCCGTCTTGAACCTGCGATCTGTGCTCCTGCTTGCGCTGCTGCCGGGCGCGAGTGCTTCAGCCCAAGTTACTCTGCCCAAGATTCTTGCCAGTCACATGGTGGTCCAGCGGGATCTGCCCGTGCACGTCTGGGGGCTGGCCCCTGCTGGAGAGGAAGTAGCGGTAACCTTCCGCGGGGCGACCCGATCGACGCAGGCCGGCCATTTGGGCCGGTGGAGCGTGTATCTGCCGCCCGGCGCGGCCGGCGGGCCGTTTCAGCTCATCGTCAAGGGCCAGCCCACCCCTGCCGGTGGGGACGCCGCGCCAGCCCAGATCGTCACGCTGGACGATGTGCTGGTGGGCGACGTGTGGGTAGCCTCGGGGCAATCGAACATGGAGTTCGAGATGCGCAAGGCAGCCACGGCGGATGAAGACCTGCCTCGGGCCGCCAACCCGCGCATACGGCTGCTGATCGTCAAGCGGCGCGCCGCCGATTATCCGCAGGATGAGATCGACACCGAGGGATGGGCGGCTTCGACCCCTGAAACAGCCAGGGATTTCTCGGCGGTTGCCTGGTACTTTGCCCGCGAGATCGAGCAGCGGGAGCATGTGCCGCTGGGCGTGATCGACTCGACATGGGGCGGGACGGTGGCCGAGGCATGGACGCGTATGGGGGCTCTGGGCGAAGACGCGGCGCTGGCGCCGCTGTTTGTCTCCTGGGGCAAGATGACGGAGCGCGAGCCGGATGCACTGCGGGAAGCCAAAGACGAACAGCGGCAGCGCGACGCAGCCCGGGCCGAGGGCAAGCCGGAGCCGCAGTTTGCCTGGCATCCCGAGTTGAGAAGTTGGGGTCCGGGAGAGCTTTACAACGGCATGATCGCGCCGCTGACCCCATTGCCCATTCGCGGGGTCATCTGGTACCAAGGCGAAAGCAATAGCGCGCTGGAGCGGGCTCCGCTTTACAGCCGGATCTTTACCACGCTGATTGAGGATTGGCGCCGGCAGTGGGGCGTGGGCGACTTTCCCTTCCTATACGTTCAAATTACCAGCTTCAAGTCCGGCCCGGGCGAGGATTGGGCAGCGCTGCGCGAGCAACAGCTGAAGACCCTGGAAGTGCGCAACACGGCCATGGCGGTGACCATCGACATCGGCAATCCGGATAACGTTCACCCCACCGACAAGGTGGATGTGGGCCTGAGGCTGGCGCGGGCGGCGCGCGCCCTCAGCTATGGAGAAGCCATCGAGTACTCCGGGCCGGTCTTTCGCCAGGCAACGCCGGAGGGGAGCGCAATGCGAGCCTGGTTCGACCATGCCAAAGGGCTGGCGGCCAAGGGCGGCGCGCTGACCGGCTTTGAGGTTGCGGGGGCCGACGGGAAGTTTGCGCCCGCCACGGCCATGATCGAGGGCGCGACCGTAGTGGCCACGAGCCCATTGGTGGCCGAGCCGGTCGTTGTGCGCTACGGCTGGGCCAACAGCCCGGAGTGCAATCTCTTCAACGGAGAGGGACTGCCCGCTTCGCCATTCACCTCGGCGCCATAGCAGGCCAGCGAAAATCAGGCCCAGCCTACGGCTTTCCGGTTTCCACGGCTGGGGTTCGCGAATAGCGGATGACCTCGACCGCCGAGGTCGCCACCAGGCCCTCCTCGACCATGGCGTCAAGGTGCGGGAGCAGCCTGGCGATCTGCACTTCGGTATCCACAATGCTCATCTGGATGGGAGCATCCTTGGAGAGCGGCCAGCGGTTGGCATGGCGAATCCTGCTGCCCGAACCGTAGCCCTCGATGCCGCGAAAGACGATGGCTTCCTCAATCCCCAGCTGCTTGCATTTGGCCAGAATCGCCTCGTGCAGCGGCTTGCCTAGCCAACGGTCTCCTTCGCCGAAGTGAACGCGCAACATGCGCGCTGAAAACTCCTCTTTCATGGCTGGACCTCACTTGCTTCCGAAGCCGGCTGCGAAGCGCGCTCGGATGCCGGAGACGATTTCCCGTCGATGCCGGGACTGTCGGCCTGGAGCGGGCGATAGGCGTACTTGACGATGTCCACGCCGGAGAATACCACCAACCCCTCTTGCACCATGCGGTCTACCAGCGGCAGAAACGAGCGCAGCTTTTCTTCCGTATCGATGACAGACAGCATGATGGAACCGTGGTGAGCGGAGAACAGCGGCTTGTCTTTATGAATCCGCCGGTGCGCGCCATAGCCGAGGATACCGCGATAGACCGTGACTCCGGCAATGTCGTTGGCTCTCAGGGCTTCGACCAGGGCCTCGTGCAGCGGCTTCCCGTTCCAGCGGTCCTCTTCGCTGAGGAAGATCCGCATCATCTGGGCCTTGCCCTCGATCTTGAGATGCGCGGGAGGCACCGGCTTTTGGGGTTTGGAGATCTGCGCCGGCTTGGCCACCGTGGTCTCCTGCATCTCGATCAGCCCGGTGCCCGCCATCTCTTCCAGTTTGCCCAGGATGGCCTCGACCTTTTCGCGCGTCTCAATAAATTCGATCTTGACGGGCAGGCGATCGGAGATTTCGACAAAACTCGAGGAGTGCATGTGATGGTCGGCGCCGAAGCCGGCGATACCCTTGAGCACGGTTGCGCCCCGCGAATGCCGCCTCAGGAAAGAACCTCCGCCAGCAAGGAACCGCCCCAGACGGCGATGAGGCCCAGAATGAGGCTGCCGCCCGCATAAAGGGCCGCGAGCAGAAAAGCCCCCGAGCGCAAGTTGGAGAGCGTCTCCCACTCATAGGTCGAGAAGGTGCTGTAGGCCCCGATGAAGCCCACCGGAATCAGAAACCTCCAGGCCGGACTAAGGTCAGCCCGCCGGCCCAGATAGGTGAGCGAGAAGCCGATGACAAGGCAGGCCGTGAGGTTGACGATCAGGGTGCCGTAAGGAAACTTGATGCCCATTCGGCCGGCAACCGTGGAGCCGACCCAGAACCGGGCGATGGAGCCGAGCGCGCCGCCAACTGCGATGAGCAGGTATTTCTGCAACGATCCCCCCTAGATCAGGATAGAGCAGTTGGGCGG
>JBEKDH010000011.1:0-39700 GCA_050014455.1 Occallatibacter sp.
GAAGCTACGCTGCCTGGGCTTGCCGAGCGAGTCCTCGGCCCCCAGGGAACGTCGACCGGTGTTGCCGTTCCGCTGCGCTGGTGGAGGTTTCGCGATGTCCATTCGGCCTTCGGCCTGAAGTTCTGGGCCATCATCTCCGGGGGCGGGGCGCTGCCGGGACCACTCGAAAAGTTCTGGAATGCGGTCGGCCTGGTGGTGGTGCAGGGCTATGGAATGACGGAAACCACGGCGCTCATCACTTTGAACCACCCCTTCCATGTAGCGCAGGGAACCATCGGCAAGCCGCTGGCGGGGCGGGAGGTGAAGCTGGGCGCGGATGGCGAGGTGCTGGTGCGGGGCGCGGCCATCTCTGCCGCCACGTGGTCTGGCGGCGCATTGCATCCGCGTTCGGGCGAATGGCTGGCTACCGGCGACCTGGCCCAGACCGAGCCCTCCGGCGAGTTGCGCTTCCTGGGCCGCAAGAGCGAAGTGATCGTAACTGCGGCGGGCCTCAATGTGCATCCCGAGGATCTGGAAGCGGCCATCGAGCAGGAACCAGGTATACTGGCCTGCGCCGTGGTGGGCGTGGATACGGCCGCCGGCCCGGAACCCTACGCCGTGCTTGCCTTTCGCGGCAGCCGCGCGCAGGCGGCGGCGGCCATCGAACACGCCAACGGCAAACTGGCGGAGTTTCAGCGGGTTTCGCGATGGGAGTTTTGGCCCGAGCCGGACCTGCCTCGCACATCGACCGGCAAGGTGAGGCGCAAAGCCGTGGCGGAGTGGCTCGCGGAGAAACACAGAGGCGCCGCGCAGGCCGGGGCCGCCGCGCCGAACGGGTCGCTGAAAGCCGGAGCCTCGGATTGGTTGTTGGCACTGATCGCGCAAATCACCGGCGAAGCGCTGCCGGGCGCCGGCGACGAGCTGCGGCTGAGCGAAGACTTGCACCTTGACAGCCTGGGCCGCGTGCAATTGGCCGCCGCCATCGAGGAACGGCTGGACTTGGCAGCCGAGAGCGGGCTATTGGAAGAAGTCCAAACCCTGGGGGAACTCCGGCAGTTGGTGGCCGGAAACTCCACGCCGAACGCTCAACAACCGTCGGGTGCCCCACGCTTTCCGCTGCCGGGTGGCCCAGGTCTCGCATCTGAGACCTGGGAGACGGCAAAGGCAGATGAGATCCCTGCCCGTTCTCCGCAACAGCCGAGTGTCCCATCCTTTCCGCGGCCTTTTGCGGAAAGGGTGGGGAACCACGAACCCCAGCCAGTCTCCGTCTTCCAGGAGCCCCAGCCCGAGCCCGCTCCGGCGCGCTACATCTATCCGCATTGGCCCTGGTGGCCGCTTTTCCGGTGGTTGCGCGCGGCGTTTGTCGAGGCGGCGATGCGGCCCCTGGTCTGGCTGCTGGCTAAGCCCGCGGTCGTCCCTGCTCCGCCAGGCTCCCTGAACGCCGATGAACCCATGCTCATCGTCGCCAATCACGTCACCAGCTACGATGGACCGTTTCTGGAATACGCGCTCCCCGGCCGCATCCGCAGGCGAATTGCCGTGGCCATGTCCGGCGATATGCTGGAGGATTATCGCCACTTCCGCAATCCGGAGCGGACCACGATCACGGCACGGTTCTATCCGCCAGGGCCGCTGATTTATCTGCTTCTGACGGCGCTGTTCAACGTCTTTCCGCTGCCCAAACAGCGCGACTTCCAGCGCAGCTTTGCCCATGCGGGCGAGGCGCTGGACCGGGGATTCAACGTGCTGCTCTTTCCCGAGGGCACGCGCTCGGCCGCCGGAGAGCTGGCGCGCTTCCGCCCAGGGATCGGCCTGCTCGTCAAGCAATCCGGGGCGCCCGTGCTGCCCATGGCCATTCGCGGCCTGGGCGAGCTGAAGACGGGGCAGCGCAACTGGTTCCGTTCCGGCGCAGTCGAGGTCCGCATAGGCCAGCCCATGCGCTTTACGCCCCTGGAGACCGAGGCCCAGATCACCGCGCGCTTGCACGCCGAGGTGGAGACGCTGCTCAACGGCTGAGGATCGCGGCGAAGGCTTTGTTTATCTTCTATTGACACCTGCTCCAATCCCGCCGTTGCTATCATGCAATCATGAAACCGCGCCTGCGCCTGCCGATTGCCCTGCTTGCTTCCTTCGCCGCTTTCTTTCTCGCCCTTCTGCTGCCGGTCACGGCACCGGCCCAGGCCTACTCCGGCCGCCCCAAGCTGATCGTTATCGTGGTCATCGACCAGTTTCGCGGCGACTACCTCAACCGCGACCGCGCCGAGTTCAAGGGCCGGGGCTTCAACCTCTTTCTGAACGAAGGCGCATGGTTCACCAATTGCTACTTCGACTACGCCAACACCAAGACCGCCCCCGGCCACGCGACCATCGGCACCGGCGCCTATACCGACGGCCACGGCATTGAGGCCAACGACTTCTGGGACGCTTCGCGCTCCTGGGATCACAAGGTGAGTTCGGTTGAAGACGAGCGTTACCAACTGGTCGATCTGCCGCCGGCCTCCATTCCCGCCAACCAGCCCGGCGCGCCCGATACCGCGCTCAAGTACGTCATTGGCGCTTCGCCGCGCAACCTGCGCGCCACCACCCTGGGCGACGAGCTGCGCCTGGCCACTGACGGGCGCTCGCGCGTCTACGGCATCTCGCTCAAAGACCGCGCGGCGATTCTGCCCGCCGGACAAGCTGCCAATGGCGCATTCTGGATCGACAACACCAGCGGCCAGTTCACCACCTCCACTTACTACATGGAGCACCTGCCGGAGTGGGCTCGGGCCTTCAACTCCAGCGGACGCGTGGCCGAAGCCGCCCGCGAGGCCATGGTGGAGGGAACCACGCAGTTCTACGAACTGGTGGGCAGAACCCCGGCCGCCAATCGCTACGAGCTGGACTTCGCCAAGGCGCTCATCAGCGGCGAGAAGCTGGGCCAGAATGGCGTCACCGATCTGGTAGTTGTCTCGCTGTCGGCGAACGACATCCAGGGCCATCAATTCGGTCCTGACTCCGACTTCGAGGAGCAGATGATCCTCAGCCTGGATCGCGACCTGGACGGCTTCGATTCCTGGCTCGACCAGACCGTCGGCCTCCAGAACGTCTGGCTGGCGCTCTCGGCCGACCACGGCATTCCGCCCATCCCCGCCGACGCCGCCAAACTGGGCATCGACTCCGCGGTCGTCGATCTCGACAAGCTCTACGCAAAGCTGAATGCGGAGCTGAACGCCCGCTACTCGCCTGGGGAGCAGCTTCAGTACATCCTGCCCGGCCCCGATCTGCCCTACATCGTGCTCGACCGCCGGGCGTTCGAGAAGGCCAAAGTCGACGAAAAAACCGCTGAAGACGCCGTCTCCGCGCTGCTGACCGAAGCCATCGTCCCTCCCGTACCCGAACCGCCCCCGATTACCCAGACCACTCTTCCTCTCCAAATCGTTCTTCCGCCGCCCGCGCAGCATCGCCTTCCGCCCCTGCCACAGCTCACCGGGTTGTATACGCGCCTGGAGCTGGCGCATGGCGAGTTGCCGCCCTCCGAGTGGGGCCGCCTGCTGGCCCATAGCTATGCCTACCACGGCAACTGGTACGTGATGCTGGTGCTGGGCGCCTATCAGATGGAAGATCTGCACGGCTCCATCGGGACCACTCACTTCGCCCCCTGGTCCTATGACCGCCATGTGCCCCTGGCTTTCTATGGCGCGCCCTTTGTCCCAGGCGCGTATCATGAACGAGTAGCCCCAGTGGACCTGGCGGCCACGCTGGCTTCGCTGGCGGGCATCAATCAGCCGTCGGCGGCAGTGGGCCGCGTGCTCACCGAGGCCATCAAGCCAGCCCGCCCTTCCGGCGCGCATTAGGGATTTGACCATCAAGGCGATCAGGTCTCCAGGCGCAAACCGGCGGCGCGGAAACTGGTCTCTGATCCCTGGTCCCTGATCCCTGTAAAAGGAAGATTGCCGCACGTGAAACCCGACATGAGAGTTTCGTTGGCCGGCCTGGAACTGGTCAACCCGGTTATCGCCGCCAGCGGCACCTTCGGCTACGGCATCGAATTCGAAGAGATTGTCTCGCTGGAGAGCATCGGCGGCTTCGTCACCAAGGGTATTTCGCTCGAACCCATGGCCGGCAACGCCCCTCCGCGCATTGTCCAGACCGCCTCAGGCATGATCAACGCCATCGGACTCCAGAACGTAGGTGTCCAGGACTACCTCGCCCGCAAGCTGCCTCCGCTCAAGCGCTATCCCCTCTGCAAGGTCATCGTCAATGTCTTCGGCTTCACAGTCGGCGAGTACCTGGGCGTCATCGAGCGCCTCAATCAGGCCGAAGGCATCGCCGCCTACGAGCTGAACGTCTCCTGTCCCAACGTTCACGCCGGCGGCATGGCTTTCGGTTCCGATCCCGGTTCGCTCGAGTACCTGGTCGGCAAGGCCAAAGCCGCCTCCAAGCGCCCGCTCTTCGTCAAGCTCTCACCCAACGTTACCTCCATAGCACAGATGGCCAAGATCGCCGCCCACGGGGGCGCCGACGCGCTCAGCCTGACCAATACCTGGGTGGCAATGTCCATCGACGCGGAGACCCGCAAGCCGCGCCTCGCCAATGTCACCGGGGGCCTCTCCGGACCGGCCATCAAGCCCATCGCCCTGCGCATGGTCTACGAAGCGGCGCGCGCCGTCAAGATTCCCATTCTCGGCATGGGCGGCATCGTCACTCCGGAAGACGCCGTCGAGTTCCTGCTCGCTGGCGCCACCGCCGTCCAGGTGGGCACGGCCAGCTTCGCCGACCCCCGAGCATGCGAACGCCTGGCAAGCGGCCTCGAATCGTGGTGCCGCAGCCACCAGGTCGAAAAGGTCTCCAGCCTCACCGGCGCACTTGAGGTTCCGCAGCCCTGAGCTTCAAAATGGGAGCGCGCGAGCCCGCCCTGTGAGCTGTCAGGCATCCATGGATTCTTCGCAAGCGTGGCAGGCTACTTTCTCCGGCGACCAGCTATGGCTGAGCCAGTCCAGCCCCAGCAAAAGGGGCCGCCAGCCCCGGACCATGCAGACCGGTTGCAGCCTCAGCCTATACACTCAATCTTCACAAGCAGGCGTGAACCGAAACAGCCTCTTGAGCCTTCACCACGGGTCCATGCTTTCTTGGGGGCGTCATGGAACTGAATCAACTGGAGACATTTCTGGCCGTCGCCGAGGAACGCAGTTTCTCGCGTGCGGCGGTGCGGCTGCACCGCACGCAGCCAGCCGTAAGCCAGGTGATCCGCAAACTCGAAGCGGCGGTGGGCGAGACGCTCTTTGACCGGGCGGCGCGCGACGGCTCTCTGACCGCGGCCGGGGTGCTGCTGCGCGACTATGCGCTGCGCCTCATGGCCCTGCGCCGCGAGGCTGCCAGCGCGCTGGACGAGCTGAAGAACCTGGAGCGCGGGCGCCTGCAACTGGCCGCCAACGAGTACACCTGCATGTATCTGCTGCCTGCTATCGACCGCTTCCGGCGGGCGTTTCCGCAGGTGAGCGTCACCGTGCACCGCATGTTGGCTTCCCGGATTCCCGAGGAACTGAACCTGCGCACCTTCGAGCTGGGGATGGTCTCGTTCCGGCCCGACCCGGCGCAGTTTCGCACCATCGCCGTCTATGCAGACAGCCTGGCCCTCATTGTCAGCCCCAACCATCCGCTGGCGGGCGCTCAGCGGGTTTCCATCGGCAATCTGGGAGAAGAGGTTTTTATCGCCCATAATGTGGCCTCGCCGCTGCGGCGCAAGGTGATCGAGGCCTTTCAGCGCTACCGGACGCCGTTGAACATGGCGGTCGAGCTGCCCACCATCGAGGCCATCAAGCGCTTCGTGGCCATGGGTAACGGGGTAGCGCTGGTTCCGCATCTCACGGTGGCCCGCGAGCTTGAGACCGGCCAACTGGTGCGCGTCACGGTGAATGAGCTGGAGTTCAAGCGGGTGCTGCGCCTGGCGCAGCGGCGGCAGGCTACGCTCTCCTATGCCGCCACGGCATTTCTGCGCACGCTGCGCACGCTGGCCAAGGAGCAGGGACCCCCGTTTTATTACCATGTGGAGTCGGCGGGCTGACGGGGGCTCGAATGCTCGCCCGTTGAAGCCAGCCGGCCCGCGTCACGATGCGCCTAACGCAGACAATCGACTCTGTGCCTCCTGCCGCATGTCTGGGTTGGGGGTACTCTTGACCAGCGTGCGCAAGGCATCAGAGAGTGGCCTTTCCCTGAAATTCCGAAAAAGCCATGTATGTTTAAGTATCCCAAGTTGGATTTCCTCGGGGAGGCGCAAGAATTGCTCCGCAACATACTCTGCGCACCCTACGCCCTCGATTGCGCGCAAGTGGAATGCAAGTTGCGCCCACGCCTGGTAGTAGACAACGCCGACTGGCTGAGCTAATGCGATACGAATGCTAGCTGCCGAAGCGGAGTCACCAAAGCTAACCAGAGCCTCGGCAGCGCCCACAACGACCGTGAAATCCGCACACGTTTCAACAACGTCGCGCAGGTCCGAAATCGCCGCACGATACCCAAATTTCTTCAAGCCCGCGACACAGACTGACTGCAATTGCGAATTAGGCATATGCACGAGTTCCGTGAGGGTGTCACACAGGTCATTCCTATTTTCAGTGGGCACAATCTCGATCAGCGCATCGAGGATGAGGTGCCCAGACGGGATGTGAACAAGGTCCACCGAACTCCACAACGCGGCGAATTTCTCATTGCGCGGAACAGGGAGTTTCTTGGTGGCATCAATCGCGTTTGCCAGAACGTAACTGCCGAACTTCAGATTGTCGAGCAGCGCCGCAAGCACAATCTGCAGGTATCCGCGAGCGCCGGGCTGAACGGCGCAGAAGGCCAGAACTATAAACAGTCCGCATCGCGTCTGATCGCACAGCTCCTCCTCCCCGAGCAGCAAGCAGATTTCGGGAAGGATCGTTGCGCCGTGGGACCGAAAAAGTGTTACGGCAGAGGTCTGCAATGCTGGCCCTGGATTGTCACTGAGCGATGACAAAATCTCCTGCCGGAGAGCGGGGTCGGATTGAATTTGCCCCCTGACAGGTTGGGCCGTCGCGACGGGTCGAGCCGGTTGAATCGCTCTTGGTGCGCTCACCGCCAGTGGTGGAACTGCACTCTGTTTCTGTGGTGCGGACTCGCTTAGGCGAGGAAGGTCCGGGACCAGCCAGGCACGCAGAATATCACGGAGCACGTCGAAGAATCGTCGCATATTCTTTTCCTTCTGCTGTGGCCCACCAAACAGGTCGACCCACTGCCGGCCCGCAAGGTGGAGCTCGATCTCTCTGCAGGGTTCTACGTTTTCGAGCCGAAGCGGCACAATCAGTTTATGGTAGTTAACGGCGCGTTCAACCTCGTGGGCCACGTGGATTGACCCGTTGGCGCTCGCCGACAGGAGCAAGACGAAGACCTCCGCCGCTTCTATCGCATCGACAATCGCCCCACCGTAGTTGGACCCGATCTGGACATCGCGAGGCGCCATCCAGCATGGAATGCCATGGGCTTCGGTTTCGGTGACGACCTGCCTTGCCGCTTCGGCGTCTTGCGAAGCATAGCTGACGAAGATGAGCTTTCGGCCGGAGACCTGCCCCAAAATGCCAGGGGTGGACTCGGGTGATTGAGTCATAATCTTGCCTCAGAGTCAAGCGGTGGAGTTCCACGATCAGCGTAACAGGTCTCTGCGAGTCCTCAGAGATCGATCTCCTGGCTGACCCATCCTATCGCACACCTCTACGCAGGTTGGCCCGTGTGCCCCGGGTCTCGATCCTGGGAGCCGGGAATGCACAACCCGCCCTGCGCACCTCGCCGCCGTGCCGGCAGCGCTCGCCCGGACTGTCCAGTCCTTGCGGATAGTTGCCCCACGCCGGCGCACATTGGCAAGTAGATGAGAGGTTTGCCAACTCTCTCATCGCCCGGAGAAGTGCCCCACCCCTCTGTACCTCGGGAAAGCCCCTTTTCAACCCGTGCGTTCCTATAAGTTGCTTTGAAATCAGCATGTTAGGAATTGTACCCGTTAGCTGATCGGGATAATAAATACGTTGGCTAACCCAACTAGAAAGTCGTGTTAAGTTCATTTTTTACCAGGCGGTGAAGATTCTAGACTCCCTAAAATCTTCATCAGTTCAATCAGGGAAACGAACTTGACTTTGAAGTGAATACAGAGGTCTGGAATCTTTGGCGCATGACAACCAGGTTGCGATACCTCTCGGGTAACGACGATTCCACCTTCGACGGCGGCTTGCGCAATCAACCATGCATCCGCGCCCCGCGAGAATCGAGCGCGATGCCGCTCATAAAATTTCGGCGTTGAATACACATAATCACCAATCTTTGCCGCGAAGGCCTGGACCTCCTTGGTAGGAGGGACGCCAATCATAGCCCCTTTGCGGGGCCTTAGCCATTTCGCCAAATCGTCTTCCGTCTTGCGCCCTTCTGTGATTTCTTGAAAATTGCGTTTAGTGATCCTAATAATTCCTGTTTCCATGTTGCGTTCGATAAGTTCCCAGAATCCGGCAAATTCCTTATAGCCAATCGGCGCTATGGTGTCCTTAGCAAACACTAGGACATCGGAATCAAGCCAGTAGCTCACGCGGCATTCTCCTGCCGCAAGAAGCGTTCCACGGTGGATATTGATACCCCAAGGAGGTTGGATGCCTCGGTGTATGTGGTCTTAGCGCTGCGAACGCTAGTAGCCACTGACTCAGAAAACAAGATACTGTTTCGCAGTTTGAAAGTGGCCCAAAACTGCCCCTTTGATTTTTTGCCTTGTTCCGCTTTCTTCCGCTTTTCTTCGTTGGCTCGATAATGGGCGTACTCCTCGTCTGATGCCGACTTGAATTGCTCGTAGTCGATCCTTTGAAGGTCATAGGCGCGCCTTAGCGCCACGAGGGAACTGACCCAGAAGTGTTGCGAGACGCGCTTCAAGTTCTCTTTGATTGTTCTGGATTTCTGCCATGAGACATTGAACGATCTCTCAGGGACAAGGAACTCGGCCGCGACCTGATTACAGAAGCTCTCAATACGGTTCAATTCAGTAAGCGATTTTCTGACGAGTGATGCGTCGGAGATGCCTGTCTCCCCAATCCAGATGTGCGCAAGTTCATGCGCAAGCGTGAAGATTTGCGCGGCCCTAAAATCTGCGTCATTTATGAATACAGTTGGCGCGTATGGGTCGCAAAGGGCAAAGCCTTGGAACTCATTGATGTTCAGTTTTCGGCGGGTCGAATGCCCCGCCACCCCGCTTCGCATGACCAGAATGCCCGCGTTCTCGACCCGTGTGATCAATTGGCGCAGAAACTCTTCCCAATTATGAGAGGCTGATCGGAATTCCTGATTGATCCGCAGTACTGATCGCATGTTTGCAGCCACTTCAATCACCGGGTCGGCGCGCTTGAAGCGACCGACGAAACTTAGCTTTGGACACCCCTTTTGTTGCGCCTGTTCTCGATACCAATCTTGGCGTGATAGCGCATCGTTGATCACTGCAATGAATTCACGCGAAGGTTTGACTGCGGCTTTTCCGCTGCGTGTGCGGAGATCAGGAATCGGTACCTTTTCGGGCGGCGGAGGCTCGCTAAGAAAAAGCACCAGATACGGAATCTGGAGCTTATTGGCAAGCAACTCGGCTTGATTCTCGGTCGGGTGGCTCTCGCCGCGCTCCCACGCCCTGATGTTTTCAGCGGGCATGATCGTCGTAGCTATTTGATCCGGCTCAAGATCGAGACGGTCAAGCGCCCATGTGATGATACGGCGGTTTATGTACGCAACATTCATGTCGTCCACTGGGAAACCTCTCGTGCTAAAAGTTACGGAGATTCCCCCTCCCGGCTGAAATCTTGGGTTGGAGGTATTTATATGCCATCACCCTCAGGTTCGTCTAAGAAAATCTCGGGGCTGCCGGGTGCCCCGAGTCTCGATCTTGAGACCTGGGAATCCGGCAGCCCTCCTCGCGCACCTCGCCGCCATGCCGACAGCCTCTGCCCGGACCGTTCACTCTTTGCGAAGAATTACCCCCCGCCGGCGCACACTGGCAGATAGGAGAAGAGCGTGCCAGGCCCCAGCCCAATACTATCCTGTGCTGACCTGACCAAGCGCCGGCTTCGACCCGGGTTTGTGGCCTCGTCTCCATCTTCCCCTGTCCCGCGCGCGTGTGACCGGCGGTGTTCGCGATGGACGGTATCTTCTCCTAACTCCCGATATTTCAGTCCCTTGGCTGGCCAGGCAGCGTGAAGCGCGCAGTGATTGATCACCGCGATCTCATCCGTGAAAGCATGAAGATGAGGTGAAATCTTCACAATGGCAGGCCTGCTGTTTGGAGTGGAAACCGAGTATGCGATAGCCGGCGTTTCTCCGGCCGGAGAGATGGACCGCGAACAGATTCTGCAACGCATGATGGCGCTCGGCCGCCAGCGGCTCGTCCATTTGACCGACCTGAACGCCCCCAGCGGCTTCTTTGTGCAGAACGGTTCGCGGTTCTATGTCGATTGCGGCTCGCACCCGGAGATTTGCACGCCGGAGTGCGCCAATCCGTGGGACGCGGTGCGCTACATCCAGGCCGGACACAGGATTCTCGGCAGCCTGGCTTCGGCGGTGGAGTTTGCCAGCCTGCCGGGAACCGAGATCGTGGCCCTGCGCTGCAACGTAGACTACAGCGGCAGCCGCAACACGTGGGGGTGCCACGAGAGCTACATGCACCGCATCCCTCAGGATGCGCTGCAGCCGCAGATCGTTCCCCACCTGGTAACTCGCCTCATCTATACCGGGGCGGGCGGCTTCAATCCGCTCTCGCGCGGGCTGGAGTTTACGCTTTCGCCGCGCATGGCGCACTTCCGACGGGTGGTCACGGTCAGCTCCACCAGCGAGCGCGGAATATGGCACACCAAGTCGGAGCCGCTTTGCGCGGGTTATCGGCGTCTGCACGTGATCTGCGGCGAGAGCCTTTGCTCTGAGACCGCCAACTTCCTCAAGGTTGGCGTCACCGCATTGATTGTAGCCATGGCAGACGCGGGGCTGACGCCGGGGAGCGCGGTGCAACTGGCCGACCCGCTTGCGGCCATGCAGAGGGTGGCCAGCGATGCGGCCTGCAAAGCGCCGCTGCGGATGGCCGATGGGAGCCTGATGACGGCCATCGCCATCCAGCGCCACTACCTTGAAGCGGTGGAGGCACACCTGGGCGCGAGCTTCATGCCGGAGCGGGCCGCGGAGGTATGCCGCCGCTGGCGCGCCGTCCTCGATCAACTCGAAGATGCGCCAGCAGGGGTGGAGAAGACGCTGGATTGGGGAATCAAGCGAGCGCTCTATGCCAATTACGCGCGCAGCCTGGGCATTCGCTGGGATATGCTGCCTTTCCTGAGTTCCTTCATTGAGCAGGCGGCTGCCGTGCACGCCAATTGCAAAGACGGACAGGAGCCGGTCCTGCTGGAGTATGCCATCGCGCCCAAGCGCCGGATTCCCAGAGAGCTGGCAGCGCTGGAGCCGATGCTGCGCCTGGCCGGCCTGGGGTGGGATGACGTGCGGGCGGTGCTGAACAGCCGGCAGAAGTTCTTTGAGATCGACACCCGCTTTGGCCAGCTCGGCGTCAAAGGCATCTTTGAGACGCTGGATCGCGCCGGAGTGCTGAATCACCGCGTCGCGGGAGTGGATGCCATCGACCGGGCAATGACGGAGCCGCCAGCGAGCGGACGGGCGCGAATTCGCGGTGAGGTGGTTCGGCGGCTGGCCTCTTCCGCCAATGTGCGATGCGACTGGGAGAGCGTTGTCAATTTTGGCGACGGGCAAATCCTCGACCTCTCCGATCCATTCGCCGGCGAGGAATCGTGGAAGCCGATCGCCAGCGCGGACGATTCCAGCAGCGACAGGGAAATCTGGCCGGACAACAGCCACGATCCTTACATGCGCCGGCAGGACGCGGCCGATCGAATCCTCAGCGGCGACTATGCGGGAGCCGAGGTGCTGCTGCGCGGGTTGCTGGCGGAGACTTTCATGCTGCCCAGCACCCACTGCCACATGGCCCGCGTTCTGCTCATGACGAATCGGGAGGCGCAGGCCCGCGAGCATATTGCCCAGGCATGGGCCATTCGCAACCAGGCATCCCGCTATGTCGTGCCCCGTATCCTCTTCTTCCAATGCATCTTCGCCATCTTCGACGGCACCGCCATCGGCGGCATCGTCGGGCAGATCCGGGCGGCTCTGCATGGCGAGGATGCCCACCTGGATTGGACGATCCTGCCCATGCTCGACCACCTGCGCCCGCGCCTGGGCGAAGCGAACTACGAGTTCCTGAAAGCGCTGGCCCATGCGCTTAGCGACTCAAGCGCCATGCGCCGCCTGGATGAGTTTCCCCAGTGGCTCAGCGCGGTTGCGGCCGCAGCCTAGCCGCTGGGATGGCGGCACCCAACGCGCGCTGCTTCCAAGCCGGTCCTCAGTTCCCGCTATAGGCGTTGCGCAGCCGCTTTCTTGCCGTATCGGCGCGGGAGGTATTGGGGCCGCTTTCGATGGCCGCCTGATAGTCCTTGACGGCCCGCTGGCGCTCGCCGTTCAGGTCGCGGCACTCGCCGGCCGCCAGCAGCGAGCGGATCTTGAGCTCCGGTCCCACATTCGGCGTCGATGCGGCTTGCTCATAGCTCTCCGCCGCCTCGCCGTAGTGGCGCTGGCCGCGCAATGCGTCGCCCAGGCCAAAGTAGGCGAGTTCCATGCGCGCGGAGTAGAAGTAGCCGGGCTTGGCGTTGGCGGCCAGAATCTCGCGGTACGCCGCCACGGCTGCCATGCCCTCGCCCGCATCCTTGCGCAAGTTGGCTTCTTCCAGGCAAAAGAGATAGTCGCGCGGATACTCGCTCTTGAGGGCGCGCACCACCTCGATGGCCTCCTTGTAGCGCGCCTCGCGCCGCAGGAAGAGAGCGATCGTCGTCCGCGCCTCGATGTTGGTGACCGCGCCCCGGTTGCCGTCGTCGGTCAGCATCTCAAGGCCCCGGGATTTGGAGCCGGTGATGCCGGCAAAGCCGATCAGCAGCTTGAAGGGCAAGGGCAGCGCTCCCACCACGTATTCGTAGACCCCCACCACCAGCTTGGCGTCAATGTAATCCGGGTCCAGTTGCAGCACGCGCACATGGTCGTTCTTGGCTTGCAAGGCGAGCCGGAACCCGCTGCCGTAGCCCCGCTGCACCATGGCGATGTAGGTGCACTTGAGGGCGCGCGCCCAGCCCCGGGCATAGAGGGCGTCTACGTCGTTCGCGTTTTGGCTCAGCCTCCAGTCGGCTTCCCGGACGGTTTCATCGGCCAGCGCCAGAATGCGATCCCGCGTCTTGGGGTCTTCCTGGGTGGCGTGGCGGCCGGTCAAGAAGCCGTCGTTGGCGTAGAAGGTGGTATCCAGCAGATCCTGCCGGTAAAGCTCCTGGAAGAGCACCGCTTCGAGCAGCAGCACCGTGCCCTGCGGATCGCCCGGATGCGCCGAGTGAAAGCGCTCGAAGAGCTCGATCGCGCCGGGATAGTCCAGGTTGTAGAAACGATCGAAGGCCTCGCGCACCAGGGGGTCGCGGTTCAGGGGATTGGTATGCACGCCTGAGGCCCAACTCAGGCCAGCCGCAGCCGTCAGCAGGACGCAACAAACCAATCCGCGCATCGAAAACCATCCCGTCTTCAAACCTGGTTCTCCTTCTTGCTCCCCCAAAAAAGGAAACTCCCGCCTCCTTCACGTTAACCCACTACAGAAGACGCTCCAAAATAGTTTGCCCTGTCGCTTTCATCTCCGCGCTGCCCCCGGCGCGGGCCGGCCCCCAAATCTTTTGTTTGCATGAAGGATTGGTGAAATGACTCGCAAAGAGATGCTGCGTTTGCTGCTCAACCAGGCTCAGTTCAATGGATTCGAGTTCCGCCGCTGGTTCCTGTCGCACGTTCAACCGATCTGGCCCGGCGCAGAGCAGGCCTTGACGCTGCTCTCAAGCGAGGGCCGCCATTACACGCTGCTCTTCAGCCACGATTTTGCCCGCTGCTTCTGGCGTTCGGGCGCACACATGAGCTTCATGGTCCCCTCGGTCACCTATCCGCGGATCACCGCCCAGGGCGACGTGGTGCAAGTAACCCGCAAGCCCTTCACCCGGCGCACCATCAAGCCCGATGTGTGGAAGTATCACCTGCGCCAAATGGCCGCCGCCGACGATCCCATCGATTACGTCTGCCGCTTCTTGCCCGCGCAGGACCAGGCCGTTCTTCGCGACTCCCAGACAACTCCTATGGCTGCCCAGGCCTGAAGCCCGCATACAATCGGCGTGGGCCAGATGCTCTAAGAGAAATGCATACAACCTTCTGCCGGCGGCAACTCCGGCAAGGCCGTCCGCTCCTGAGCGGCGGTCTCGAAGGTCTTGACCTGGGCTGCGTTCAAACCGCTTATGATGGATCGGAGCAGGCGATTGCTGAGTCCTTGTGCTCCTGCAATTCGCGAGTTGATGCAAGCGGTTCATGAGACCGGTTCTCGGCAGGGCCACACTGTACCATATTCATTGACCGCTGGCCGCGGCAGGGCGGAGGACCGACAGGGCAAGCGCATCTAAGCTCGCCCCTATATGCGAAGAAAAAACACCGTGCAGAATATTGAATTCATGCGCTTTGTAAAAAGGGCACGACTTCAGTCGGGCCGCATATGGGCGGAGAACATACGTTCGGCTTTAGCCCCTGCATGCACCTTCGACCGGCAACAGCCAAAACGGACATGGAGAGGTTGGCAGGGGCTAAAGCCCTTATTATCTGGCGCTTCCGTGGCGGCCCGACTAAAGTCGTGCCCTTGTTACAAAGCCGACCGTCGCTAGCTTTCAAGGGGATTAAGATGGGTTTGCCCTGAGGAGGACCGATGCCCGCGAAGAACAAATCCGCCAAGCTTCTCCGCTGCCCAACTTGCGGCATGCTGGTTCGCTTCAACGACGAGGACTTCCCTTTCTGTAGCGACCGCTGCCGCAAGATCGACCTCGGCAAGTGGGCTATGGGCGTTTACAAGATCAGCTCTCCCATCCTCGACCCTGAAGTCCTGGAAGACCTGGGCGGCCTGGGCGGCAGCCGCGGCGGAGACTCCCGTGGAGAATAGCCGCCAGGCCTATATCTGCCAGCCTCCACCTGCGCGCAGAACTCTCTGGGCCTGGACGGTCGCCACCTTCTTCGGCGCGGGCTTCGGCAAGCCCGGCCCCGGCACCTGGGGCTCGGTGGCCTCGGTGCTGCTCTGGGCCGGCTACGCCTGGGCCTTCCACCCCGCGCCGCACGCCTTGCTGCTCGCGCTTCTCATCGGCATCGCCCTCGCACTCGTGCTCGGCGTGCCCGCCGCCACCATCGCCGCCAGCGAATCGGGCCGGCACGACCCGCAATTCGTCGTCATCGATGAGGTCGCCGGGCAGTGGATCGCCTTGCTCTTCAGCCCCGCGGACTGGCGCCACGCCCTGATCGCCCTGCTCCTCTTCAGGCTCTTCGACATTACCAAGCCCTTTCCCGCCCGCCAGCTCGAGCGCCTTCCCGCAGGCTGGGGAATCGTCTTCGACGATGTGGCAGCGGGGCTGTATGCTTTGGGTGTAGCATCCTTGTTGCGCATCTGGATTTAGGTCGAAAATGCCCCAAAGCCGCGCCCAATCCGCCCAGCAGATTCTTCCCGAGCCGCGCATCGACGACGTTGTGCCCGCCGCCGCCCTGCCGCACGGCGAAGTCGAGTTGACAGGCGGCCAGCTTGGCCTGCTTGACAATGGGCAGCCTGCTGTTTTGCCCACCGTCCTTGTCGACGGCCAGCTCGCACATTTGCTGATGAGCCGGCCAACGCGGCTGGTCTTCCGCGTCCCCGAACAGGCCTTTACTGGGCTGATTGAGGTCCGCAACGCCTTTGGCGCCAGCAACCCCGCGCCTCTCCGCGTGGCCCGCCAGCTCACCGATGGCCTGCATCCGGTCACCAGCCCCGCCGTCAGCCGCTCCGGCATGATTTACGCCACCATCTCAGGGCCCAGAGGCAAGATGACCCCCGTGTCAGTGGTTCGGGTCAGCCCTGACGGCCGTGGCATGCCCTTCGTTACCGGAATCCTGAACGCTACCGGCCTGGCCTTCAACCCGGACGGCGATCTGTTCGTCACCTCGCGCGCCGAGGGCAACGTCTACCGCGTCGATGCGGCCGGCGAGTCCACTGTATACGCCGAAGGGATGGGGGTAGCCACCGGCGCGGCTTTCGACGCCGAGGGCAACCTCTTTGTCGGCGACCGCAGCGGCACCATTTTCAAGATCGATCCGCAGCGCCAGATCTTTGTCCACGCCACGCTGGAGCCCAGCGTCGCGGCCTATCACATGGCCGTCAATGCCGCCGGCACGCTGTTTGTAACCGCGCCCTCGCTCTCGTCGAATGACGCGATCTGGGCCATCGAGCCGAACGGCGACACGCGGGCCTGGTATCGCGGCCTGGGCCGTCCCCAGGGTCTTGCGCTTTCCAAGGAGGGCGACATATACCTGGCCGCCTGCCTCCATGGCCGCCGCGGACTGGTCCGCGTCACTCCGCAAGGCGAGGCGACGCTGGTTGTCGCTGGAGCCAACCTGGTCGGTGTAGCCTTTTCACCGCTCGGAACCACTGTCCTCACCACCCAGGAGGCCGTCTTCGATGTGGATCTGGGCGTCGAAGGGCTGACGCTGTTTTGAGCTTTTAGCTGTTAGCTCTTAGCTCGTGCGGCGGGAGTTCCAGCATTAGGGGCTGAAAGGTCGAAGCCGTTTGTCCCAGCACCACCGGAGCTAATAGCTAAAAGCTAAAAGCTAGAGGCTGCTCTTATGAAATCCGAAATCATCGCCGTAGGCTCCGAGATGCTCACCCCCTGGCGCCAGGACACCAACTCGCTCTATCTCACTGAGAAGCTCAATGAGATTGGTGTCACGGTCGCCTTCAAGACCGTCGTTGGCGACCGCCGCAAAGATTTGGTGGGCGCCATCCGCACCGCCCTGGGACGCACGGACATTCTCGCTCTCATCGGCGGCCTGGGCCCCACCGAGGACGACCTCACGCGCGAGGCGGTCGCCGAGGCGCTCTCGCTCACGCTGCGCCGCGACGCCACGCAGGTGGCCGCCCTGCATGCCCGCGCCGCCACCTGGCGCATCCCCATGCCCTCGAACAACCTCAAGCAGGCCGACGTCCTTGAGGGCGCTGCCCTACTGCCCAATCCCAACGGCAGCGCGCCCGGCCAGTGGCTCGATACCAAGTTCGCCGCCTATCGCAAGCTCATCCTGCTCCTCCCCGGCCCTCCCGGCGAGTGCCGTCCGCTCTTCGACGCGGAGTGCATTCCCCGTCTGCGCGCCGTCCTGCCGGTGCGGTCCATCGCCAGGCGCACCCTGCGCGCCGCCATGATTCCCGAGTCCCAGGCCGACAAGCTGCTGGCTCCCATCTACACCACATACGCCGATGTGGAAACCACCATTCTGGCCAACGCCGGCGATATTCAGCTCACGCTGCTCTGCTCCAAATCCAATGCCGCCGATGCCCGGCAGCGCGTGGACGAGCTGGCCGGACGGCTGGAAGAGGCGCTTGAAGACTGGCTTTACTCCTCTGACGGCGAAACCCTCGAACAGATCGTGCTCTACTACCTCGGCCTCCGCCAGGCAACGCTCGCCGTGGCCGAAAGCTGCACCGGCGGCATGGTTTCCGAGCGCATCACCAGCGTGCCGGGCAGCTCCCGCTCCTTCCTCGGCGGGGTGGTCGTCTACTCCAATGAGCTGAAGACCGTCTTCGCCAACGTCCCTCCCGAGCTGATCGCCCAGTATGGAGCCGTCTCCTCGGAAGTGGCCAAAGCTCTTGCCAACGGCATCCGCCTGCGCGCGGGAGCCACCTTCGGAGTGGGCGTGACCGGCATCGCCGGCCCCACCGGCGGCACCGAGCTGAAGCCCATCGGCCTGGTCCACATCGCAGTCTCCGATGCCCAGAAGACCGAATCCGTCGAGCGCATCTTCCGCGGCGACCGCACCCGCATCCGCCAGTGGGCCACCCAGCAAACGCTCGATCTGGTGCGCAGACGGCTGAGGTAGACGCCAAGATCTTCCGGCCCGCTCCTGGGGCAGCAACACTTTCTCTATATTCGGCAAAGATCTTGATCTCTGGCTTGCCTGTCCTTCCTGAAAATCGCACATTTCTTCTTGACAATTGCACGTTTCCATACAACTAATAAGTAATGCACGAAAACGTACAACTAGAGAGTGCTGCCAACGACCCAAAACTGTTTGCGGTGATCACCGCCGACGTCGTGGGCTCCCGCAAGATCGGATCCTTTAGCGACCAGCGCGACTTCATACTCGATGCGGTCTCGAAACTCCACATCGAAAGGCGGCTGATCCTTTCACCCTATGCGGTCACGGCCTGGGATGAGTTCCAGGTCATTCTCAGCAGGCCGGAGCATACCCCCCGCGTCATGTTCGACTTGCGCCGTCTCTTTTTCCCCTTCGAGCTTCGGATAGCCGTCGGGATGGGCGCTGCCACCGGAACCGATAGGCAGCCGACCAATCGTTATGCTGGAGGAGAGGCGTTCGAACGAGCCAGGGCTGCGGCCGACCGGCTGAAATCGCAGTCGCCCAAGTACCGTGTCCTTACCAGCTTTGAGTCCGGAAACGAGAAGTTTGACACCATCGCCAATACCATCTACAGCCTGCAGGACTCTCTGCTTGAAAGAAGAACCATAAAGCAATGGGCTGCGATCAACATGCAACAGGAGACCGGCAGCATCGAGATTACCGCCGTGCGCTTGAGGGTGGACACCTCCACGGTTTCGCGAAGTCTGAAACGAGGCTATTATTGGCACCAGGTTGAAACCGTTGATGCGATGGAGCGCATAGTAAAGATGTACTTCGGAAATGTACGTTTCGGTACAAATTGAGGAATATGGACGTTTTCATGCAACCGGTGCCGATCACATTCATGGCCTTGCTTCTTGCCCATCTGCTCGGGGACTTCCCCCTGCAATCGGAATGGATCTCCAAGAGCAAAGGAGCAAGCCTTCGATCCCTGATTCTCCACGGCGTTGTGCACTTCATACTCGCGTGGATCTCCCTGCTCGTCTTCACCCAAGTCCGTCTGCTATCCATCTCCAGCCAGTCGGTCGTGTTCGGGTACCTGATCGTTCATTTGCTGATCGACAAGCTCAAGAACTGGCTAACTGTGCGGAAAGCCCTGCCCGACGACTGCAAGATATTCTTGCTCGATCAGCTGTTTCACCTGATTGTCGTTGCCATCGCGGCCATCCTTCTGACAGGAAGCCAAGCTGGCGAACTCATTCGAAGCGTCCGGCTGTCCGCGTCCGTCAAGACGCACATTTTGGAAGTGGCGATCATCTACGTTGCCGTAATCTTTGGCGGGGGGTATTTGATACGTTATCTTACCAAGGGTTTGGCATTGGACACTCCTGCCGAATCCCCGGCACAGTTGGAAAATGCGGGCCTCTATATTGGGGGGATCGAGAGGTTTCTGGTAGTTACAGCCATCGCAATTCAATCTCCCGCTTTAACCGGCCTTATCCTTACCGGGAAATCTATCGCCCGCTTTCCTGAATTCAAGGAAGCACGGTTCGCCGAATACTACCTTATCGGGACGCTTCTGAGCGTCTCGTTGTCCGTAATTGGCGGAATCATCTTACTCGAGTTGCTGTACGGGACAATATCGCTAAGGTGAAACACTTGCGGGGTGCCGTACATCACCGCCAGTGCGGTGCGCGAGGTGTCTCATTTCGAGATGCCGGTTCTTGACCCTGGCGGATGGACGGCGCAGAACGGAATCGAAAGCCGGTACGCGGTCGGCGATTTCCGCGGGCTGGTGCTGTGGCACAATCTCGCCGGCCATGGTTGAATCGCAATTGTTGGAGGCCCCGAATATGAACGGCGCGATGGATTCGGTCTCAGCATTCGGCCCCATCACTTTCCTGATGGCGTTTGTTGGACCCGCACTCACCCTGATTCTTATTGGCTTCTTGTGGTTTTATCCGCGCCGATTCCGTATGCCTGCGGTTTTGCCGGGCATCCCGCTGGCTCTGACCTCGATCGCACTTCAGGTGCTCATTGGCGCCTTTGGAATGCTGAGGGCATTTCAAGAGATTGCAACGCATAGGCAGGCCGGCGTGAGGAACGTAGCGGGATCGATCGCCGCTGTAACAGGGTCCTTTGCCATCGCAATCGTTCTCAGTATTGGCTGCGTTGCGACGCTGGTTATCTTCCAGGCGATCTGCGATAGGCGCGACGAACAAACTGAATGGAGCGAACCGAAGGATAGTCTGGCGCCTGGCATTGTGTTCTTTCTGACGGCGATATCTGCTTTTGCGGCTATGGCCCTATTGTGGTTCTTCGAGCGAACCGTGGACCTTGTCCTGGTCATCGTCGACCGAACGCGAACGGCCGAGGCGCAACAGAGAATCGGCCATATGGGCATGGGAGAGTTGGCGGCGGTGATCTCGCACCGGCTCCTTTTGTGCGAGGCTCTCTCATTCGCACTTGTCGGTTTGTTCCTGGCCGCGCCGTTTTCGCTCCTGGCGGGCGAAGCGCCCGAATGGGTTCGAGTGCATTCGTGGACCCTTGCGATATTGACTGCGGTCTGTCTTATCCCGTTCGGCATAACCTTCCACCAGGAGATTCTCTACCTGATCTCGCTTACTCAACCCAGGTAGTGCGGGAGGGCTTGTCCCTCCTCATCGCCGGGTGCCGGGCGCACAGATCCTGCCGTTGGGGGATCCGGGGTCAGCCAAACCCCGGCAGCCCGTGCAATCCCGCGTAGTTCCGCAGGGCGGCGCATGGACGCCACCGGCGACGGCGACGGCATGAACCCACATTCTCCTACGGCCACCGCTCTTGCAGGCGACCAGGGATTCTCAGGGGGACGATATTGGATTCCGGCATCTGTTCGTGGGTCCACGGCGCGAGTACAATGACGGCATGTGGAATTCGGCGGAAGCGATAGCGCATGCGTTTGTTCGGGCGATCAACCGGCAGGACGTGGAGGCCATGGTCGCGTTGATGGCGCCAGGGCACCGGTTTGTCGATTCGATGGGACAGGTGGTGGAGGGACGGGAGAAGGTGCGTGCCTGCTGGGTTGGGTACTTCCGCATGGTTCCCGATTACTCGATTGTGCTGGAAGAAGCGGTCTGCGCGCGGCGAGTGGTGTTGATGGTGGGCATCGCGCAGGGAACGTACACCTCCGATGGGTGGCTGAGGGAGGAGAACGGCTGGAAGACGCCTGCGGCCTTCCGGGCCTCGATTGCGGACGGCAAAGTGGCGGAGTGGCGCGTATACGCTGACAATGAGCCCATGCGCCTGCGCATGAAGACGGCCATGTAGGGTCGCAAGGGGCAAAAAGGATCGTCTTTCAGTCAGCTCGTTGCCAAGCCGGGAACAGAGCTCAGTTCGAGATCAAAGCGGGCCGGAGAGGATTCGGGCCACCACGTCGTACTCGTGGGCTTCGGAGATCCGGGCTTTGTAGAAGCGGCCCGGTTCGAGCGTGGTGACGTTGGGGCCGAGTTCGCCGAAGTCGTTGATGTAGACCTTGCCGTCGATCTCGGGGGCATGGAACTGCGTTCGGCCCTCCCACAGGAGCGGCGTCTCTTCGCTTTCGCCTTCGGCCAGCAGCACCAAGTCGCGGCCCACCCACTGCTGCTTGGCGCGCTTGCTGATTGCCTGCTGGAGCTTCATCAGCCGGCGCTTGCGGGCTTCGATGGTGCGCCTGGGAACCTTCGCGTCCAGCGAGAATGCGCCCGAACCTTCTTCATCGGAGTAGCTGAAGACGCCCAGCCAGTCGAACTTTGCTTGGCCGACAAACTCCTCCAAGATTTCAAAGTCCGAGGAGGACTCGCCGGGGAAGCCGGCGATGAAGGAGGTGCGGAGAACGATGCCGGGAACAGCTGCGCGAACCTTCGCGAGAGTCTTGAGAAAGATGTCCGCGCCTGCGCCGCGCTTCATGCGCTTGAGAACGGCGGGCGAGGCGTGCTGGAGCGGCACGTCGAGATATTTGCAGATGTTCTCGTGCTTGGCGATGGTATCCAGCAGGCGGCTGGTGATGCGGTTGGGATAGGCGTATAGAAAGCGGAGCCAGCGCAGCCCTTCGATGCCGGCGAGAGCATCCAGCAGCACCGCCAAACCGTCCTTTAGGCCCAGATCCTCGCCGTAGCAGGTCGTGTCCTGGCCGATCAGCGTGATCTCGTGGACACCGCGGCCAACCAATTGCCGTGCCTCGGCCACCACCGATTCAAAGCGCCGCGAGCGGAACTTGCCGCGCAGGTTGGGAATGACGCAGAAGCTGCAAGGGTGGTCGCAGCCCTCGGCGATCTTGATATAGGCCGAGGATCGCTGGGTGGTGAGATAGCGGGGAGTGGACTCGTCGTAGAGATACGTGGGCAGCAGATGCGTTGCGCCCTGCCAGTCGTCGCGGCTGAAGCGTCCCTGCTGCTCGCGGTGGTCGCCTTCGGGTCTGGAGGTTACCTCAGGGGCTAAAGGCCTTTCACTCTTAGGAGGGTCAATGTACGGGCTGAAGCCAGTACCCTTCACCGGAGCGAGCGTTTCGGAGGACTGTTTATGCGTACCAGCGCGGGATTCCTGCCCGGGACGGTTCTCGGCGTAACCCCTGCCGCTGAGAATGTTGAACGGAGATGGAGCGGCGACCGTTTGCGGCCGGGCCAGGCCCGCGGCTTCGAGAATGGATTCCAGCTCGCCGGTGCCGACCACGGCGTCCACCTCGGGGATACTCTTCCGGATCTCGTCGCGGTAGCGCTCCACCAGGCAGCCGGCGACGATAAGCCGCCAGGCCGAACCGGTCGTCTTGTAGCGGGCCATTTCGAGGATCGTATCGACGGACTCCTGCTTGGCTGTGTCGATAAAGCTGCAGGTGTTGACGATGAGGATTTCCGCCTCTTCGGGATGGGCGGTCAGGCGTGCGCCGGCGCGGTCGAGCAAGCCCATCATGACCTCGGAGTCAACGAGGTTCTTGGGGCAGCCGAGGGAGATAAAGCCCACGGAAGGGGCCGTGGGTGGGAATGATCCGGTCACAGGTCTATTGTAGCTGGGATGGGGATTTGGGTTGCAGGCTCGGTCTCCGCCTCGCGGGTGTATATTTCTTCCTGATGAGCCTCTTGCAAGATTGCCTTTGGGTTCTGGATTGTGTCAGGGCACGACTTCAGTCGTGCCGCAAATGGCCGATTTGAATCCCGGCTTTAGCCGCTGCGGAATTGCAAACTATTGAAAACAGAACCGCAGGGGCTAAAGCCCTACATGACCTTGTTGCTCTTTCGGCACGACTGAAGTCATGCCCTGACACTTTTTGCAGTCTCAGTGGGATTTTGCAGGCGGCCCTGACGGAATAGACATCGGTAACTGGGAGACGACCAAGATGGCAGTTCAAGGAACTGAAGCGGCAAAGCCAGCGGCGGATGAGGTATTGCTCGTTACCAGCGGCGATCTGCGCCTTGCGGCCAACCGGGAGTGCTGGCCCGCGCAGAGAGCGATGGAAGAGAAGCTGACGGCGGCCTTGGCCGCGCAGGGCTTCAGGCTGGTCCGCGCTCATGCGTACGACGAGGCGGCGAAGCACGGCTTCATCTCCTCCCAGCGCATGGGCATGGATGTCTTCATGAAGATCCACCCCGATGCGCGGCTGGTCTTCGCCACCGCCGCGTGGCAGTACAGCCACCATGTGCTGCCGGGTCTGCGCAGCCATCGGGGGCCGATTCTGACGGTGGCAAACTGGTCCGGCCAGTGGCCCGGGCTGGTCGGCCTGCTCAATTTGAATGGATCGCTCGTCAAGGCCGGCAAGGAGTTTTCGTCGCTGTGGAGCAAGGAGTTTACTGACGATTACTTCCTCTCCGGGCTCTGCCAATGGCTGCGCGAGGGCAAAGTCAGCCACGACACCTCGCATGTGCATTCGCTCGATATGGCCAAGCTCCCCGCCGAAAGCGCCCAACGGGGCGCCCGGCTGGCCGGCGAACTAAAGCATCGCAAGGCCATCATGGGCATCTTCGACGAGGGCTGCATGGGCATGTACAACGCCATCGTCGACGACGAGTTACTGAACCCGGCGGGTATCTACAAGGAGCGCCTAAGCCAATCCGCGCTTTTTGCCAAGATGCGCACGGTGAGCCAGCCGGAGGCCGAAGCCGTCTATCAATGGCTCGTGGCTAAAGGCGTCAACTTCGACCTCGGCGCGGACCCCGCGGCCGATTTGACTATCGAGCAGGTCGTCGAGCAGTGCAAGATGTATATCGCGGCGGTTCGCATCGCCGCTGAGTTCGGCTGCGACGCCATCGGCATCCAGTATCAGCAGGGATTGAAAGACCTGACGGCCGCATCCGACCTGGCCGAGGGAATGCTGAACAATGCCGACCGGCCGCCGGTGTATGCGGAAGGAACAAATGAAGAGCTTTACCCCGGCGGCCCGCTGGTGCACTTCAACGAAGTGGACGAATGCGCCGGAGTGGATGCGCTGATTACGAATCGCTGCTGGAGTGCGCTGGGGCTCGATCCATCGACAACGCTGCACGACGTTCGCTGGGGTGAGCACTACCGGGGGCCGGAACTCGATGCCTTTGTTTGGCTGCTGCAAATCTCCGGCGCCGCGCCCGCCAGTCACTTCGTGGGCGGCTATGCCGGGGCCACCAGCGAGCGTCAGCCGGCCATGTACTTCCCGCTTGGCGGCGGATCGCTGAAGGGTATCGGGAAGCCCGGCGAGATCGTCTGGAGCCGCGTCTTCGTCGAGGGCGGCGCGCTTCATGCCGACCTGGGCCGGGGCACGGTGGTCAGCCTGCCCGCCGCTGAAACGGAGCGCCGCTGGCGCGAGACCACGCCTCAATGGCCCATCGTCCACGCCGTCTTCCATGGCGTCAGCCAGAATCAATTCATGGCTCGCCACCGCGCCAACCATGTGAACGTCGCCTATGCGCCTTCAGCGGAGATGGCGGACAAAGCTCTCGCCACCAAGGCCGCCATGCTAGCGGAGTTGGGCATCAAGGTCTATCTCTGCGGCATTCCGGAGGCATAGACCGGCCCCATACTCCCGACAACATGGGTGCCCCATCCATTTCGCGCTCCTTGCGAAATGGGTGGGATACCGCCGCCCTCACGCCTCGAGCGCGGCCACAATCTCCTCCGTCCTCCGCACCCGCCCCATGCGCGGAAAGATGCGCTCGATCGCGTTTGCATGGCTTTCGGCGCTCATGCCGGTCATGGCGTCCGAGGCAAAGATCAGCTCGTAGCCGCGCTCATAGGCGTCGCGCGCCGTGCTTTCCACGCCGAACTCGGTGGCGATGCCGCACAGAACAATCGTCGTTAAGCCGCGGCGGCGCAGTTGCAGGTCGAGGTCCGTGCCGTAGAACGCGCCCCACTGTCGCTTGAGGATCACAATGTCGCCGGGTTGGCGGTCGAGCTCGGGAATCAACTCGCCCCAGTCCGGCGGCGGAGTCCCTCTGAACCGCATCTGCTGGTCAGCGGCTAAATGCAGTCGGTCCGCTCCATCCGCCGAGCCGCCCACATGCACCAGGATGGGTTGCGCTCCAGCCTGCCGCGCCGCTGTCAGCAGGCGCGCGGCGTTGGCAATCACAGTGGGCTTCGAATGAGGCGCGCCGCCAGGCATTCCCGCAATGCCCTTCTGAAGATCGATGACCACGATGGCTGTGCGCCGCGCATCGAGTGTGAAATCGCTCATGATTGAATTCCCTCCTCCGCCGGCAGAATTCCCATCTCCTCATAGATGGGCCGTATCTCGCGCCGCACCGCCGGCAATCGCGTAGCGAACCACGCCGCGCCCAGCAGGACGAAGGAGCCATTCAGGATCACTGTCCACGGAGCGCCGATGGCGTGCGCGAGACTTCCCGCCAGCAGGCTGCCGAAGGGCGCCATGCCCATAAACGCCATCGTATAGTAACTCATCACGCGGCCGCGCATGTCCTCGCTCACAATGGTCTGGATGACGGTGTTACTGCCCGCCATGCCCTGCATCATGCCCATGCCCGCCACAAAAACCATGACCATCGAGAGCCAGAACCAGCGCGACAATCCGAAGCCGATCAGCCCCAGCCCAAAGACGCAGGCGGCCATGGGAATCATCCTCACCAAGCCCCGCACGCTCTTGCGCGCCGCCAGCGCCAGCGCCGACACCAGTGCTCCCACCCCCATCGCGCCCATCAGGAAGCCCAGCGTGTGCGGGCCGCCGTGCAGCACCCTGGCCGCGAAGATCGGCATGAGCACCACAAATGGCATCCCCATCAGGCTGACAACGGCGAACAGCATCAGGATATTGCGGATGGGCAGCGACCCCGACACGTAGGTCCAGCCGGCCTTCAACTCGGTCAGAGCCGACGTTGCCTTGCGCTTCACTTCGGGTCCGTGAAGCCGCATCATCAGCAGCGAGGCGATGACGGCCAGGTAGCTGATGCCGTCGATCAGGAAGCACCACCCCTCGCTGGTGGCCGCAATCAGCATTCCGGCCAGCGAGGGGCCCACGAGCCGCGCCATATTCACCATCGACGAGTTAATGGCGATGGCGTTCGACAGGTCGTTGCGGTCCTCGACCATCTTCACCATGAAGGCCTGGCGGCCCGGCATATCGAAGGCGTTGATAATGCCCTGCGTAACGCTGAGCACGAGGATCCAGTGGATCCCGATGTGGTGCGAGAGCGTGAGGGCGGCCAGCGCCAGCGACTGCACCATGGAGAGCGTCTGCGTCCACACCAGCACCTGCCTGCGATCGAGCCGGTCCACCAGGACTCCAGCGAAAGGCGCAAAGAGAAAGGTCGGAATCTGCCCGGCAAAGCTCACCGTGCCCAGCAGCAGCGCCGACCCGGTGAGCCGGTAGACCAGCCAACTGGTGGCGATGCGCGTCATCCAGGTGCCGATCAGCGAGATACTCTGCCCGCCAAAGAAGAGCCGGAAGTTGCGATGCCGCAGCGCCCGCCACGCATGTGACGAGCCGCTGAAGACGCGCGGCTCCGCGGCGCCGGTGAGTGCGGCTGCCTCCGCGCGGATTGTTTCTTCTTCGCTGCTCAATCGTGCTTCCTCATCGGCCGCCTCGTGTCGCTTAGCTCTTTCAGATTTCGACCGGTCACACCAGCCCCAACTCTCTCAGCAAGAACGCATAGTCAAAGGCAATCTCCTTCAGGTAGTCGTAGCGGCCGCTTGAGCCGCCGTGGCCGGCCTGCATGTTAGTTACTAACAAGAGCGGGTTGTTATCGGTCTTGAGGGTGCGCAGCTTGGCCACATACTTAGCCGGCTCCCAGTACATGACCTGGCTGTCGTGCAGCGATGTCTTGACCAGCATGGCCGGATAACTCCTAGCTTTCAGGTTATCGTAAGGAGAGTAACTCAGCATGTAGCGGAAGTAAGTCTCCTCGTTGGGATTGCCCCACTCCTCGTACTCGGGCACGGTGAGCGGAAGCGTGGCGTCGAGCATGGTGTTCATCACGTCCACAAAAGGCACGTGGGAGACGACGGCGCGGAAGAGATCGGGGCGCAGGTTTACGACCGCGCCCATGAGCAGGCCGCCGGCAGAACCGCCCTCGATGGCCACGCGCGCCGGGTCGCCGTAGGCAGCGGCGGTCAGGTGCTCCACAGCGGCGATGAAGTCGGTGAAGGTGTTGCGCTTCATGAGCATTTTGCCGGCGTCGTGCCAGGGCTTGCCCAGGTCGCCGCCGCCGCGGATGTGGGCGTAGGCCATGACCACGCCGCGATCGAGCAGGCTGAGGCGGTTCCCACTGAATCCGATGGGCAGCGCGTAGCCATAGGCGCCATAGCCGTAGACGAACAGGGGACTTTGCGGGGGCCTGGAGATCCCCGCTACAGCCGGTCCGGAGACCGGCGCGACACGCTTGTCCTTGCGGTAGACGAGCGAGACGGGAACTTGCGCGCCGTCCGCGGCGGTGGCGTGGACGCGCTCGCTCGCGTAGAGCGCGCGGTCGAAGCCGCCGGGAATCTCAAGCTGCTTGAGGAGCGTGGAAGCGCCGGCGGCCAGATCGTACTCATAGACCGAGGCGGGCGTGACCAGAGACTGGTAGGCGTAGCGGAAAGTCGCCGTCTCAAAGACTCGGTTGATGTGCGGATGGGCGTCGTAGGCCGGCTCGGGAAAGGCGACTTCGCCGGCGGGCGCGGCCTCGGCCCCGTCGCCGCTAAAGCGCCAGATCCGCAGCCGCGGCAGGCCGTCTTCGCGCTCGCAGGCCACGAAGAAGCCGGCGAAGAGGTCCACGTCCTCCAGCATGACGCTGTCGCGGTGGGGGATGCGCTCGGTCCAGTGCTCGCGGCCCGGCGTGGCTGCGGGCGCTGTAACCAGGCGGAAGTTGCGCCCGCGATCGTTGGTGCGGATGAACCACAGGCCGTTGCGGTGGTCGATGGAGTACTCGTGCTCGTCCTGGCGGGGGCTGACTAGGGCGAAGACGCCCAGCGGATCGTCCGCCGCCAGCACGAGGGATTCGGTGGTGGTGTGGCTGGCCGATTCGACCACCAGAAACTTGCCGTCGCGGGTGCGGCCCGCGCCCAGGTTGAAGCGCTCGTCGTCCTCCTGGAGAATCAACGCATCTTCCGAAGCCTGCGCGCCGCAAGTATGACGCCAAAGCTGGTACTGGCGCTTCTGCTCCTCGTCTTCGACGGTGTAGAAAAGCGTGCGGTTGTCGGCGGCCCACACCACAGAGCCAACGCGCTCAACCAAGCCGGCAAGCGTTTCGCCGGTGTCCAAGTCCTTTATATGCAGCGTGTACTGGCGGAAGCCCGTTGTGTCTGTCGTGTAGGCCAGCAAGCGGCCGTCGTCGGTAATGTCGGTTGCGCCGATCGCGAAGAAGGTGTGGCCCTCGGCAAGCTGGTTGCCGTCGAGCAGCACTTGTTCGTCATGAACGTCGTCCGCTTTGAGATTTGAGGTTTCCCAGGTCTCAGAAGCGAGACCTGGGGCACCCAGCATCTGTGGGGTGTCCGGCGCGCCGGGCTCGTCCCGCTTGCGGCAGTGGATGGCGTACTGGCGGCCCTCCTCGGTGCGCGTCAAGTACCACCAGCCGCGGTCCAGAAAGGGAACCGAAACATCGGTCTGCTTCACGTGCGAGAGCATTTCCTGGTAGAGCTCTCCGCGCAGGCCGGCGAGCGGCGCCATGCAGGCCTCGGCGTAGGCGTTCTCGGCTTCGAGGTAGGCGGTGACCTCGGGGTCATCCTTGTCGCGCAGCCAGGCGTAGTCGTCGCTGAGGACTACGCCATGCAACCGGGTCTCAGTGTGCTGCTTGCGGGCGATGGGGGCAGGCGGAAGCTCGTTCTGAGTCATTTCCTTCAAGTGTAGTGCAAAGACAGCTAGAAGCTCGGCAGCAGTACCGAGGGAACCTTTTCCCTGCCATCCGCGTAGAATAGAAAGCGATGAAGGGCATTCGCCGAGCATTTTCACTCGTTTTCCGGCTGCTGTTGGCCGCTGCCGTGGGTTTTTCCGCTATGGCCGCCTGGGCCGAGCGGGTGGAGGATCTGCCCCAACCCACCGATTACGTGAGCGATTTTGCCCACGTGCTGTCGCCCGAGGCCATCGCTCGGCTGGATCGCATCTGCGGGCAACTGGACCACTCCCAGGCCAATGCGCAAATCGCCGTGGTAACCATCCATACCCTGGATGGGGCCGACGCAGCGGACTACGCCAATCGGCTTGAAGACAAGTGGAAGATTGGCCGCAAGGGATCGGACCGCCAAGTGCTGTTCCTGCTGGCCGTGGACGACCGAAAACGCCGTATCGAAGTGGGCTACGACCTGGAAGCAATTCTGCCCGACGCCAAGGCGGGCGACATTGGCCGCGACATGGTTCCTTATCTGCGCGCCAACGACTTCGACGGGGCCGTGACGCTGGGAGTGAATGAGGTGGCGCAGGTGATCGCCGCCGATGCCAAGGTGACGCTGGACGAGGAGGCTTCGCAAGCGCCACCCGCTTCCGCTTCCGACGAGGACGAGCCGGCGTCGCTGACCACGAAGATTGCTACCATTCTGGTGTTGACGATCGTTCCATTGATCGTTTTCAGCCCTTGGATTCTGCGCTTCCTGGTTTTTTTGGGCGTCTTCAAGCGCTGGGGATGGAACCCATTTAACGGCCCCGGCGGTGGCGGAGGCTTCGGTGGCGGAGATTCCGGCGGTGGCGGGGGTTTTTTCGGTGGTGGCGATTCCGGCGGAGGAGATTCCGGCGGTGGCTTTAGCGGCTTCGGCGGCGATGGCGGCGGTTTTGGCGGCGGCGGCGCCGGTGGAAGCTGGTAGTTCTTTCGAGTCTTGAATGAAGGGGCTTCCTTGATGGAGGCCGAAGGAGAAAAGGGCTTTATGAGTCGTGGATTCTGGATTGGGTTGGGCATTGTAGGCGTTCTGGTTTTGGTTTTGCTAATGGGCTTTGGCAGCTATGTAAGCGCTCGGAACCAGATGGTGGCATTGGATCAGACCGTAAAGAGCAAGTGGTCGGAGGTGGACGTGCAGCTTGAGCGGCGAGCCGACCTGATTCCCAACCTGGTGGAGACCGTCAAGGGCTTTACCAAGGAGGAGAGCACGGTCTTTGGCGATATTGCCAATGCGCGGGCCGGCATGTTGAATGCGCAGGGGCCGCAAGCGAAGATCGCGGCCAACGGGCAGCTCGATTCCGCGTTGGGCCGCTTGCTTTTGCTCGTCGAAAACTATCCGCAACTGCGCTCCAGCGATCAGTTCATGCGCTTGCAGGATGAGCTTGCAGGCACCGAGAACCGCATCAGTGTTGCCCGCAAGCGCTATAACGACGCCATCCAGGATTACAACACTTTCATCCTTCAGTTCCCCAATAACATCTGGGCGGGCATGGCCGGCTTCAAGGAAAACACAGCCTACTTCGCGGCCAGTCCCGCCGCGCAGGCCGTGCCATCGGTTAAGTTCTGAGGCCGGATTCCGCGCCGGCGCTGCGGACCCATGCTAAAAGGCCATCCCGGAGCGCGGGATGGCCTTCGCGAATGGCTAGAGAATTCTCGGCCTGACTGTTTACGATTCGAAATGAGACTTGAGGTCTCCCACCCTTGAATCAAAAAGCGAATCAAGGATGGGGCACCCAGCACTTTGTTAACACCTGACCCGAAAATGCTCTATGGTCTGGGCGCGGCGCGACCTACTTGAAGGAGGAGATGGCGAGCGCCTCGTCGTCGTAGATATCGAAGACGGTGTAAAGCTTGGTCAACTGTAGCAGGTCATGGACCTTCTTGGTCAGCTTGAGCAGCTTGAGCGCGGCGCTCTGGTTCCGCGCCGATGTGTAGGCGCTCACCAGCTCGCCTAACCCCGAGCTATCGATGTAGTTCACGTCTCCCAAATTGAGCAGGATGTTTTTCTGACCTTTGCCGATCAGGTCGCGAATGGCATCGCGAATCTGCACGCTGCCCTCGCCCAGAGTGATCCGGCCGCTGAGATCAAGAACGGCGACGCCGTCCACTTCACGGGAAGCAATAGTAAGTGCCACGGAAAATCCTCCTTGTTGATACTGCGATTATAGTGCCTTTGCGGTTTCAGGCGGCGGGAATCTTCCAACCTGCCCAGGTCTGGGGCTGAGAAAGGTCGACCCCTGTCAGCCGCCAATGCTCCGTGCGCGAATTGCGCTCAGGTGTCTTCGCCTGGCGGCGCCAGATGCTTGACCAGCGTCAACTCGGTTCCGGGATGCAGTTGCCGAAAGTGTACCTCATCCATGAAGGAACGGATAAGGAAGATGCCGCGGCCGGTTCCGCGCAAGAGGTTTTCCGGCGCTCTGGGGTCGGGCAGCGTCTCGGGATCAAGGCCCCTGCCCTGGTCCGCGATTGTAAAGACCAGCGCCGCGCCGGTGTTCTCAAGGCTGACTTCAATGGATTTGGCGGGGTCGTATTCGTTGCCGTGCAAGACGGCGTTCACGGCTGCCTCGCGCACCGCCATGGTTACGTGGAATCGCTCGTCCTCGTCCAGGCCGGCCTCGAGGGCCATCTTCTCCGCGGCCGCCTCCACCGCGTCAACGCTCTCCATGGTGGAAGCGAGCGAAAAGCTCAGCCTAGTTTTGGGTGCGCTCACCGGGATCAAATCCGCCTCTTCCGGAACGGGCCGGGCGCATTCGCCCTTCCGTGCCTCAGCAACCTTGCTGGCAGTTTCATGGCTGGCGTCGAACTGTGTCAAGCAGGCGCTGAAAGGGAAGGGCGAACGGGAGCATGAGAGGCAACCGTCGCAACAGACTTTTGCGGTGAGCCAGCAAGCACTCCATCTTTATGAACTTGTTGATTCCATTGCATGAATATGCACACGGAGGCCCGAACCATCCTTCCCGGTCCGGCAGTTCCAACGCTCAATATGAAAGCCTGATGGACGGCTGAGGTATTTGTGATTGCCCCATCCAAGTATCGTCCTCCGCACGCAGTGACATGGGATACTCCGCGGCGTTGACTGGTTAACTTGAAAGCAGGGTGGGCCATTTCGCAGCGCTTCGCGCTGCATTCAATCAATGCGGCGCGTCGCCGGGAATTCAGACGACCCTTCGCAGCAACGGGGCAGAAGTCTTCGCGGTTTTTGCCCATTCCGCCTCATCGCCCCGATTGACGCTCTCGATCTTTATCCCCGCCGCAATCTCCGCAACCCTCCGATGAGACTCCAGCCGATCCGCCTGCACGTAGGCATCCGTCACCACCAGCACCTCGTCGGCGCCGGTCTGGCGCACCAGCCTCTCGAGCCCAGCCTTCACCGTCCAGTCCGAGCCCACAATCGCCGCCGTCAGCCGGTTCTCGACAGCCACCTGCTCCGATGCCGACCACAGCGGCTGCATCGAATCCACAGGGGGGAGCAACCACACCGGCTCATTTCGGATGAGCCTCAAGGATCTCTGCTGCAGAGTGGTAAACAGCCGCATCGCAGCGCCATCCGTAGCCGCGGCAATCACCGGAACCGCCATCATTAGGTACGGCTTGGTCTGCGTCTCGTTAGGCCGGAAGTGCTGGTGGTAAGCTTCAGCCGCCGCAATCCTATGCTCCGGCGCAAAATGGGCTGCAAAGGCATACGGGAGGCCCAGCCTGCCCGCAAGCTGAGCGCTGAAAACACTGGACCCCAGCACGGTAATCGGCACGTTGCTTCCCTGGCCCGGAATCGCCCTGACGGCCTGGCCCGGCTTCTCCGCTTCCAAATAACCCCGCAATTCCTCCAGAAGTTCTGAAAAAGTATCGAACCTCGAAGAAAGATCCCCGCCCTTCACCAGAATCCGTCCTAGCGCCTTCATCGCGTTCGGATCGCCGCCCGGAGCCCTTCCCACACCCAGGTCGATTCGCCCCGGATACAAAGCATCCAGCGTCCCAAACTGCTCGGCCACCACCAGCGGCGCATGATTGGGCAGCATCACACCGCCGGCGCCCACTCGGATTCGCTTCGTCGCCGACGCCACATGCCCAACCAGCACCTGCGTCGCCGAGCCGGCCAGCCCCGCAATCGAGTGGTGTTCCCCCAGCCAGTAGCGCTTGTAGCCCCACTGCTCCACGTTCCGTGCCAGTTCCACCGTCCGCGCAATCGCGCTTCCCGCCGGCTCTCCGACTCGCATTTCGACAATATCCAATACAGAAACGCCCAGGCACTTGTCCATATTTACCTGATTCGTAAGCCGGTTCCGCGATGCACCTATTTCGTAACGCAATACCGGAACTCTCGTAATTTGGGCTTGTTCACACTGCCCGTCGCCACCGACGGGGAGTGTGAGCAGGCTGCAACCGCGTTAACCGCTGATAGGTGATGCCCATCACAAAACTCCGGTCCCATCGGTGCGACCATAGCCCCAAAGCCCTTAAGGGCCCGTGAGCCGCTCACTCCCCAGTTCCACTCTTGGAGGCCGCACTTGAAGCTTGACCCATCTGCATTTGTCGCCGATCCGAAGCTCATTCAGGCGCTTGGTCAACGAGCCATCGAACTCTCATGTGGCGCGGAAAGCGTCCTTTTCCGTCAGGGAGACAAGCCTGCCGGCCTATACATTTTGCACACGGGAGAGGTTACCCTCACCATGACTTCCCTGGCGGGCGAAGCCATTTTGTCTGCCCATGCAGCGCCTGGCTCGGTGCTTGGCCTGCCTGGATTGATCGGCAATGAGCCCTACACGTTGACCGCAACCGCCCGCAGCGGAGCCAAGCTCGGCTTCATCACCCGCGACGACTTCACCGCCCTCATGCAATCCGATCCACTCATGTCGCTCAAGGTTCTGCAAGTCCTGGCCGCCGAGGTTCGCTCTGCCCGCCAGGCTATTCTTCAGCGCTGAGATCGTTTCCCTGAGCCTCCGAACCCAATTCGGATCGCCTCGCCCTAGCGTATCTGTCATCCCCCTCGCCGCGGCATTGACGCTTGCCCCATTGCCTTGAGAGACTCTTGCCAATGCAATATCGCGGAAAAGTGGAGTTTGCCCAGGAACGGAAGATCCGCGAGCGGAACACCCGCATCTACCGGCTGTGCCACTGGCCCATCTGGATTTGGGTCTTCTTTCTCACTCCCGGACCCCTGACCTTTTCGCTCTTTGCCCGCGGCTTTCATGGGGGCAATCTGGCCTGGCTCGCCGCGGTGCTGTTGGGCACGGGCATCGCCGGCCTGCGCGGACAGTTGCCCGGCGCTGAACCCCGTCCCTACATCCTGCGCTTCGACGAGGACAAGTCCAACCCCCTCTACCGGCGCGTCTGCTACACCTTCGCCTGGAACGCCGTGCTGAACTTCGCCCTGCTCAACCTCGCTGGCCTGGTCATCGCCGTCTTCACCGGCATCTGGTACATGAAGCAGATCTACAACTACGCTTATCTGCCGTTGTGCGCCGTCATCCTGCTGCTGGGCGGCCTCGGCATGCTGCCCCGCGTCGGACCCTCCACCAGAACCGAAGGCACCGAACGCCGCTACTTCTACGGCTCAGTCTGGGCCGTCACCGCGGCGCAAACCCTCCTGCTCGTCCTGTGGAAGACCCTGCCGCGCAGCCATGCAGGCGACTTGGCCAAGCTCCTCGTCTACTTAGCCGCATTGCTCCTGATGGGGTTGCTCGCGCAGCGCGGCTTGCTCTATCGCACCCGCCCCATCGTCCCCGGCGAGCTCATGGTCTCCGACTGAAGCCGCAACAGGACAGTGAATCGGTTTGACGAGATTGACGGTCCTTAGTGGAATGCCAAGTTGGCAGGTGGTTCGGGAGCGGCTAGCTGCCCCCTGCCGGCATCAGGTTTGCCCCGGCACATGTTAAATCAGGCATGGTTGGAGCAGAAAGCATCAAGTATCCATCCTTTACCTCACGCACATGGAAATAGCGGCTGGGAAGGGGCTTGGAGTCTCCGCCAGGTTTCCCAGGAACGATCGTTTCCAGTGTTGAATCGATTTGGACCTGAAATATGCCGGGAGCCGCACAAGCTCGAACCGGACCGTAGCTATGACTGACGTATTTGGAATCGTTGGATGGCAGATCGAATTGGTCATGGACCTCTTTCAGCTCGGCCGCATGATCCGCTTCAGAAAAGTCTCGCGATTCGGACCATGGCGAGTATAGCCACTCTTCCACAAAACCACGAGCATTGGTGGCAATCGGTTCAATCCGATGGACAGCCTGATTCTCGTCTACGCTGTATCGATAGATCACGTGGCGTTCGTAAGAATCCGCATTCATGCAAGGGCTGTTCAACCGCAACTCGAATGTACTTCCAGACGATTTGAGCCTGGTGTCAAAATCGCCTCGTGAATAACCTCTTTCGGTATGCCATAGAACTTTAGGTGAAGCTGGATCGGGGCCAGGGGTTAGCACATCAATCTTGAAACTGCTGAAGCGAGACGTGCACCAAGGCGTACCGTGCGCCACAACGATTCGCCACTTCGGCGTCCCACTCTCCAAAGCTGAAGGACCGAGAAGGATTGTTGACAGGAAAAAATCGCCGAAGGCGTCCGAAACACTCTTGAGAGGTGGCGATTGCCAACGCAGCGCCTGTACCCATTTTCCGTTGCGAAGTCCGTAAGCCAAGAGCATGTTGTCATCGCCGCACTCAATATCAAACGAAAACTGGATCTCAAGAATTCCTACAGCGCCTGACTGTCGACTCACCTGAACTCTCAAATTGTGGCCGTAATACCCCGGCAGTTTGACAAAGCGAGGGTCGTCCCTGGAAATGTTTGGGTTTCCATCGTATTCCGTTTGATTTGCGTGAAGCACACGAACCATATCTTTTTGCAGCTCGGTTGGATCCACGGACGGTTTTGTACAGGCAAGAGCAGCGTCGGCGGCACGGACCAAGGCGTCTTTGAGCTTCGTAATTTTGTCTGCGACCAAAGGGGGAACATCAGTGTCCGACTCGCCGACCTGGGCTTGTCCAAGTTCCTTTTGAAGAGCCAAAACTTGGGCGGCCGCCTGCGAAAGGGCGGTGGGAGAACAGTCGTCCTGCGCGCAGAAATGAGCTGTGAGGGACAAGAGCGAAATCAACAGAAAACGCTTCATGCGCGCAATTATATCGCCGGGCGGTCTATTCGCCGGTTCAAGGGCGACCCAGACGATCCCCCGACCCCGGAGGGTATCATGACGCACAAGTCGTCGCTGGGGTAGACGCCCCTCGACCTGCTAAACTCTCACTCGTCATGCTCCTCGCAAGCTTTCTGATCGCGGCCGCTGCTTACCTGCTGGGCTCCATCCCTACCGGATACCTGCTGGTCCGCATCTTCCGCCACCAGGACATCCGCTCCGTTGGCAGCGGCAACATCGGCGCCACCAACGTCCTCCGTTCCGGCGGCAAGGGCCTGGGCGCGGCTACCTTTCTGCTCGACATGTTCAAGGGCTGCTCGGCCGTGTGGCTGGGCGCCCTGCTCGGAGCTCTGCTCATGCCCTCCGCTCCGGCGCGCACCGCCCAGGCCATCGCCGCTCTCTTCGCTGTCCTCGGCCACATGTTTCCCGTCTGGCTCGGTTTTCGCGGCGGAAAGGGCGTGGCCACGGGCTTCGGCGTCTTCCTCGTTGCCGCTCCAACTGCGGCGCTGGCCGCCATCGGCGTCTTCTTCCTGGTGCTGCTCGTCAGCCGCTATGTCTCTCTGGCCTCCATCCTTGGCGCGGCCAGTTTCCCGGCTTTCGCCTGGCTTCTCGTCAGCGGCCCTCGACCGCCCATCTTCATTGCCGCCCAGTTCGCTGTCGCCCTGCTCATCGTCGTCAAGCACCACCAGAACATCCGGCGTCTGTTGGCCGGCACGGAATCCCGCCTGGGAGCCAGGAAAGCCATATGAGCCGCATCGTCGTCTTAGGTTCCGGCGCCTGGGGAACCGCCATCGCGCTCTCGCTTTACCGCCGTGGCGGTCACCGGATCACCCTCTGGGCCCACAGCCCGGAGTTTGCTCAGGAGATCGTCGATGCCGGCGAAAACACGCTCTTCTTTCCCGGCTTTCCCATCCCCCGCGCTATCGCCGTCACCGGCGAGAACTCCGCCGTCGCCGATGCCGAAATTGTAGTCTCCGTCGTCCCCTCTGAGTTTCTCCGCCCCGCTCTGGCCCGTCTCCGCACCCATTTTCATCCCGGCCAGATCGTCGTCAGCGCCACCAAGGGCGTTGAAAACCGCACCTATCTGCGCATGACGCAGGTGATCGCCGCCAGCCTGGGAGAAATCGGTCTCACGGTGCCCATAGGCGCCCTCTCTGGCCCCAGCTTCGCCCTTGAAGTCGCCCAGGGCCAGCCCACCGCAATTACCGTCGCCTTCGAGGATGCCGCAAACGCCGCCCGCATCCAGCATGAGTTTTCGTCTGAAACCCTTCGACTTTATACCAGCACCGATGTTGTCGGCGTCGAACTCGGCGGCGCGCTCAAGAACGTCATTGCCATCGCCGCCGGAGTCGCCGCCGGAGTCGGCCTCGGCCACAACTCCGCCGCCGCCCTCATCACCCGCGGCATCGCCGAAATCACGCGTCTTGCCGTGGCTTGCGGAGGCCGCCGAGAAACCCTCGCCGGCCTCTCCGGCGTCGGCGACCTGGTGCTCACCTGCACCGGCTCGCTCAGCCGCAACCGGACGGTCGGCCAGGCATTGGGCCAGGGCCGCAGCCTCGCGGAGATTCTCGATAGCCTGGGCGGCAAGGTCGCTGAAGGCGTCCTCACCACCCGCGCCGCCCTCGGCCTCGCCCGCATACACCGTATCGAAATGCCGATCACCGAACAGATGGAGCTGATTCTCAATGAAGGCAAAGACCCCCGCGAAGCCATAAAGGACCTCATGCTCCGGCCGGGAAGAGAAGAGCACTGAGCGCATGCGCGGGATTGGCCGGGCAACGATAACTTCGTCCCGCGGGGGAGAAAGAATAGATGAAGGAACGAGCTCGCAGTGTACGGCTAGAGTCGTAGCATCCGGCGCAATCATCACGGAACAAATACCTTGCCTTATAACTCAGTTTCTCGATTGGAAACCGTTGCAGCGAATCCGAGGGCTGGGGAACCTCTGCGCAAGCCCGCTTTGTAACCGGCCCCTATCGGGTGCTGGGGAACCCTCTGGGCGGGGTGTCGTGCCGCAAATGCAACAAAACTGATGTTGGCCTTTTAACCCCTGAGGGAATGCCGGCCGCACAATAGACACTTGTGCAGAGTCTCCCAAAGGCCGGTATCCGTAGCGACGGGGATGGTCTCAATAGCTCAGAACAATGCAATTTGAATCGCTACTCTCAATCATGCCGGGGAAGAAAGACAGCCGACTGTTCGCAAGGGCATTCATGGCACCGCTCCTCTCTCTGAGGTCGAGCGGCGTCGCTGTAGTTTGACGGTCACCCTGCTGCTTTCCTGTTGGTTAAAGCGCTTGAATGGTTTTCCGGCGCCTCAAATCAATCTGCAAGCGTTGAATCCACGGAGGTGGAACGATGAATAGGGCTCGAGTGAAGGGCATGATCGACGAAGTTGCGGGAAGCGCCAAGCGCAAGGCGGGCGGAATGACGGGCAATACCAAACTCCAGGTTGAAGGCATTGTTCAGCAGGCGAAGGGCAAGGTCGAAAGCGCCTGGGGCCAGGCAAAGGATGCGGTCCGCGATGTCATTGAGGATACTGAGTTGCACCTCGATGCCCATGTAACGCTGAGATCGAAGAATTCAACGGCGGATCCCGCTTGCAGCAAAGGCAAGTAAAACCTGCACGAATCGCCGTAACGACCCAACCACTTGGCCAATCCGGGTGGATTCGATCGCTGTTGAGATCGATCGGCCCCGGCGTCATCACTGGGGCCGCAGACGATGACCCTTCAGGCATCGCCACATATTCCGTTGCCGGCGCGCAGCTCGGGACCAAGCTTCTCTGGACCGCACTCATCACCTGGCCGCTGATGGCCGCGGTTCAAATGATGTGCGCCCGCATCGGCAAGGTGACGGGGCAAGGCCTGGCCGGGAACTTCAAGCAGCGATTTCCACGGTGGCTTCTGCTTGCTTTCGTTATCGCCCTTCTGGCCGCGAACACGATTAACATTGCGGCGGACCTCGCCGGCATGGCGGATGCGGCTGCAATGCTGTCGCGAATCAATTCCCACTGGTTTGTGGTGGTCTTCGCGCTGCTTATTTCGTGGGCTACGGTCCGGCTCCATTATCAGCAGATTGCGAATGTGCTCAAGTGGCTGGTCCTTGTGCTCTTCGCATACCCCATTACCGCGTTTGTGGTGGGGGCCGACTGGGGCCAGGTGCTGCGCGATACACTCATTCCGTCGATGCCGCACAGCAGAGATGAATGGGCTACGCTGGTCGCGATCCTTGGCACTACAATCAGTCCGTATCTGTTTTTCTGGCAAGCGAGCGAAGAGGTTGAAGAGGAGAAGTCGGCAGGCCAGAGCACGCTTGCTCTGCGCAAAGGAGCCACGCC